>NZ_JBHZGK010000003.1:0-365209 GCF_051900425.1 Frateuria sp. GZRR33
CCGTCCAACGCCGCGGTCGCGGGGGACCTGAGCGCTTCCGCCAGCTGCGGCCCGGGATCCACCGCCACGCTGTGCGGGCTGGAATCCATCCGATGCCCGCGCCGCGTCCGTGCGCTGGCATGAGCGGGCCTGCCTGCCACGCACGTCACGGTGTCGAACGCGGCAGGGTTGGGCCCTTCCTACCGGTCCCCGCGGCCCCGGCATCGCAGTCGCGCACAGGTGCGCTGCCACGAGAGCTCTCGCGACGCTTGAGGGCGGAGGAGTGGTTCGTGTGACTTCTCTCGCAGTCGCGGATGTTGCGCTGCGCCGCTCCAGCGAAATCGCCCGGGACACGGTCAACTTTCCAGCCGTACCTCTATGATGCGTGGAGACACGACGCCGCGCCGAGGGAGACGCCGCCTTGTTCGTCCATGTGGAAACCCGGCGGCGCTCAACCACGCAATGGGCGACGCTGCTTCTCGTGCTCCTGTGCGTGGCCAGCTTTGTCGCGCTTGCGCTGATGCCGCCGCCACAGCGGATCTCGTTTCTGCTGGAGTGGGGCACCATCCCCGCCAACATCTTCGACACCCGCGAAGCGTTCTGGCGGCAGCTGGGCGACCCGGCGTTGTTGCGCCTTTTCACCGCGCTCTTCATCCATGTGGCCTGGATCCATCTGCTGAGCAACCTGCTCTTCCTGGTGATCTTCGGGCTGCCGGCGGAGCGTACGCTGGGCTCGGCGCGCTTCCTTTCGCTGTTTGTCGCTGGCGGCATCGTGGCCAATCTGGTCGGTGCGTTGACGCTGGCGGGCGTGCGCTTGCCGATCATCGGCTGCAGCGGCGCGGTGTCGGCGGTGCTGGGCGCCTACGCGGCGCTGTTCCCGCGGGCGCGGCTGGGCCTGGTATTGCCGCTGGGCTTGTTCCTCGAGTTCGTGCGCGTGCCGGCCTACCTGCTGATCGGCATATGGGTGCTGCTGCAGTTGCTCTTCAGCTACGCCGGGCCCAGCTATGGCGCGGTCGTGTGGTGGACGCACATCGCCGGATTCCTGTTCGGGATGCTGTTCGCGCTGTTCTCGCGCGAGGCGATCGCGCGCCGCCTGCGCGGCTAAACTGCGCGACATGCGCGCCAAGAAACTCTACAAGGTCACCTTCCTGCATCTGGGCAAGTGCTACGAGCTGTATGCGCGGCACGTGGACACCAGCCCGCTATGGGGCTTCACCGAAGTGGGCGAGCTGGTATTCGAGCCGGCTGGGTCGGGGCTGCTGGTCGACCCCACCGAGGAACGCCTGCGCGAGGAATTTGCCGATACCCGCGTCCTTCACCTGCCGATGCAATCGATCATGCGCATCGAAGAGGTCGATCGCAAAGGCGCCCTGGTGATTCGCGAGGCCGGCGATGGGCAGAAGGTAACGCCGTTTCCGCTGCCGCCCAAGCTGCGCTGACCGGTCTGCCGGACGGTCCAGCCGCGAGCGACCAGAGAGATCAGCCCACGCTCAGCCCGTGCCGCAGGCCGAAGCCGCGCATGACCCGACGTGCGATCGGCGTGGCCGCCACCTCGCGCCAGATCTGCTGCGGATCGCTGCCTTCACGGTGCATCGCATCGCGCTTGCGGCGTATGTACGCCCGCATCACGTCCGCATTGAACTCCGGATGGAACTGGACGCTGACTGCATTGGGCCCGTAGCGGAGGAGGTGGTGCGGGTCGCGCGCCGAGCGGGCAAGCACCGTCGCGCCCGATGGCGGCTCCAGCACGCTTTGCTCGTGCGTGGTGTGGGCGCGGAAGCTGCCGGGCAGCCGCGCGGTGAGCGGATCGTGACAGGCAGCCGGCGTCAGCTCGATCGGCAGTGTGCCGATTTCCCGCCCGCCAGGCAGGTAGTCGACGCGGCCGCCAAGTGCGTGCGCCATCAGCTGATGGCCGTAGCACACGCCAAACAACGGCAGGTGGGCGTCCATGGCATCCCGGATCCACCCGGCCGTGCGCTCGCTCCAGGCGGCGCGTTCGGTGACCATCGCCGCCGAACCGGTGATCAACGCGCCGGCGACGTCCTTCGGCGAAGGCAGGCTCTCGCCCGCGGCGACGTCGACGACCTGCAGGCGCACCGGCGACAGCGCCGCGCACAGGCGAAACCAGTGCGGGAAATCGCCGTGGCGTGCGCGGATGGCGTCCGGCGCGCGGCCGGTACGGATGATCAGGATCGGTTTCATATGGACGTCTGGATAGCCCGAAGCTAGGACAGGTTCTCGTGTTCGATGGGCGGCAACACGGTCAGCACTTCCTGCACCGTGGTCACGCCCTTGGCTACCTGCGCGGCCGCTGAAATGCGCAAGGGCTGCATGCCTTCGGCCAGCGCGGCTTCGCCCAGCCTGGCCAAGTCGAGTTGGGCCGAGATCAGCCCGCGCAGGCGGGGGCTGATCCTGAGCATCTCGTAGACGCCCGTGCGGCCCATGAATCCAGTGTTGCGGCACTCCAGGCAGCCGACCGGCTCGTACACCCTGGCCGGGACCGGCAGCGTCCAGCCGTGGGTGAGCGCGGTCCAGGTGTGCGGGTCCTGCTGTGCCTCGCGCTTGCAGTGCGGGCACAGCGTGCGCACCAGGCGCTGGGCGACCACGCCGGTCAGCGTGGACTGGATCAGGTAGTGCGGCACGCCCAGGTCGAGCAGGCGGGTCACCGCGCTGGGTGCGTCGTTGGTGTGCAGGGTGGAGAGCACAAGATGGCCGGTCAGCGAGGCCTGCACCGCCATCTGCGCGGTCTCGAGGTCGCGGATCTCGCCGATCATGATGATGTCCGGGTCCTGGCGCAGCAACGTGCGCACGCCGGCGGCGAAGTCCAGCTCGATCGATGCCTGCACCTGCATCTGGTTGAGCTCGGGGCTGACCATCTCGATCGGGTCTTCCACCGTACAGACGTTGAGCTCCGGCCGCGCCAGGTGCTTGAGCGTGGAGTACAGCGTGGTGGTCTTGCCCGAGCCGGTCGGGCCGGTCACCAGGACGATTCCGTGCGGACGCTCGACCAGCGAACGCCAGATCGCGTCTTCCGCCGGCGAGAAGCCCAGCTGGGAAAAGTCCTTGGCCACGATGTCCGGATCGAAGATGCGCATCACCACCTTCTCGCCGAAGGCCGTGGGCATGGTCGAGATGCGCAGCTCCACCTCGCGTCCGGCAGACGAACGGGTCTTGATGCGACCGTCCTGCGGACGCCGCTTCTCGGCCACGTCCATGCGCGCGAGGATCTTGATGCGCGCGGTCACCGCGGTCATCACCGGCGGCGGCAGCTCGAATACCTTGTGCATGACGCCGTCGATGCGAAAGCGCATCTGGCCCGCCTCGCGGCGCGGCTCCAGGTGGATGTCCGAGGCGCGCTGCTCGAAGGCGTATTGCAGCAGCCAGTCGACAATGTGCACGACGTGGCGGTCGTCTGCGCCGACCTCGCCGGTCTTGCCCAGTTCGACGAGCTGTTCGAAGTTCAGGATCGCCGCCGAGCTGTCGTAGCCGGCGGCCTTGGCGTCCTGCGCCATCTGGATCGAGCGCTGCACGCCATAGAACTCGGCCAGGTACCGGTTGATGTCCAGCGGGCTGGCCACCACCCGGCGCACGTCGCGGCGCAGCATCTGGGCCAGGTCACCCGCCCAGGCCGCATCGAACGGCTCGCTGGTGGCGAAGGTGACCTCCGCTGGCGTCGCCGCCACCGGCAGGATGCGGTGGCGCGTGGCGTAGGCATGGCTGACCACCTGGGTCACCGCCGCCACGTTGATCTTCATCGGGTCGATCTTGAGGTAGGGCAGCGCCGCCTGGCCAGCGAGCCATTCGGTCAGGCTCTCGAGGCTCAGCGGGCGCCCGGGCTCGCGCAGGTTCGCCAGCTTGGCGTTGGCGATCAGCACCAGCGGATGCAGCTCAACCGTGCTGCGGCCGGCGCGGACGCCCATCCGCACGTTCTTGGCGTCGTCGGCGGCGACGTAGCCGTCGACCACCAGCGCGGCCAGCACGTCGTCCAGTCCGAGTCGGCCGCGACGACCGAGCAGGGATGCGATTTGCGGTGATGCGGCCATCGAGGACGGGCCTCCCCCGTGTGCGTTCGAGCGGCGCCGGGCCAGTGCGGGCGCGGGCTTTGGCTATACTAACGCGCTTTGTTGCAAGGCCGATCGCCATGCCCGCGCGCACTTTCCAGGACGTGATCCAGACCCTCAACCGCTACTGGGGGGCGCAGGGTTGCGTGCTCCTGCAGCCGCTGGACACGGAGGTCGGCGCGGGTACCTTCCACCCCGCGACGTTCCTGCGTGCGCTCGGCCCCGAACCCTGGGCCGCCGCCTACGTGCAGCCCTCGCGCCGTCCCACCGACGGTCGTTACGGCGAGAACCCCAATCGCCTGCAGCACTACTACCAGTACCAGGTGGTGATGAAGCCCAACCCGGAGAACATCCTGGAGCTCTACATCGGTTCGCTGAAGGAGCTGGGCCTCGATCCGCTGGTTCACGACCTGCGCTTCGTCGAGGACAACTGGGAATCGCCCACGCTGGGTGCCTGGGGCCTGGGCTGGGAGGTCTGGCTCAACGGCATGGAAGTGACCCAGTTCACCTACTTCCAGCAGGCCGGCGGCCTGGAATGCCGGCCGGTGACCGGCGAGATCACCTACGGCCTCGAGCGCCTGGCGATGTACCTGCAAAATGTGGACAACGTCTACGACCTGATCTGGACCGACGGCCCGCGAGGGGTCGTCACCTACGGCGACGTGTTCCACCAGAACGAGGTCGAGCAGAGCACCTACAACTTCGAGCACGCCAACGTGCCGGAGCTGCTGCGCTGGTTCGACGTCTGCGAGGCGACCGCCAACCAGCTGATCGCCGCCGGCCTGCCGCTGCCTGCCTACGAGCAGGTGATGAAGGCCAGCCACACGTTCAACCTGCTCGACGCAAGGCGCGCGATCAGCGTGACCGAACGCCAGCGCTACATCCTGCGCGTGCGCACGCTTTCGCGCGCCGTCGCCGAGTCCTACGTGGCGCAGCGCGAAAAGCTCGGCTTTCCCGGCCTGAAGAACGTCAAGAAGGAGCAGGCCGCATGAGCGCCGCCAAGTCGCTGTTGATCGAACTGGGCACCGAGGAGCTGCCACCCAGGGCGCTCGACGAACTCTCGCAGTCGTTCCTGGACGGGGTGCTGCAGGGCCTTTCCCGCCGCGGCATCGATGGTGCGCTGGACGAGGCGCGCGCCTACTGCACGCCCCGGCGGCTGGCCGTCCATGTGCCGGCGGTTGCAGGCACGCAGCCGGAGCAGCACGTCGAACGCCGCGGCCCGGCGGTGAACGCCGCGCTGGATGCGCAGGGCCAGCCGTCCAAGGCGCTGACCGGCTTCGCGCAGTCCTGCGGCGTAGAGGTTTCGCAGCTGGAGAAGCTGGAAACCGACAAGGGCGCGTGGTTCGTGTTCCGCGCGGTCAAGCCGGGCCAGCCGCTGGCCGCGCTGTTGCCGGAGATCGTCGAGGAGGCGCTCAAGGGCCTGCCGATCCCGCGCCCGATGCGCTGGGCCGACCACGACTACGCCTTCGTGCGACCGGCTCACTGGCTGGTGATGCTGCACGGTGCCGACATCATCGACGGCGAAGTGCTCGGCCTGAAGAGCGGGCGCAAGTCGCGCGGCCACCGCTTCATGCATCCGAACCCCGTGCACGTGACCGATGCCGACGGCTGGCTGGACGCGTTGCGCGCGGCCAAGGTGCTGGCCGATCCGCGCGAACGGCGCGAACGCATCCGCGCCGAAGTCGCACGCGTCGCCACGCAGACCGGCGGCGAGCCGCGCCTGGACGAGTCCCTGCTCGATGAAATCGCCAACCTGACCGAATGGCCCGCCGCGATCGCCTGCGCGTTCGAGCGGGAGTTCCTGGCGGTGCCGCCCGAGGCGTTGGTCACCACCATGGAAACCAACCAGAAGTTCGTGCCGGTGTTCGATGCGTCCGGCACGCTCACCGAGCGCTTCATCGGTGTCGCCAACATCGAGTCGAAGGACCCGACCGAGATCCGCAAGGGCTACGAGCGGGTGATCCGTCCGCGTTTCGCCGACGCGAAGTTCTTCTGGGACGAGGACCTCAAGACGCCGCTGGCGAGCTACCAGGAGTCGCTGAAGAGCGTCACCTACCAGCAGGCGCTGGGCAGCCTGTGGGACAAGAGCGTGCGCGTGGCCGAGCTCTCGCGCGTCATCGCCAGCCGCGTGGGCGTCGACGCCGGTGCGGCGACCCGGGCCGCCTCGTTGTCCAAGTGCGACCTGCTGACACGCATGGTCGGCGAATTCCCCGAGCTGCAAGGCGTGATGGGCCGCTACTACGCACAGCGCCAGGATGAGGGCGCGGCGGTGGCGCAAGCGCTGGACAGCTACTACCAGCCACGCTTCGCCGGCGATGCCATCGCGGCCGACCCGGTGGGTCAGGTGCTCGCGGTAGCGGAGCGACTGGATACGCTCGCCGGTATCTTCGCGGTCGGCATGAAGCCCAGCGGCAACAAGGATCCTTTCGCGCTGCGTCGTGCCGCCCTGGGGCTGGCCCGCACGCTGGTCGAGGCCGGCCTGGAACTGGACCTGCGCGCCAGCTTCGCCGAGGCGCTGGAGTTGCTGCCAGACACGGCGCTCGCCGCGGGCCTCAAGCCCGGCAAGGACGGCAAGCCGCCCGCGTTCGATGCCGGCGCGCGCCGCGCTGCACTGCTTGGGGAGCTGGTGGAGTTCGTGTTCGACCGCCTGCGCGGCTACTACGCCGAGCTCGGGTTCACCCCGGAGCAGTTCGAGGCGGTGCTGGCCGTAGTGCCGGCCACGCTGCCGGACTTCGATCGCCGACTGCGCGCGGTGGCGGAATTCGGCCGCCGCCCGGAAGCGGCAAGCCTGGCCGCCGCCAACAAGCGGGTGGCGAACATTCTGCGCAAGGCCGAGGAAGAGACGGGGACCGCGCCCGGCGGAGCCGTCGACCCGGCCTGCTTCGAATCGCCTGCCGAGCACGACCTGGCCCGCGCGCTGGACGCCGCCCTGGCGGACACCGCCCGGCCCCGCGCCAACGGCGACTACACCGCCGTGCTCACGCGCCTTGCCCAGTTGCAGGCGCCGGTGGACGCGTTCTTCGATGGCGTGCTGGTCAATGCCGAGGACGCTCGCGTGCGTGCCAACCGCCTAGCCCTCCTGGCCAGCCTGAAGGCGCAGTTCGCGACGGTCGCCGACATCGCCCGGCTGTAAGTACGGCGGCGCTCGGTGTGGCGCGCCGCACCGACTGAAGCGCTCTCCCGTGGCCGGCGCGACGACGTCGGCCTCAGGGTCGATCAGGCGCTGGCCCGTCCGATCCGCTCGGCCAACTGCCGGTTGAAGCTCAGCATCGCGTCGGTATCCACGCGCATGCCGCCCGGACCCACGGCCTCGTAAAGCTTGGCCAGCAGGTCGCTGTGGTCGGCCAGCGAAAGCCGCTGCCCGGTCAATTCCAGTTCCGACTGCAGGATGCGCATCGCGGCGTTCAGGCGTTTCGTGTCCATACCGGCGCCCTGAACCCCCAGGACATGGCCGGTTGCGCCGTCCATGCGGGTGCGCGGCCGCTGGGTCGTGTCGCTGGTGGTCTGCTCGTCGAAGCCGGACTGGTCCACGTCCGCCACGATCGCGCCTTCGCCCGCGACCAGCCACACCAGCGAAATGCCCAGGGTGCGCGCAAGGGTCACGCAGCGTGCACGCGACGGATCGGTGTTGCCGTCGCGCCAGCTGCGCACCACGCCCTCGGAGAAACCACACATGCGGGCGATCTCGGTGGCGCTGCCGACGCGCTGGATGAGCAGCTTGATGCGATCTGCAAAGGAGCCGGAGCTTTCCGGTTGGAGCGGGGGCGGTGCGAGGTTCATGGGCATTTCCTGGCGTCAGGAAGCGACACTGGCAGCCGCCGACCGGAAGCCGCCTTGCGTCATCCTATCGCGTGGTGCTTACCGCGAGCTTTGGCTTGCCCACTCCGGCCACGCCACCGGAACGGACCGCGGGGGCTGCCATCAGTCTGGCTTGACTTTTGCCCGGGGCCGATTTTTTCCGCTATGCTTGGAACTTCCCCCGCGGAAAACGTACGCGAGATGCCGTGCGGTTTCCGTGCATTCCCCAAGCAATTGCTTTTAATCGAATAGAGGTTTTCCCATGCGCAGGATGGTCTGGTCGCTGATGTCGGTAGCTGCGCTGGCACTGGCTGGCTGCAACGGCTCCAACGCGCCCGAGCAGGGCAACGGCGATACCGCCGCCACCGCGGCGAAGGCGAACTCGGTCAGCGGCACGATCACCGTGCGCGGCGAAAGCGCCGTCTCGCCCGACGCCAAGCTGGTGGTCAACCTGGTGGACGTGTCCTCGACCGACCAGGCCGGCGCCGCGCCGCTGGCCAGCAAGACCATCGCTCCGGTGCAGTTCCCGCAGTCGTTCGAGCTCACCTTCAATCCGGCCGACGTCAATCCGGCCGACCTGTACGTGGTCAAGGCCGACCTGACCGACGGCGAGCGCCACTACAAGATGGCGCTGCAGGCGCCGGTACTGACCAAGGGCGCGCCGAGCCAGGTGTCGATCGAGCTGGTGCCCGAACAGACCCCGGGCGAGAAGGAGCTGGCCGACTTCCAGGCGGTGCAGAAGCAGATCGGCGGCATGAAGATCAGCAACGGCACCAAGCTGGAGAAGGACGTCTCGCGCGCCTGGCAGGTGTTCCGCCAGAACGGCCAGGTGCAGTTCATCCGCGCCCGCGCCGACTACGGCGACAAGGGCTTCACCAGCACCGACTACGCCTACAAGGACGGCAAGCCGTGGGTGGTGGTGCAGCAGAAGAAGGCCAGCCAGGACGCCAAGCCCAGTTCGACCGAGCGCGCCGGCTGGGACAAGGACGGCAACCTGGTGCTCAAGCAGGCGGTGTCCGGCAGCAAGACCGAGTCGCTGAGCGACGACGAGGCCGCGAGCCTGAAGAACCAGGCCGAGAACATCCTGAACCTGGCCACCGGCGGCAAGGGCAAGTAAGCCTTTTGCCTGACGCGGACGTCCAGCCATCTGGACGTCCAGCCGTAAAAAAAGCCGCCCTTTCGGGGCGGCTTTTTCATGTGGGAGCGACCCGCCTCAGAAGCCGATCTTGACGCCCAGACTCAGGCTGTTGTCCTTCTGGTTGTCGTCGCTGAAGCGGCCGTGGTAACCGAACCAGCCGGTGACGTTGCTGCTGAACTGGGCGGACAGCCCGAGGTCGGCGCCGGCCCAGGTCTTGTCCGGCACGTAGCCGGTCAGGGCGAAGGTGCCCGGCATGCCCACCAGGCCTGCCTGGACCTCGCGCGGATCAGCCTTGTCGTCGTGGTTCCAGGACACTTCCACGAACGGCATCAGCGTGGCGCCACCGGCCTGCCACTGGCCCTGCAGGCGCCAGCCGAGCGACTCGACCATGGCATCGCGCTGCTGGTCGCCGAACCACATGGCGGTACTGTCGTTGCCGCTTTCGTTGTAGCCACTGACCTTCACGGTCTGCCATTCGGCGCGGGCGAACGGGCCGGTCTTCAGGCCGTTCGTGCCGAACCACCAGCCGCCTTCGAGGCCGGCACCCAGGTGGGTACCGTCCGCCTTGCCGCTCTCGTTGCGGATCGCGGCACCCAGCTGGATGCGACGGTTGATGTCCTTGAAGTTCGACTGGCCGAAGCTGCCGAAGCCGCCCACGTAGCCGCCACCGTTGTGATAGAGCACGTAGCCCAGGCCGGAGATGTCCTGCATCTTGTAGCCGCCCGCGCCACCGGCGAAATCGGCGTTGTTCTGGCCCAGCGAGAGCGCTACGCCGATCGACAGGTTGTCGTTCACGCGCGCGTCGGCACCCAGCGCCAGGTTGACGTTGTCGCTGTCGGCATGTGGCGAACCACTAGTCGCGTCAAACCGCTGGCGACCGTAATCCACGCTGGCGAACAAGCGGGTGTCACTGCCCCGGCCATCGGCCAGCAACTGGTTGCGGACGGTGCGGTACTGCGCGCCGGTCGCCGCCAGCGGCGCCTCGCCGAGCAGCGAAATCTGGCCAGGGGCCTCCAGGATCGACACCACGTACTGGCCCAGCACGGCATGCGCGGCGGTGGTCGGGTGCACGCCGTCGGCGAACACGTAGCTCTGGTCGGCGCCGTCCGGGTAGGTATAGGGCAGGCCCGAGCCCGCCGGGCCGCACTGCACCGACGAGGAGTTGGCGCCACAGGCCGGCGTGTTGACGTTGCTGAAACCGTAGGTCTGCGGGCCGGCGATGATCTCGTTGAACAGGCTGTAGACGTTCACCGGAACGATGCCCACGCCCATCTGCGACAGGCCGGCGTTGAGCGTGCCGTTGAAGATCACGCCGAGCCCGGCCAGCGAAGCGGCCGCGTCCGGGCCCTGCGACAGCGCCGATGGGGTCAGGCCGATGTTGGGCAAATTGAACACCAGGATGTTCTTGGCGCCCGCCGCCTGCAGCTGGCCGATCAGGGCGACTTCCTGCGCCGCCGCGGCGGCGACGCTCGCCTGCGCCTGGTCGGCCGTTTCGAACCCGCTCACGCCCGCGCCGGCCAGCACCGCGGCGTTCACCTGCGCGGTGACGGTCGGAGTGATCTGCGCGGTAAAGGCGGCGATCGCGGCCGGATCGTTCGGAATGAGGTTGTTGGCGATCGCCAGCGAGACCTGCTGCGAGATCGTCGCCGCGATCAGCTGCTGTGCCGTCGCGCCCGCGCCCGCGGCGGTAGCGTGATAGAAGATGTCGTTGGCGCCGCCCCAGATCGAGTAAAGCGCATCGGGGTCGACCGAACCGGTGGCCAGATAGCCGGTTACCTGGCTGGTCAGCGTCGGCACCGAGCCGGGCGTGCCCGGCGAATTGTTGAGCACGCCGGCGCCACCCCAGGCGTAGTCCGAACCGCCCATCAGCGAGGGCGCGATCGGCCGGCCCAGCGCGTCGGCCACGTTCTCGATGGCGAGGGTGCCGGGATTGGTGGTGAAACGCAGCGGCGGCTGCACGCCCGGCGCGGTCGCCAGCGAGATGTTGCCGTTGTCGCTCAGGCTGTCGCCGAACACGACGACCTGGCTGAAATCGGTGGCCACAGCGGCCGTGCTGAACAGCAGACCGGCGAGTATGGCGCCGGCAAGACGGGTACGGGGCATGACGGTGACGCTCCTTCGAGGGGCCGGGATGGCCTTTCGTTATTTGAGCGTTACGGTAATGCACTCCATACGGAAGCGCATGCTGCGGCGCATCGCGGTTGCCGGCGAGCTTCGCCCGGGCTGTCCGCCATTCGCCGGTGATGCCGGGCGCCGCCCGCCGCCGGGTCACCGTTGCGGCAGTTGCCTTCTGGACGGGAGGCCGCGGTGCAGCGGCCCGCCTTGGCGGAACGGGCCCGGCCGTGGTCGTTGATGGGAGCGCGCGACCGATACCAGGCCAGCCTCGCCCCCGCCGACCGGCATCCAGGCCTGCCGGCGGGCGATCGGGCGTCGTGCCCACCCCTGGCCGGCCGTTGTCTCGCGATGGGACTACGCGCGCCCCGGCCGATCGGTAACCGGTCGGCGGAAAAGCTGCCCGGTCCACACGCCGCCTGCCGCGCGCGTCGTTCCAATGAAAGCCTAACGCGCGCCCGGGCGTCGCAAGCCCGGGCGCGGCCTGCACGCCTTCGCCCCTTCAGCGCTTGCCCTGGCGTGCCCGCAGCAACGCGTCGGCGAACGCGTTGTTGGCCGGTGCCGCCGCGGGCTTCGACGTCGCGGCGCCACGCTGCTGGCGGGCGCCACGGTTGTCGTCGCCGGCACGCGCGCCGCGGGCCTGGCCGGGTTCGTCGTCCAGGCGCATGGACAGGCCGATGCGCTGGCGCGGAAGGTCGACCTCCATCACCTTGACCTTGACGATGTCGCCGGCCTTGACCGCATCGCGCGGGTCTTTGACGAAACTGTGCGACAGCGCCGACACATGCACGAGCCCGTCCTGGTGGACGCCGATGTCGACGAAGGCACCGAAGGCGACGACATTGGTGACGCGGCCCTCCAGGATCATGCCGGGCTTGAGGTCCCTCAGGTCTTCCACGCCCTCGGCGAAGCTCGGCGCGACGAACTCGGGGCGCGGGTCGCGGCCCGGCTTCTCCAGTTCCTTCAGGATGTCGCGCACGGTGGGCACACCGAACTTTTCATCGGTGAATTGCTCGGCCTTGAGCCCGCGCAGGAAGCCGGTGTCGCCGATGATGTTGCGCACCTCGCGCCCGCACTGGGCGATGATCCGCTCGACCACGGGATAGGCTTCCGGGTGGACTGCGCTGGCATCCAGCGGGTTGTCGCCATTGGGCACGCGCAGGAAGCCGGCGCACTGTTCGAACGCCTTGTCGCCCAGCCGGGGCACCTTGAGCAGCGCCTTGCGGTTGGCGAACGGGCCGTTGGCGTCGCGGTGCTTGACCACGTTCTCCGCGACGCTCGCCGACAGCCCCGCCACGCGGGAGAGCAGCGCGGCCGAAGCCGTGTTGACGTCCACGCCCACGGCATTGACGCAGTCCTCGACCCGGGCGTCGAGCGCACGCGCCAGCTTTACCTGGTTGACGTCGTGCTGGTATTGGCCCACGCCGATCGCCTTGGGCTCGATCTTCACCAGCTCCGCCAGCGGGTCCTGCAGGCGGCGTGCGATCGAGACGGCGCCGCGCAGGCTGACGTCCAGATCGGGGAATTCCTTGGCGGCCGTTTCCGAGGCCGAGTAGACCGACGCACCGGCCTCGCTCACCACGATCTTGGAAAGCTTCGTGTCCGGCAGCTTCTTGATCAGCTCGCCCGCCAGCTTGTCGGTCTCGCGCGAGGCGGTGCCGTTGCCGATCGCGATCAGGTCCACGCCGTGCTGCTTGCACAGCTTCGCCAGCGTGACCAGCGATTCGTTCCACTGGCGGCGCGGCTCATGCGGGTAGATCGTTTCGGTCGCCAGCAGCTTGCCGGTGGGATCGACCACCGCGACCTTCACCCCGGTGCGGATGCCCGGGTCCAGGCCCATCACGGTCTTCGCGCCGGCCGGCGCGGCCAGCATCAGGTCCTTGAGGTTCTCCCCGAACACGCGGATCGCCTCGTCCTCGGCGCCCTCGCGCACGCGGCCGAACAGGTCCAGTGTCAGGTGCAGGTGCAGTTTCACGCGCCAGGTCAGGCGCACGGTCTCGCGCAGCCAGGCGTCGGCCGGACGGCCACGGTCGTGGATGCCGGCGTGCGCGGCCACGCGGCCCTCGCCTTCCAGGTGCCCCTGCTCGGCGTCCAGCGCCGGCTGCAGTTCCAGTTCGATCACGCCCTCGTTGCGCGCGCGCATCAGCGCCAGCAGGCGGTGCGAGGGGATCTTGCCGACCGGTTCGATGTGGTCGAAGTAGTCGCGGAACTTGGCGCCCTCGTTCTCCTTGCCTTCGACCACCTTCGCGCGGATCTGGCCCTTGTCCCACAGCCAGTCGCGCAGCTCGCCGACCAGGCGGGCGTCTTCGGCGATCGACTCCATCAGGATCGCGCGCGCGCCATCGAGGGCCGCGCGCACGTCGGCCACGCCCTTGTCGGCATCGACGAACCGTTCGGCGAACGTTTCGGGCACCAGCGTGGGATCGTCGCGCAGGCCGGTCGCCAGTGGCTCCAGGCCGGCCTCGCGGGCGATCTGCGCCTTGGTGCGGCGCTTGGGCTTGTAGGGCAGGTAGAGGTCTTCCAGCCGCGCCTTGGTGTCGGCGGCGAGGATGTCGTTCTTCAGCGCGTCGGACAGCTTGCCCTGTTCCTCGATGCTGGCCAGGATCGCGCCGCGGCGCTCCTCCAGCTCGCGCAGGTAGCGCAGGCGCTCCTCGAGCAGGCGCAGCTGCGTGTCGTCCAGGCCGCCGGTGGCTTCCTTGCGGTAGCGGGCGATGAAGGGCACGGTCGCGCCCTCGTCGAGCAGGCCCACCGCCGCGCGCACCTGGTCGGGCTTGGCGGCAATGTCCTGGGCAATGCGGTGTTCGATGCTGAGCATGTGATCAACGACTTCGCGTGGTGCAGGAAGCCGTCGATCATAGCAACCGGACAAGGGTCCGTAGGGTGGGTTCCCGCCCACCTTCGACGCTTGGCAGGGTGCTGAAGCCCCGTCTGCGGGTCAAGCGTGGAACGAGCGATCGTCGCGCGGCGCCGTGTGACGGAACGCACCGGCTCGGCCGTTGAGTACCAGCGTGTTGGCGATCATGTCGTGCAGGCCCTGCTTGCGGCGTGTCCAGCCGATCATCAGGAAGCCAACGCCCAGGATCATCCAGCTGAGCAGCTTCGCTGCGTAGCGGCCGAGTGCGCGCCAGACGCTGATGCGGCCACCGTCCAGGTCGGTCACCCGGATGCCCATCGCCAGCTTGCCCACGGTGGCCTGCCAGGCCGAACTCTCGCAGAGGGCAAAATACAGCCAGACCACGATGGCGGTGAGCGCCACGCCCGCGCGTACGGATTCGTAGTACTGGCCGTAGGCCGCGATCATCACGTTGGCGTCGGTGCCCGCCGCGAGCAGCGCCTGCTGCAGCTTTGCCTGGGCGGCTCCGTTGCCGAACGCGTCCATGATCAGCATCTGCGGGATGTAGAGCACGATCGCGTCGATCACGTAGGCGACCAGGCGCTTCCAGAAGCCGGCGTAGTCCTCCAGCGTCGCGGCGGTGGTCGGCGGCGGCACCGCCGCGGCGGGCGCGAACGGCGGCGGCGTGGCGGCCAGCGCGTCGGGAAAGAGCACCGACAGCGGTTGCCAGTCGGCCAGGCCCTCGTACCAGCCCAGATCCTCGGCGGCCAGTTGCCCGCTGCCCAGCCACTGGCGCACGTCCTCCTCCTTGTAGGGACCATGGCGCTGGCCGTCGCGGCCGATCCAGATTTCCATCGCTTGCTCCGGGAAAGGGATGCATTCGATGATGCCACGGAGGACGCGCCCTGTAGGAAGCGCCCGAGCGATCCGGATGACTCCGGCGACCACGGAGAGGCGTCGCGCCGGCGGGTCGCGACTCAGGCGCTGCGGCGTTTCAGGTGCACCAGCAGCAGCGAGATCGCCGCGGGCGTGACGCCGCTGATGCGCGCGGCCTGGCCGAGTGTCGCCGGTTGCGTGCGCTTGAGCTTGAACAGCACCTCGGACGACAGCCCGCGCACCTTGTCGTAGTCGAAGCTGGCGGGAATGTCGGTGTGCTCGTGGCGCCGCTGGCGCTCGATCTCCTCGCGCTGGCGCTCGAGGTAGCCGGCGTACTTGGCCTGCACCTCGACCTGCGCGGCGACGTCCTCACGCTCCACGGCGGGGGCCAGGTCGCTGACAGCGGTGAGCTTGCCGTAGTCGAGCTCGGGGCGGCGCAGCAGGTTCAGCGCGTTGGTTTCGCGGCTCACGGTGATGCCAAGCTGACGTTCGATCGCCGCGCCCAGCGCGTTGGTCGGCGCAGCCCACTGCGAGGCCAGCCGTTGCGTCTCGCGCTCGACCGCCTCGCGCTTGGCGCGCACTGCATCGAAGCGCGCCTGCGGCACCACGCCGAGCGCGAAGCCCTGCTCGGTCAGGCGCAGGTCGGCGTTGTCCTCGCGCAGGTGCAGTCGGTACTCGGCGCGCGAGGTGAACATGCGATAGGGCTCGAGCGTGCCGTTGCTGGTCAGGTCGTCGATCAGCACGCCGACGTAGGCCTCGTCGCGGCGGGGATACCAAGGCGCCTCGCCGCGGACCATGCGCGCGGCGTTGAGGCCGGCGACGAGGCCCTGCGCGGCGGCTTCCTCGTAGCCGGTGGTGCCGTTGATCTGGCCGGCGAAATAGAGCCCGCCGATGCCCTTGGTCTCCAGCCACGGCTGCAGCCCGCGCGGGTCGAAGTAGTCGTACTCGATCGCGTAGCCCGGGCGGGTGATGTGGGCGTGCTCGAAGCCGGGGATCGAATGCACGACCTCCAGCTGCACGTCGAACGGCAGCGAAGTGGAGATGCCGTTGGGATAGATCTCGATGCTGTCCAGCCCTTCGGGCTCGATGAAGATCTGGTGCGAACCCTTGTCGACGAAACGTACCACCTTGTCCTCGATCGAGGGGCAGTAGCGCGGGCCGGTGCCCTCGATCTGGCCGCTGAAGAGCGGCGAGCGGTCCAGCGCGCCGCGGATGATCTCGTGCGTGCGTTCGCTGGTGTGGGTGATCCAGCAGCTGACCTGGCGCGGGTGTTCCTCGCGCGTGCCCAGGTAGGAGAACACCGGCGCGGGATCGTCGCCGGGCTGCTCGTCCAGTCCGCTGAAGTCGATGCTGCGCAGATCGATGCGCGGCGGCGTGCCGGTCTTCAAGCGGTCGGCCGCCACCGGCAGTTCGCGCAGGCGGCGGGCCAGCGTGCTGGCGGGCGGGTCGCCCGCGCGTCCGCCGGCGTACTGCGCCGGACCGATGTGGATTTTGCCGGCCAGGAAGGTGCCGGCGGTGAGCACCACCGCGGACGCACGGAAGGTCAGGCCCATCTGCGTGACCACCCCGACCACGCGCCCGCCCTCGATCACCAGGTCGTCGACCGCCTGCTGGAACAGCTCCAGGTTCGGTTGTGATTCCACGATGCGCCGGATCGCCGCGCGGTACAGCGCGCGGTCGGCCTGGCAGCGCGTCGCGCGCACGGCCGGGCCCTTGGAGGCGTTGAGCGTGCGCCACTGGATGCCGGCGCGGTCGGCTGCCTGTGCCATGGCGCCGCCCAGCGCGTCGATTTCCTTGACCAGGTGGCCCTTGCCAATGCCGCCGATGGCCGGGTTGCAGCTCATCGCGCCCACGGTTTCCAGGTTGTGGGTGAGCAGCAGGGTGCGCGCGCCGCAGCGGGCGGCGGCCAGCGCCGCCTCGGTGCCGGCATGGCCGCCGCCGACCACGATCACGTCGTAGCGGGTGGGATGGATCATCGGTAGGGCGCCTGGCGCATGCGAGGGACGAAACGTGCGTATGTTAGCGCTTCAGGCCGCGTGCCCGAACATAATCAAGAGCTTGGCACGATTGCTGCTTCACCTCTCGTGCACTTTCCATGGGCAGACGCTGCGCGTAACGCGCGCCGAGGCTGGGCAGACAGGGGCCCGACCGTGTACCAGGAAAGGAAGCATGACGGCGCCGCTGGGTTTCCCACGGCGCCGTCGCCTTTTCCGGCCCCGCAAAAACCAAGCCCCGCCAGTGGCGGGGCTTGGCCGTGCTTAGATCTGGCGCCCGGCGGTCTCAGGAACAGGGGGAATCCAGGATGACCGTGTTGCCGGGCGCCAGAAACCGGAAAGTCGCGGGCGCCGTCGCGATCCGTCGCGACTGCGGGAAGGATATTCCCAGTATAGCCGTGAATAAAAAGTGACTAATTCCGGCTTTTTTTTGTAAGGGCGGTGACGCGGAGCGTCAGCCCCGGGACCAGGCGCCAAGCCGATTGTGACGGTGATCACGCTCTGGCACGGCCATTGCAGAGCCTGCTTCACCAACCCATCCCTGCGTCCCGTCATGACCAACATCTTCGACTTCCAGCCGGTCTACCCGCGCCACGACCTGATGATCGAGATCGGCAAGGTGCAGATGGCGATCGAACACCTGGCCGCGCGCACCGAGCAGGAGCGCCAGAACCTGGCTCCGCGCCTGGAATCGCACATGGTTCGCCTGCGCAACGCGCTGAGCCAGCTCGCCGCTTGACCGCCCCGTTGCCGGGCGGAGCGACGTCGCCAGCGCTCCGCCCGGCAACGTCTTGCGGCCCCGTTAGCCCTTGAGCATGTTGCCGACGATCTCGGCCAGGTTGCGCGAGAGGCGCTGTTCGGCCAGCCCCGCCACTGCCGCGCGCGCCTGTTCGCGCCGCATCGGCTCCAGCCGCTGCCAGCCGTTGAACGCCGTGGCCAGCCGCGCCGCCACCTGCGGGTTGAGCGCATCCAGTTCGGCCAGCCGCGCGGCCAGGAACCGGTAACCCTCGCCATCGGCGCGGTGGAAGCCGCTCGGATTGCCGCGCGCCCAGGTGCCCAGCAGCGCCTGTACGCGGTTGGGGTTTTTCAGGGTGAACTTCGGATCGGCCTCCAGCGCGCGCACGCGCGCCAGCGCGGGCTCGCCGGGGATCTGCGCCTGCACCGCGAACCACTTGTCCAGCGCCAGCGCATTGTCGGCGTGGCGCGTGCGGTAGCGGGCCAGGGCATCGGCCGCCTGCGGCGCCCCGCTGCGGACCAGCACGGCGAGACCGGCGAGGCGGTCGGTCATCGTCGCGGCGTGGGCGAACTGCGCCGCGGCGAAAGCCTGCGCCGCGGGCGCATCGAGCAGCACCAGCAGCTCCAGCACGCGACGCTTGAGCCGGCGCTGCGCCTGGCTGGCGGCATCCAGCGCGTCGCTCGCCTGCGCGGTGAGCGCGCGGTAGCGGTCGGCCAGTACGCCCGCGCCGATGCGTGCGGCCAGTTCGCGCTGCAGCGTCTGGCGCAGCGCATGGATGCGCGCAGGGTCAACGTCGGTCTCGCGCTCGGCCAGTTCCACCTCGCCCGGGGGCGTCAGCAGGTCGGCCAGCAGCGCCGGATCCAGCGTGGACTGGCCGAACAGCCCGGCGAGCGTGTCGACCCATACCGCCAGCGCCTCCTGGCCGTGGCCGTCGCGCAATGCCGCGTAGGCACGCCAGGCCAGTTGCTGCGCAGCCTCCCAGCGGTTGAAGCCGTCGGTGTCGTGGGTCAGCAGCAGCGCAAGTTCGGACGGTGCGTATGCGTAGTCGAGGATGACCGGCGCCGAAAAACCGCGCAGCAGCGAGGGCACCGGCGCGCGCCCGATGCCGGGGAACACGAACGACTGCTCCTGCGTATCGAGCACCACCACCTGCTCCGTGGCGCCCTCGTGCAGCGGCAGCATGCGCCCATCCGGATCGAACAGCGCGAGCTTGACCGGGATCGGCAGCGGCCGCTTGTCCGGTTGGCCGGGCGTGGGCGGCGTGTGCTGGCGCAGGGTCAGCGTGTAGGAGCGCGTGGCGGCATCGTAGTGCCCCTCGCCCGACAGCCGTGGCGTGCCGGCCTGCCCGTACCAGGCGAGGTACGGCGACAGGTCGATGCCGTTGGCCTGACCCAGCGCAGCGAGGAAATCCTCCAGCGTGGCGGCACGACCATCGTTGCGCTCGAAATACCGGTCCATGCCGCGGCGGAATCCCTGCGGACCCAACCGCCCGGCCAGCATGCGCACCAGCTCCGAGCCTTTTTCGTACACCGTGGCGGTATAGAAATTGTTGATCTCGCTGTACTGCGAGGGACGCACCGGATGCGCCAGCGGGCCGGCATCCTCGGGGAACTGCGCGCGGCGCAGCAGGGCGACGTCGTCGATGCGTTTGAGCGAGGCCGAATACATGTCCGCCGAGAACTGCTGCTCGCGGAACACGGTCAGCCCTTCCTTCAGCGACAGCTGGAACCAGTCACGGCAGGTGACCCGGTTGCCGCTCCAGTTGTGGAAGTACTCGTGGCCGATCACCGCCTCGACCGCGCGGTACTCGTCGTCGGTCGTGGTGTCCCGATCGGCCAGCAGGTACTTGGCGTTGAAGATGTTGAGACCCTTGTTCTCCATCGCGCCCATGTTGAAGTCGTGCGTGGCCACGACGTGGAACACGTCCAGGTCGAAATTGCGCCCGTAGGCCTGCTCGTCCCAGCGCATGGCGCGCTCGAGCGCGTCCATGGCGTAGTGGCAGCACTCGATCACATCCGGCTCGGCCCAGATCACCAGCGCCACCTGGCGACCGTCGGCGGTGACGTAGTCGCGCTCGAGCTTTTCCAGCCGGCCGGCCACCAGCGCGAACAGGTAGCAGGGCTTCGGATACGGATCGACGAAACGTGCCCAGTGTCGTCCGTCCGGCAGCTCGCCGGCACCGTCCGGGTTGCCGCCGGCGAGCAGCACCGGGAAGCGCTCGCGGTCGGCGCGCAGCGTGACGGCGTAGCGCGTCAGCACGTCCGGACGGTCGGGAAAGAAGGTGATGTGGCGGAAGCCCTCGGCTTCGCACTGGGTCAGCAGGAAACCCCGCTCGCGCGAGCCGGACAGGTACAGCCCCTCCAGTGCGGTGTTGGCCGCCGGACGCACGCGCACGCGGGTCTCCAGCACGCTGCCGTCGGCAACGCCGTCGACTTCCAGCATGGCGTCGCGGTACCGGTAGCGGTTCCCCTCGAGCGGCTGGCCGTCCAGCGCGATGGCGAGCAGCTCCAGGCCCTCGCCGTCCAGGCGCAGCGGCACATCCTGTGCGGGGTCGCGGCGCAGGTGCAGGCGCGAGAGCACCTCGCTCGTGTCGATGCCAAGGTCGAACTCCAGTTCGATCCGCTCGACCGTCCAGGCGGGCGGGCGATAGTCGGCAAGACGGATGGGCGAGGGGGTCTGATCGTCGCGCGCAGTCATGAGTAAGCAGCCGCTGGGGGAAGGCTCAGGCTAACATGCGACGCTTTCGCGACCGGACGGGACATGGGTGCTTTCGACGTCGCCATCGAGTGGCTGGGCACGCAGCCGGTCGTGGTATTGAACGACAGTGCGCGTGGTCGCCGCGTGCGCATTGCGCGGCACGGTGCCTGCGTGCTGGGCATCGAGGCGGCGGTCGGCGGCGCGCGCGTGGAGCTGGCCGACGGGTATCGCGATGCCGCGGAAGTGACGGCCCGTCCCGGCTCGCGTTTCGCGGTGCTGGCGCCCTTCGCCAACCGCGTGGCCGACGCGCGCTACCGCTTCGAGGGCACCGGGTACGACCTCATGCCTGGCGCGACCGGCGCCGCGCGCGCCAGCCGCCATGGCTTCGTGCGTGATGCCGGGTTCATCGTGGGCGCACTCGATGCGGACGAGCATGCGGCCAGCGTGCTGCTGGCTACGCACATTCCGCCGCAAGCCGGCTATCCGTTCGCACTCGACCTCGCCGTGCGTTACGCGCTGGCGGCCGAGGGGCTCACGCTGGAGGCGACGCTGCGCAACGTGGGCAACCGCGTGGCACCGGCCTTCGCCGGCTGGCATCCCTACTTCCGCCTGGGCGGCGACGCGCTGCCTTCATGGGAACTCACCATTCCCGCCGCCTGCGTGATCCGCACCGACGCGGACCATATTCCGCTGGCGGGCGAGGCCGCCTACCAGCCACTGGCGCAGGCCCCGGCACTCGACTTCCGCCAGCCGCGCGCCGTCGGTGCGCTTGAACTCAACCACACCTACGCCGACCTGCAGGCCGATGCCGATGGCCGCGTGCGCACGCGGCTGCGTGATCCGGCCAGCGGCCTGGGCATCGCGGTATGGCAGGAGCGCGGCGTGCTGCTCGCCTACACCGGCGACACGCTCGAACGCGGTGCGCGCCGCTCGCTCGCACTCGAACCGATGGAAAGCCTGCCCGACGCCTTCAACCGGCCCGACTGCGCCCAGGCCATCCGACTTGAACCCGGTGCCGCGCGCACGTTCCGCTGCGGCGTGGAGATCGATACGCCATGACTGCCTTGCCCACGTTCGCCCAGATCCAGGACGCCGCCGCCCGCATCGCGCCGCATGCGCGGGTCACGCCGGTACTGCGCAGCGACGCGCTCGACGCGCTGGCCGGCGCGCAGCTGCACTTCAAGTGCGAGAACCTGCAGCGTGGCGGTGCCTTCAAGTTCCGCGGCGCCTGCAACGCGGTGTGGGCGCTGGACGAGGCGGCCGCCGCGCGCGGCGTGGTCACGCATTCCTCCGGCAACCACGGCAATGCGCTGGCGCTGGCGGCGGCGACCCGTGGTATCCGCGCGCACGTGGTGGTGCCCGAGGGCGCCGTGCGCGCCAAGCTCGAGGCGATCGAACGCGCCGGCGCCGTACTGCACCGCTGCGCCCCGACCCAGGCCGCGCGCGAGGCGACCACTGCGCAACTCGTACGGGACACCGGCGCGGTACTGGTGCATCCGTATGCCGACACGCAGGTGATGGCCGGGCAGGGCACCATCGCGCTGGAGCTGCTGGCGCAGGTGGCCGGTCTCGATGCGATCGTCACGCCGGTCGGCGGCGGCGGACTGGCCTCGGGCGTGGCGATCGCCGCGCATGCGCTGCGCCCGGAGCTCGCCCTTCATGCCGGCGAACCGGCGGGTGCGGATGACGCCGCGCGTTCGCTTGCCCGCGGCGAACGTGTCACCGACGTGGTACCGCAGACCGTCTGCGATGGCCTGCGTGCACTGGTCGGCGAGCCTAACCTCGAGGCGTTGCGCCAGCACCGGATCGCTATCGTCACGGTGACCGACGAGGAGAGCGTCGCGGCCATGCGGCCGCTGTGGCAGGAGCTCAAGCAAGTGGTGGAAGTCTCCAGCGCAACCGCCTTCGCCGCGGTGCTCAAAGCTCGCGAGCGCTTCGCCGGCCGCCGCGTCGGCGTCGTGCTCACCGGCGGTAACGTCGATCTGGACGCGCTGCCGTGGTGACTGTGCAGGAGCGCACCTGTGTGCGACCCGCCGTCGCCGGGAGACCGCGGTCGCGCACAGGTGCGCTCCTACACCAGCGTTCTTTCGCGCTTGCCCAGGCGCACGCCCACCACGGCCCCCAACCCCGCCAGCACCAGCGCGATCCCCAGCCATTCCATCGCATCGGGCCGCTCGTCGAGGATCAGCCAGGCCAGCAGCACGCTGACCACCGGCACGCCGAGGCTGGACAGGCTCGCGACCGTGGTCGGCAGGCGCTTGAGCACCACCAGCCACAGCCCCCAGGCCACGCTGGAGGCCATCACCGCGCTGTAGACCAGCGCGCCGGCGAAGGCCCAGTTCCAGGCGATCGGCCGCGAGGGCACCAGTAGCGCAACCAGTCCCAGAGCCAATGCGCCGACCAGCATCTGCCAGCTGGTCAACGACAGGGCCGACACCGCGTGGCGCTGGAACAGCCGTTTGCTGAGTACCGTTCCGGCCGCCCACGCGGCGCCGCCGGCGAGCGCCAGCGCCGTGCTCAGCGGGCTGCCCAGGCCCTGCCAGGGTTCGAGGATGCACAGCAGTCCGGCAGCGGCGAGCGCCAGGCCCAGCCAATGCCGCGCCGAGGGCGTCTCGCCCAGCAGCGGCCAGGCCAGCAGCACCGACCAGAACGGCATGCTGTAGGCCAGCAATGCCACGTGCCCGGCGCCGCCGCCGACCAGCGCCCACTGCTCCAGTCCCTGGAACGCGGCGGTCTGGCACAGGCCGATCAGCACGGTGGACAGCAGCGGCGGGGGACGCAGCGACTGCCGGCTCACGGCCAATGCGGCGAACAGCACCACCGCGCCAAGCAGGTAACGCAACGCGGCGAAGTCGAACGGCCCCGCCCAGTTCAGCGCCTGCTTCATCACCACCCAGCTGTAGGCCCAGATCAGGATGGTGCCGGCGAGGGCGCCCAGCGCGCTGCGCTGCGGGGAGGTTGTCGACATGGCAAGGAACGCGCGGGAAAGTGCGCCAGTGTACGCCGCGCGCTGCGCTACATTGGCCTTGCTGCCATCAGGGGATTTCCATGCACCGCTGCGCCTGGGCCACCGACGACGTGCTATGCGCCTACCACGACACCGAGTGGGGCGTGCCGCTGCACGATGACCGCCAGCTGTTCGAGTTCCTCTCCCTGGAAGGCGCGCAGGCAGGGCTCTCGTGGCGCACCGTGTTGGCCAGGCGCGAGCGCTACCGCGCGGTATTCCACGGCTTCGACATCGCGCGCGTGGCGCGCATGACCGATCGCGAGCTGGAAAAGGCGCTCACCGATCCGGGCATCATCCGCAATCGCCTGAAGGTCACCGCCACGCGCGACAACGCCCGTGCCGCGTTGAAGGCCATCGAGGCGCACGGCAGCCTGGACGCCTATCTGTGGTCGTTCGTCGACGCCGAGCCGCGGCGCAACCGCTGGAAGACCAGCGCCGAGGTGCCCGCCACGACGCCGGCGTCCGACCGCATGAGCAAGGGGTTGAAGAAGGACGGCTTCCGCTTCGTCGGCAGCACCATCTGCTACGCGCTGATGCAGGCCACCGGCATGGTCAACGACCACCTGGTCGGCTGCTTTCGCCATCGCCAGGTCTGAACGGGCACTTTCGCAAGGCTTCCCCCATCCGCCCTTCGGGCCCCTTCCCCCGCGAACGGGGAAGGATCGAAAGCGTAGTGCCGCGCTGTCGAGCCTTTCCCTTGCCAACCCGGGGGACGATGCCGACAGGCGGATGGGCGCGCGTTCGGCGACGCCAAGCGCGCTTGCGTCAGTGGCGCCTGGGGCACCGGAAGGCAGCGATTCACCGGTGCATCACCCGGCGGACGCTTGCATGGAGGGCGGTTTCCGCGGACAGGATGGAGCGTGGCCACACTGCGCATCGGCATTTCCGGCTGGCGCTATGCGCCCTGGCGCGGCGTGTTCTATCCGAAGGACCTGCCGCAGCGGGCCGAACTCGAGTACGCCTCGCGTCAGGTCGGCAGCGTCGAGCTCAACGGCTCGTTCTACAGCCTGCAGCGGCCCTCCAGCTACGCGTGCTGGAGCGCGGACACGCCGCGCGGCTTCGTGTTCGCGGTGAAGGGACCGCGCTTCATCACGCACATCAAGCGGCTGCGCGACTTCGACGGGCCGCTCGCCAACTTCCTCGCATCGGGCCTGTTCGAACTGGGCGCGAAGCTGGGCCCGATCCTGTGGCAGTGCCCGCCGACCCAGCGTTTCGATGAGGCGTTGTTCGACCATTTCCTTGGCGCGCTGCCCCGCGACACGCTCCAGGCCGCCGCACTCGCACGCCGGCACGACCACCGCCTGAAGCACGGCGCGAGCGTCAGCCCCGACCGCAAGCGTCGCCTGCGCCACGCGCTGGAGATCCGCCACGAGAGTTTCATCTGCGAGGCGTTCATCGCGCTGCTGCGCCGGCACAAGGTCGCGCTGGTGGTGGCTGATACCGCCGGGCGCTGGCCCTACCTGGAAGACGTCACAGCCGACTTCATGTACCTGCGCCTGCACGGCGACGAGAAGCTCTACACCAGCGGCTACAGCGACCAGGCGCTGGAACGCTGGGCGGCGCGCATCCGTGCCTGGTCGCAGGGTGGCGAGCCGGAGGATGCCGTGCGCGCCAGCCCGCGGCCGCCGCCCAAGCGCGCCAGCCGCGACGTGTACTGCTACTTCGACAACGACGCCAAGGTGCACGCACCGTTCGACGCGCAGGCATTGATGCGGAAGCTGGGGCTGGCGGAGTGAGGGGAGGGGAGACCCGGCCCTCCCGTTGAAAGGGAGGGAGCCAATCGCGACGCGTGCCTTGGCCCCTCCCTTTCAAGGGGACGGTCTGGATTGGGGTGGGTTTCGCCGCAAGCAGCTCACTTGCTCGCGGCCTTGGCCTGGTTCGCCTCGTTGCCCGGATCCTCGTGCAGCAACCGCCGCGTCACCCCGTTGGTCCAGCCGAAGCCGTCCTGCAGCGGGTACTCGCCGCCCCCGCCACCCTCGGCGTCCTCGCCGTCGTGGGTGACCACGTATTTCTCCACCAGCTTGCTCTCCTTCTTGTAGAGCGTGCCCACGGTGCGCAGCCAGCGGCAGGCGATGTCGTCGGCATCGATGTCGTAGTTGCGCATGCCGCGGATCGCCATCCACTGCAGTGGTGCCCAGCCGTTGGGCTGGTCCCACTGCTGCCCGCTGTCGTGCTCGCTGGTGCCCAGGCCGCCCTCGCGCAACAGCCGGTCACGCAGTGCGTGCGCGGTGCGATGGGCCTGTTCATGGCTGGCCAGGCCGATGAACAGCGGCGCGGCGGTGGCGCTGTTGAGTGCCTCGCGCGGCGCGTCGCGCTCGAAGTCGTAGTCGAGAAAGGCGCCGGCCTGCTCGTTCCACAGCAATCGCTCGATGCCCTGCTTGCGCAGTTCGGCGCGCTGCTGGAACTTCTCCGCCTGCTTGCGCTGACCCACCGCGTGGTTGAGCAGGCAGATCTGCCGCTCCAGCTTGTACAGGAAGCAGTTGAGGTCCACCGGCAGGATCGAGGTGGTGCGGATGGTCGACAGCTCCGAGCCGTCGCACCAGCGCGAGCTGAAATCCCAGCCGGAGGCCGCGCCCGCGCGCAGCTCGCGGTACACCTGGTGCGCCGGTCGATGGGACTTGCGCGCGGTGAGTACGTCCTCGCGGTAGGACTCCTCGCGCGGCGTGTCGCGGTCGTCCCAGTAGCGGTTGAGGATGCTGCCGTCGTCCAGGCACACGCAGTGCCGGCGCGCGTCGCCCGGGCGCATCTCCTCGGCGCCGGCCATCCAGAAGTTGTACTCCTTGCGCAGGCGCGGCAGGTATTCGATCGCCTTGCACACGCCCTTCGACTCGAACAGCTCCACCATCAGTGCGAACACGGGGGGCTGCGAGCGGCTGAGGTAATAGGTGCGGTTGCCGTTGGGCACGTGGCCGTAGGTATCGATCAGGTAGGCGAAGTTGTTCGCCATCGATGCCAGCAGGTCGTGCCGGCCGCTCTCGGCCAGGCCCAGCATGGTGAAGTAGGAGTCCCAGTAGTACAGCTCGGCGAAGCGCCCGCCGGGCACCACGTAATCGTTGGGCAGCGGCAGGATCGACGAGTTCGGCGGATGCTGGCGCGGGTGGCGGGTGAGCACGTCCCACAGGCTGTCGATGTGTGCCTTGAGCGGTTGCCCCGGCGGCGACTTGTAGTGGCTGGTGTGCACCTGGGGCGGGTCGAAGTTCGCGTGCACGAAGCCGGCCAGGTCGAAGCCGTCCTCGTCGCATTGCTCGCGGTACTCCTCCAGGATGTCCTCCGGGTCGCCGCGCGGCACGCAGTCGACGAAGGTCTTGCTGTCGGTGAACACGCAGCCCATCTGCACCGCGATGAACAGCTCCTGGTAGCGGTCCGCCGGCGTGAGGGTGTCCGCCTTGGGGACGCTGGCCGCCCTCTCCTCGTTCTGGCGCTTGGTCTGGTCGGTCATTGCTCGGAGTAGTTCCACAACAGTCCGCCGTCGATGAACAGCGTGCTGCCGGTCATGTAGCTGGCGTCATCGCCGCACAGGAAGGCCACCGCGCCGGCCACCTCCTCGGGCGAGCCAAGTCGTTGCAGCGGGATGTTGCGCTTGAGCGCGGCCATCAGCGCCGGGTCGCTCATGAGGTGCGCGTTGATCGGTGTCTTGATCGCGCCGGGCGCGATGTTGTTGATGGTGATGCCCAGCGGGGCAAGCTCGACCGACAGGTCGCGCATCAGCATCTTCACGCCGCCCTTGCTGGCGCAGTAGCTGGCGAAGTGCGGGAACGGCAGTTCCTCGTGCACCGAGCTGATGTTGACGATGCGCCCGCCGTCGCCGCGATCGCGTACGTGGCGCGCGAACGCCTGGGTGAGGAAGAACACGCCCTTGAGGTTGACGTCCAGCACCAGGTCGTAATCGGCCTCGGTGACGTCGAGGAACCCGGCGCGCCGCTCCACGCCCGCGTTGTTGACCAGGATGTCGACCCGGCCCATCTGCGCCACCGCCTCGGTCATCACCTGTCGGACGGCCTCGACCTGGGCGACGTCGCCCTCGATCAGGCAGGCGCGTGCACCGGTGGCCTGCACCTGCGCGAGGGTCTCGCGGGCGCGGTCGTTGGCGACGCGGTCCTCGATCACCACCGACGCGCCTTCCTGCGCCAGCCGCAGCGCGATCGCGCGGCCAATGCCTTGCGCCGCGCCGGTGACCAGCGCGACCTTGCCTTGCAGCCCCATCACGGCTCCTTCGGAAGTGGATGAGGTCGCCCAGCCTAGGACTCCGCGGGTGAAGACGGCGCCAGCGATGGCGTGCCAAGGCTATGGGCGGTCATCGGAGTGCCTGCGTCCCGCCACGAATCTGCCCGACCGGACACCGGTGCATCGGCCAGACTGCGCGTTTCCACTGCATACGAAAAGGATGTTGCGATGCACCGCCTTCCCGGCCTGGACCTGCTGCGTGCCTGGGCGATCGTGTGGGTCATGCTGTTTCACTCCTACGTGGTCGGCGGGCTGGGCGATCGTTTCGCCTGGCTGGGCAACGACGGCTGGATGGGCGTGGACTTGTTCTTCGTCCTCTCCGGCTACCTGATCGGCTACCCGCTGCTGGCGTCGCTGGCGCGCGGGGAGGCGTTGGCGTGGCCGGCGTTCTACCGGCGCCGCGCATTCCGCATCCTGCCGGCCTTCGTGGCGGTGCTCGCGGTGTATCTGGCCTGGCCGGCGCTGCGCGAGGCGCCGGGTCTGGCGCCGGCGTGGCAGTTCCTGAGCTTCACGCTCAACCTGCTGATCGACTACGAACACGACAAGGCGTTCTCGCACGCCTGGTCGTTGTGCGTAGAGGAGCACTTCTACCTGCTGTTCCCGTGGCTGGCCTGGTGGCTGGTGCGACGGCCATCGCTGGGCAAGGCACTGGCGGTGGGACTGGGCGTGGCCGCCATCGGCATGGCCGTGCGCGGCTACGTGTGGCTGCACGCGATGGGGCCGGTGATCGGGCAGCCAGGGCCGGCGTTCGGCCTGCGCTTCGTCGAGGGCATCTACTACCCGACCTGGGCGCGGCTAGACGGCCTGCTCGCCGGCGTGGCGCTGGCGGCACTGCGCGTGGGCCGGCCTCAAGCCTGGATGCACCTGCAGCGGCATGCGGGGGTGGTGCTCATGGCGGGGCTGGGCCTGTTCGCGCTGGCGTGGTGCCTGTTCCGCGAGCGGCTGGGGTTCTGGCCCTCGGTAGTGGGCTATCCGCTGCTGTCGCTCGCGCTGGCTTTGTGCGTGGGCGCGGCCACCGCGCTGCCCGCGGGCTGGGCGGTGCCGGGGGCGGGTTGGCTGGCGCGGGTTTCCTACAGCCTGTACCTCAGCCACAAGCTGGCGCTGCATGCGGTGGCGACGTGGTGGGTGGGTCCGTGGCAACTGCATGGGCTGAGCGCGTTCGCGCTGTACGCGGTTGGCGTGCTGGCGGCCGGTGCGGCGCTGTACTACGCGGTGGAGCGGCCGTTCCTGCGTTGGCGCGAGTGGCTGGATGGGCGCCGGCCGCGCATTACTGCAGACATGCCCGAGGCTGCCTAGCTTGTTGTAGGAGCGCACCCGTGCGCGATCGGGAGGTTCACGGTCGCGCACAGGTGCGCTCCTACAGGGGGCGTGGCGCCCTATTGCGTGGTGAAGCATCCGTTCCTTGCGTTGGCGCGAGCGGCTGGGAAGGCGCCCGCCGCATCACCGCAGACACACCCGAGGCTGCCTGGCTTGTTGTAGGAGCGCACCTGTGCGCGACCGGGATGCCCGCGGTCGCGCACAGGTACGCTCCCACAGGGGGAGCTGAGCGTCAGCGCCGGCGCGAGCCGCGCAGGCTGGACAGCGAGAAGGTGGCGATCTCGCCTTCGGGGGTGCGGCGTGCCTGGCCGGGCGGCGGGCCCCAGGCGTGCGCGGTGACCACTTCCCAGGTGGCCGGGATGCGGCCGTCCACGCGCATCGCCTCGTAGGCGGCGAGCATGCCGCGGTAGTGGCTCTTGCCGGTGAGGTTTCGCTCGCGCGCGCGGTCGGCATGGGTCGCGCCCAGGCCCTTGAGCTCCTTCAGCAGCGCGCGCGGCTCGCTGTAGGTGAGCGTGTAGCGGTTCACGTCCAGCACCGGGTCGCGCAGGCCTGCGTTGATCATCGCGTCGCCCACGTCGTGCATGTCGAGGAAGCGGCTGACGTGCGAGTGCTCGTCGACCGCCGCCCAGGCGGCGCGCAGTTCCTTCAGCGTATCGGGGCCGAAGCTGGAGAAGGCGAGCAGGCCGCCGGGCTTGAGCACGCGCACGCACTCGCCGAACAGCGCGGGCAGGTCGTCGATCCACTGGAAGCACAGGTTCGAGTGCAACACGTCGACGCTGCGGTCGGGCAGCGGCAGCGCGGTGGCCTCGGCGCAGACGCGCTGGAACGGGCGCAGCAGCGCCTGGTGCTTGCGCGCCGCGTGCAGCATGGGCTGCGCCAGGTCGACCGCAATCACCTGCGCCTTCGGGTAGCGCTTCTTCAGCAGCGCGCTGCCGCGGCCGGTGCCGGCGCCGACGTCCAGCACGCGTTCGGGCGTCTGCAGATAGAAGTCCAGACGGCCAAGCAGATCGGCCTGCACTTCGCGCTGCAGCACGTCGTGCTGCTCGTAGGTGGCCGCGGCGCGCGCGAAGTTGCGGCGCACGCGGGCGCGGTCGAGATGGAACGTGCTCATGCCGGGATGTCCGCGAACAGGGGTTGCAGTGCCTCGGCCACGGCATCGGCGTGGCCGATGAAGGGCGCGTGGCCGGCGCCGGGGATCTCCACGAAACGGCCGCCGCAGCGCTCGGCCGACCAGGCCATGGCGGCCGGAGGCACCAGCCGGTCGCGGCGGCCGGCGATCCACGTGCTGGGCACGGCCAGTTGCGGCACGCGTGCGCGCAGGTCGCTGCCTTCGAGCAGGCCGATGCCTTCCTGCAGCACGCGCAGTTCCGGTTCGCCGCGCTCGAAGGCTTCCGCGCGCAGGCGGCGCAGCTCGGCCTTGGGGTCGTTGCTGCCCATCGCCTCCAGCGCGAGGAAACGCTCGAGCGTGGCGTGGTAGTCGGTTTCCAGGTCAAGCGCGAGCTGGTGCACCAGGGCGGCGTCGCTGCCGTGCGGCCAGCCGGCGCCGCGCACGAACCTGGGCGTCGCGCAGAGCATCGCCAGGCCGCGTACCTGTGTCGGCATGTCGAGCGCCGCCGTGAGTGCGACCAGGCCGCCCAGCGACCAGCCCAGCCAGGGAGCCGGGGGCGTGGCGGCGGCGATGGCGCCGGCGATCGCGTGTGGGTCCAGTGGCAGGCCGCAGGCGCGCGAGTGGCCGTGGCCGGGGAGGTCGACCACGTAGAGCGTGCACTGCGCGGCCAAGGCCTCGACCAGTGGCGCGAACACGCCGCCGTGCATGGCCCAGCCGTGGAGGAGGACCAGCGGCTGCGGGCCGTGGCCCAGATTGTCGATATGCAGGGTCACGCGGCGCGTTCCGCTCCCTCTCCCCTCCGGGGAGAGGGGGCTTGGTCGGTCGCAAGGTGCGATCCACCGCCCCTCGCCCATCGAACACGAAGCAATCGCCTTCCCAGTGGCTGCCGTCGGTTTCTTCGAGGTATTTGAGGATGCCGCCCTCCAGCTGCCACACCTCGCCCAGTCCCAGCCCGGCCAGGTGCAGCGCCGCCTTCTCGCAGCGGATGCCGCCGGTGCAGTAGGAAACGATCGTCTTGCCCAGGTAGCGCTCGCGGTCGGCGAGCACCGCCTCGGGCAAGGCGGTGAAACTGGCCAGTCGATAGTCGACCGCACCGGCGAAGCGCCCCACGTCGGTCTCGTAGTCGTTGCGCGTATCCAGCAACAGCACCTCGCGACCGGCATCGTCATGGCCCTGGTCGAGCCAGCGCTTGAGCGTGGCCGCCCCGACGGCAGGCGCCCGGCCCTGGTGGGGCGCGACCGGCGCGCGCAGGGTGATGATCTCGCGCTTGAGCCGCACCCGCAGGCGCCCGAACGGAACCTCCGTCGACAGCGATTCCTTCACTGGCAGGTCGGCGAAGCGCACGTCTTCGCGCAGCCAGCCGAGGTAGGCGTCGATCGCCTCGCGGGTACCGGCCAGGAACAGGTTGATGCCCTCGGGCGCGAGCAGGATGGTGCCCCTGAGCGCCAGCGCGGCGGCGCGGGCGTGCAGGGATGCGCGCAGCGCGGGGAGGTCCGCGAGCGGGACGAAGCGGTAGGCGGCGACGTTGACGATCATGGGAATGGGATACGGCGAGCCGCCGATTATACCGACGCGCCGTCTTTGCCCCGCGGCAGGGTCGCCAGCGCGTCGAGCAGGCGGTCGACGTGCTCGTCCTCGTGCGCTGCGCTCAGCGTGATGCGCAGGCGCGCCTGGCCGGCCGGCACCGTGGGCGGGCGGATCGCGGTCACCAGCAGGCCCTGTGCCTCCAGCGCGTGCGCTGCCGCGAGTGCGTCGGCGGCATCGCCCAGCAGCAAGGGCTGGATCGGCGTGTCCGAGGCGGCGAGCGGCAGGCCCAGCTGCGCCGCGCCGGCGCGGAAGCGGGTGATCAGCGCGGCGAGCCTTTCGCGCCCCCAGTGTTCGCTGCGCGCCAGTTGCACCGCCGCGAGCGTCGCGGCGGCCACGGCCGGTGGCATGGCCGTGGTGTAGACATGGGTGCGGGCGAACTGGGTCAGCCCTTCGATCAGCGCGGCGGAGCCGGCGACGAAGGCGCCGTGGGTACCGAGCGCCTTGCCCAGCGTGGCCATCAGCACCGGCACGTCGCGCGGGCCCAGTCCCGCGTCGGCGACGCTGCCGGCGCCCTCCGGCCCGAGCACGCCCAGGCCGTGCGCATCGTCGACCATCAGCGTGGCGCCTTCGCGCCGGCACCATGCGGAAAGCTCGCGCAGCGGCGCGCGGTCGCCGTCCATGCTGAAGACGCCGTCGGTCGCGAGCAGCGCGGCGGCGTCGGGCATGCCGGCCAACTGGCGGGCGGCGGCCGCGGCATCGCCGTGCGGATAGCGGCGCAGCGTGGCGCCGGCGAGCGTGGCGCCATCGAGCAGGCAGGCGTGGTTGAGCTTGTCCTGCACGCACAGGTCGCCGCGACCGAGCAGCGCCTGCAGCACGCCCAGGTTGGCCATGTAGCCGGTGGAAAACAGCAGTGCACGCTCGCGGCCGGTCCAGTCGGCCAGCGCGTCCTCCAGCATCGCGTGCTCGCGGCGGTGGCCGCAGACCAGGTGCGCGGCGGTGCTGCCCACGCCTTCGTCGCCGGCCACGCGCATGAACGCGGCGATCAGCTGCGGGTGCTGGGCCAGGCCCAGGTAGTCGTTGGAGCAGAAGGCGAGCAGGCGGCGCTCGCCGATCTCCAGCCAGGGACCCTGGGCGTGGTCGATGGCGCGGGCGCGGCGCAGCAGGTCCGCCTGTGCGCGTTCGGATGTCCGGACGGCCAGCCGCTGCAGAAGGTCCGCGCGCATGGCGGCGGTCAGGCGGATTCGAGGATGTCGGCGTGCACCGTGCCCGAGTGTTCCACCACGTCCAGCGGATGCAGGTCCAGCCGCGCGAACAGTGCGCGGTCGGCGGCGACGTCGGGGTTGCCGGTGGTGAGCAGTTTCTCGCCGTAGAAGATCGAGTTGGCGCCGGCGTGGAAGCACAGCGCCTGCACCGCCTCGTCCATCTGCTGGCGGCCGGCGGAAAGGCGCACCATCGAGGCGGGCATCAGGATGCGTGCCACCGCAACGGTGCGCACGAACTCGAACGGATCCAGCGCCTCGGTGCCGTGCAGCGGCGTGCCCTCGACCTGCACCAGCTGGTTGATCGGCACCGACTGCGGGTGCTCGGGCAGGTTGGCCAGCGTCTGCAGCAGGCCGGCGCGCTGCTCGCGCGATTCACCCATGCCGACGATGCCGCCGCAGCAGGTCTTCAGGCCCGCGCAGCGCACGTGTTCGAGCGTGTCCAGGCGATCCTGGTATTCGCGGGTGTGGATGATCTGGCCGTAGAACTCCGGCGCGCTGTCGAGGTTGTGGTTGTAGTAGTCCAGGCCCGCCTGCTTCAGCGTGCCGGCCTGCTCGCCGCTCAGCATGCCCAGCGTGGCGCAGGTTTCCAGGCCCAGCGCCTTTACCGCGGTGACGATCTCGGCGACCTTGGCGACGTCGCGGTCCTTCGGGCTGCGCCAGGCGGCGCCCATGCAGAAACGGCTGGCGCCGGCGTCGCGCGCGGCCCGGGCGCGCTCGAGCACGGCATCGACGCTCATCAGCTTTTCCGCCTTCACGCCGGTCTGGTAGCGCTGTGCCTGCGGGCAGTAGGCGCAATCCTCCGGGCAGCCGCCGGTCTTGATCGAGAGCAGGGTCGACACCTGCACCGCGTTCGGATCGTGGTGCTCGCGGTGCACCGTGTGCGCGCGGTGCAGCAGGTCGTTGAACGGCAGCGCGAACAGCGCGGCGACTTCCGCGCGCGTCCAGTCGTGGCGGATCGGGGCAGGGGACATGGGATGGCGACTCCGCGTGGGGACGCGGCAGTGTGGGAACGGGTCTTGCGTCTGTCAACCAATCTGACATGCAGCGGGTTGACGCCACGGCGCCCGCGCCGGTCCGCTACCATCGAGGTCCCCACCACGGAGCAACCAGATGAGCGCAGGTCAGGGCAGCACCGGCAACGTCATCGCGGCGGTGTGCAGTTTCTTCATTCCCGGCCTGGGGCAACTGGTGCAGGGGCGGTTGCTCAAGGCGATCATCATGTTCGTGCTCGCCGCCGCACTGTGGATCGTCTGGATGGGCTGGATCATCCACCTGTGGTCGATCCTCGACGCGGCGCTGTACAAGCCCGGGAACTGACATCCCGCCGATGCGCATGGACGCGCTTGCCCACCCGCTCTCCCGCCTGCATGCCTGGCTGCTGCCATGGCGCTGCCTGCTGTGCGGCGATGCCGGCGGCGACGGGTTGGACCTGTGCCAGGCCTGCGCCGCGGAGCTGCCCCGCAACACCAGTTGCTGCGCGCGGTGTGCGCTGCCCTTGCCCCGTGCGGCGGCGACCTGCGGCCGGTGCCAGCGCAAGCCGCCGCCGTGGGACGCCGCCTGGGCGCCGTTTCGCTACGGCTGGCCGCTGGACCGGCTTGAGGCGCGCTACAAGTTCGGTCGCGACCTGGCCGCCGGGCGCACGCTGGCGCGGCTGTGGCAGTGCGCGGCGCCGCCGGTGGCGCGGCCCGGGCTGATCCTGCCGGTGCCGCTGCATCGCTCGCGCCTGCGCCAGCGTGGCTACAACCAGGCGCTGGAGCTGGCGCGGCCGCTCGGTCGTGCACTCGGCGTGCCGGTGCGCCACGACGGGCTGCTGCGCGTGCGTGAGACCGACGCGCAGACCGAGCTGGATGCGGCGGCGCGCCGGCGCAACGTGCGCGGGGCATTCGCGCTGCGCGAAGGACCGGCGTTGCCGGCCCATGTGGCGTTGCTGGATGACGTGATGACCACCGGCGCGACGCTGGCCGAGTGCGCACGGGTGCTCAGGCGGGCGGGTGCGGCGCGGGTGGATGTGTGGGCATTGGCACGGGCGCCCTCGGCTCGCGGGCGGTGAACCCTCCACCAGCGCCGCATCGACGTAGGGTGGGCTTTAGCACACCGTTCCGCACCGTGGCGGTGGGCTGAAGCCCACCCTACGGGAGGGTCACTTCACCGCCAGGCCCAGCACGATGCCGATCCACAGCGTCAGGCCGACCCAGTTGTTGTGGCGGAACGCGGCCAGGCAGGCGTCGCGCGCGCGGCTGCGGATCAGCCACAGCTGGTAGCCGAACAGCCCGGCGGCGGCGAGCAGGCCGAGCCAGTACGGCCACGGCAGCTGCGCACGCTGGCCGACGAACAGCATCGCCAGCAGGAACGTGCCGATCAGCATCCCCAGGATCGGCACGTCGGCATCGCCGAACAGGATCGCGGTGGACTTGGCGCCGACCTTGAGGTCGTCGTCGCGATCGACCATCGCGTATTCGGTGTCGTAGATCACCGACCACAGGATGTTGCCCAGAAACAGCAGCCAGCCCAGCGGCGGCACGGTGTTGGTCACCGCGGCGAACGCCATCGGGATCGACCAGCCGAACGCCGCGCCGAGCACCACCTGCGGCAGGTAGGTCCAGCGCTTGGTGAACGGGTAGATCGCCGCCAGCGCCGCGCCGGCGAAGGAGAGCTTGATGGTCAGCGCGTTGGTGAACAGCACCAGCACGAAGGCGAGCGCGAGCAACGCGCCGAACACGATCAGCGCCTCGCGCGGGCTGACCCGGCCGCTGGCGATCGGCCGCCCGGCGGTGCGCGCCACCTGCGGGTCGAGCTTGCGGTCGGCGAAATCGTTGATCGCGCACCCGGCCGAGCGCATCGCGAATACGCCCAGGGTGAAGATCACCAGCGCGCCCCACGGCGGGAAGTCGCCGGCAGCCAGCCACAGCGCCCACCAGGTCGGCCACAGCAGCAGCAGCGCGCCGATCGGCCGATCCATGCGGGTGAGCACGAGGTAGTCCGCCGCCTTTTCGCGCCAGTGCGGCGGCAGCCGGCGCAGCAGCAGGTCGAGCACGCGCGTGGCGCGGGTCGAGCTGTCGGCCGGTCGGGTCGGGCGGGCAGGTGCGGGTGCGGGGTGGCGCGGTCGCGCCGTGGTCGGCGGCGTGCGGCGCTGGCGCTTGCGGGGAGGAGGGGCCATGCGTGGAGTTTAGCCCGGCACGCCGCGCGGCATCCGGGCCGCACGGCGCTGTTCGGGCCGGGTCTCCGCCGCTGGGCGCTTGGCCCGGGTCGCTCTACGCCCTGCGAAAGAGGGCGCTCAACTCAGGGCAGCGGCGGCTGCAGCGGATCGTTCTCCTCCAGCGGGCTGCCCAGCGGATCGGAATCGGCGTCCCGCGCGGGGCTGGCGTGGCCAGGGTTGCGGATCTCCTCGTCGGGCCGCAGTTTGCCCGGCTGGGCGATCGGCGGCTCCGGGTGCTGGGGATTGTTCGGCATGGCATCGCTCCGTTCGGTCGGATGCGTGCCAGCCTCGCGCAGGCCCCGTCAAGCGCGTGCAAAAGGCGCGCTGCGGCACAGTTCCCGCGTCGGGCGGTGCAGGCCGTTCAAGCACGCTCCGCCCCGGCCGATATGTCAGGCGAAGGTCACCGCACGAGCGGCGGCCGTAGGGCAAGAGCCTTTTCGCAGGAGGCCGGGCATGTCCGTGGCATACGACATCGTTGCGCAGGAAGCCGCCTCGGCGCGGGCGCTGGCCGCCCTGGCACCGGTGCCGCGAAGCCCGATGGCGCCGGCGCAGGCGCGCCTGCTCGCCTCGGTCGCCGCGTTCACCCACCACCGCGACATCGACGCACTGGACCACAGCCTTGCGCTGTCGCTGGCCGAGCTGGCACCGGCGCGCGCCGTGGTGCTGTGCAAGCGGGCAGCCGACGGCCGCCGGCTGGAAAGCCTGGTGCGATGCGCCGCCGACGCGCAGGGCGTGTTCGCGCTGTGCGCCAGCGAACCGGCCGCCGACGATCCCGCGCTGGAGCCGGTATGGCGCTGCATGGACCAGCAGCAGAGCCACGCCTGGACGCAGGCGGACGAGCATCGCCTGTACGTGCCGATCGTGCACGAGGGACGCGCGCTGGGCGCGCTGCAGCTGGAATCCGATACGCCGCTGGACGGCGCCCATGCCCTCGCCGAGGGCTTCGCGCGGATCTACGCCAACTACATCACCCTGCTCAACGAGAGCGAGCGCGACAAGCTCACCGGCCTGTACAACCGGCGCACCTTCGAGCGCCACCTGCAGCGGCTGTTCCACTGTCCAGCCGCGGCCCGTGCCACCGACGAGCGCCGCGCCAGCCGCGCGCCGGCAGGCGTGTGGCTGGCGATCTTCGATATCGACCATTTCAAGCGCATCAACGACACCTACGGCCACATCTACGGTGACGAGGTGATCCTGCTGCTGGCACAGCAGATGCGCGCCAGCTTCCGCCAGGGCGATGTGCTGTTCCGCTTCGGCGGCGAGGAGTTCGTGATCCTGCTGGCCGGCCACGACGAGGCACAAGCCCGCCACGCGCTGGAGCGCTTCCGTGAGCGGGTGGCCAACTACCTGTTCCCGCAGGTCGGCCACGTCACCGTCAGCGTCGGCTACGCGCTGGCTGCGGCCGGCGATTACCCCGAAACGGTGATCGACCGCGCCGACAAGGCGCTGTACTACGCCAAGGAAAACGGCCGCAACCGGACCCACGGCTACGAGGAACTGGTCGGTCGCGGCGCGCTGGCTTCCGAGGTGGTGAGCACCGGCAGCATCGATCTTTTCTGAGCAGCGTCCGCTCCCCTCAAGCGGGAGGATTTCCGCCGTGCCGCGTGTGGCGAGGTAAATAGCCCGCTCCGCCGGATGCCGTCCCTCACACGGGCCGGTCCGGCGTAACCATTCCGCCGTTCCCGGCATCGCGGAGGGCGCTCAGCGCAGCGCCCGAAGCCATTGTCCGAACGCGGAGTCGTCGGCCGGCATCGGCGCGGAGTGCTCCGGACGATCGAGCATGCTGGCCAGCGCGGGTGGCATCGGGACGGGCTGGCCGAGCAGCGGTTCGAGCACCGATTCGAACTTGGCCGGATGCGCGGTGGCGACCACTGCCCAGGCGCGCCCGTCGCGCCGCGGCGCCTGGTCGAGCACCGCCAGCGCGGTGGCGGTGTGCGGGCAGACCACTTCGCCGTGGTCGCGGGCGTGGCGCAGCAGGGCGGCGCGGATCGTTGCGTCGTCGACGCTGGTCGCGCGCAGGGTGCGACGCAGGGCGTCGTCGTCGCCATCGAATGTCCAGCGCAGCCGTTCGAAGTTGCTCGGTGCGCCCACGTCCATGGCATTGGCCAGCGTGGCGATGGCGTCGCGCGGGCGGTAGTCGGCACCGGCGAAGAACTCCGGCAGCGTGCGGTTGGCGTTGCAGGCCAGGCGGATGTCGCCGATCGGCAGGCCCATGCCGCGCGCCCAGAGGCAGGCCAGGACATTGCCGAGGTTGCCGGTGGGGATGATGAAATCCAGAGGCGCGCCATGGCGGCGCCACCAGCCCAGGGCCGCATGCGCGTAGTAGCCCATCTGCGGCAGCAGGCGGCCCAGGCTGATGCTGTTGGCGGAACTGAGCGGCATCTCGCGCTGCAGCGCCGTGTCGTTGAGCGCCGCCTTCACCATGCGCTGGCAGTCGTCGAAGCTGCCTGCCACGCGCAATGCGTGCACGTTGTCGCCAAAGCTGCCGAGCTGGTGCGCCTGGCGCGGCGAGACGCGGCCGTCGGGATAGAGGATCGCCACGCGCACGCCGGGCTGCCGGTGGAACGCAGCGCCGACCGCAGCGCCGGTATCGCCGGAGGTCGCGACCAGGATGGTCAGCGGCGGCGCATCGGTGGTGCGCAGGCGGCGCAGGCAGGCGGCGAGGAAGCGCGCGCCGAAATCCTTGAAGGCCGCGGTGGGGCCGTGGAACAGCTCCAGCACCGAGGCATCCGGCCGCGCGAGCGGGCGCAGCGGAGCGTCGAACGCGAATGCCTCGGCGCAGATCGCCGGCAGCGCCTGGACCAGCACGCCGTCCTCGAAGAAAGGCCCGAGCAGTGTGGCCGCGGTCGCGGCGAGGTCGCCATCCGGGTCGAACGCAGACAGATCCACGCGGGGCAGGCGCTCGGGTACATACAGCCCGCCGTCCGGCGCCAGGCCGGCGGCGATCGCCTCGTCCAGCGACACCGCGGGCGCCTGATCGCGCGTGCTCAGGTAGCGCCGCACGCTCATGCGAGCAGCTGCGCGCCGGGGCCGTCGATGGGGCCGACCAGCACGTCGCTGCCCAGCCCCGCCTCGGCGAACGCCGCACGCATCGCGTTGGCCGCGGCCTGCGCCGTGCCCGCGTCCTCGAACCAGCCGAACACGCTCGGCCCGGCGCCGGAGATGCTGGCGCCGAGCGCGCCATGGTCGAGCGCGGCCTGCTGCACGCGGGCGAAGTTGGGTACCAGTGGCGCGCGGCGCGGCTCGACCAGCACGTCCCGCAGGCCTTCGCGCACCAGCGTCGCGTCGCCCTGCCAACAGCCGGCGATCACCTGCGCCAGGTTGGCGCTCTGCGCGACGAACTCATCGAGCGCATAACTGCCGGCCAGCGCCGCACGCGCGCGGCGTGTTTCCAGCACGCAGTGCGGGTGCACCAGCGCGCAATGCCAGGCCGCCGGCACCGGGATGCGTACCAGCCGGGTGGCGGTGGCGAGCACCAGCCCGCCCAGTAACTGGGGGCCGACGTTGTCGCCGTGACGGCCGCCGCTGGCCACCGCCTCGCCGTCCATCGCGAAGCCGTACAGCGCCTCGCGCGGCAGCGGTTCGTCCAGCAGCGCGTTGGCGGCGACCAGCGCGGCCACGCAGGAGGCGGCCGAGCCGGCCATGCCCGAGCCCAGCGCGATGCCCTTGTGCAAGGTCAGTTCAAAGCCGTGCTCGAGCCGCAGCGCGTCACGCAACGCAATCAACGCGGCGCCGGCGGTGTTGCGCCCGGCTTCCGTCGGCAGGTCGCGGACCACGCCCTCGATGCGCGCGATGCGCACCACCGGTGCGTCGATGCGCGTCACCTGCGCACGATCGCCGGCGCCGGCCAGGGTGTGGCCGAGGATGTCGAAGCCCACGCCGACATTGCCCACGCAGGCGGGGGCAAAGGCGCTGGCTGTGCGGACGGATGACATGGGCGGTTCCCGGTTCGAAGGTTCTGGCCTGTGCGCCTGGCGGGAAGCCGGGTGCAGGGGGGCTTTGCACGATTCGCCATTGTCGCAGCGCGGGCGCGAGAGGGGGTGGCCGCCTCTGTCGGGGCCGAGGAGCGCCCCATCCGCCCTTTCGGGCACCTTCCCCCGCGTTCGCGGAGGAAGGGTCGATTGGGTGCCGCGCAGTAAGGAAATCCTTCCCCCCGTCTCACGGAGGAAGGTGCCGAAGGGCGGAGGGGGAAGCCCTGCGAAGACCCACCGCCCTCGCCAGGCCGCCCTACCGGCGCGGGCGATGGCGACGGGCGGCCGGTCCGCCGCGCGGGGCTCCAGCCCCGAGGTCGATCGCGTACACCGCCGTGCCGTCGCCGTTCTCGCGCAACTGGCGGATGCCGGGCACGCCGTCGTCCGCCGCGATCGCCTGCTTGCCCGCGGCGGCAGTGAAGGTGACCGCGCCACGCGTCTTCAGCGGCGCGAAGTGCCAGGAGGCGGCCGGCAGCTGCGCGCGATCGAGCGTGCCGGTGCGCCTGAGCCACGCGGCGACGATCTCACGCACGCCATCCTGCGAGGCGAGCACGGTGTTGCTGCCGTCCAGCCCCGGGAAGTTGCCACCGCCGCTGGCGCGGTAGTTGTTGGTGGCGACGACGAACGGTTGGGTCGGGGTGACCGGCTTGCCCTGGTACGTGAGCGACACGATGCGCTGGCCCACCGGTCTGCTCAGGTCGATCGCGTAGCGGAGGTCGCCCTGGATCTGGTCGAAGTTGAAGCCCGGCACGTGGGTGTTGATCAGCGCCTGTTCGCCGGCCTTCGCCGGATCGATGCGGTTGAAGCGCGCCGCCGATTGCTCCAGCCAGGCCTTCACGCCCGCGCCATCGGTCTTCACCGCGGCGAGCGTGTTCGGATAGAAGTACAGGTCCGCCGCGCTGCGCAGGGTGAGCGGACCGGGCGGCACGTCGGTGTAGTCGTCCGGACCGCCGAAGCCGGTGCGGAAGGCGGCCCCCGCGGCCAGCACCGGCACGCCTGCCAGTTCGGGATGCAGTTTGGGCAACTCCCGCTGCACGTAGTCACGCTGCGCCGCGTTGACCACCGCCAGCGCGGTCATGTCGCCTTCGTCGGAGAAATAGCTGGACAGCCGCAGCGTGCTCTGGCCGATCGGCGTGTTCACGTAGGCCAGCGTCGCCGCATGCGCCTGCGCCACCAGCGGCGCGATCGCCGGGTCGGTCGGCACGCACGTGTTCTTCTGCGGGCAGATCGGGCGCACCTCGCTGCGGGTGTCGTCGCGGTCGATGATCCAGTGGCCGTTTGCGCGTTCGAGCGCCAGCTTGATCACCCCCAGGTCCTTGCCGAAGAAGCCGCCCATCACGGCGGGCTTGCCGCGCACGAAACCGCGCGTGGCGTCCACGTCCTTCATGCCGGCGTAGCGGGGCCCCGGGAACTCCGTATGCGAGTGGCCCAGCAGCAGCACGTCGATGCCCGGCAGGCCGGCCAGGTACCAGCCGCCGTTCTCCATGTCGCTGGTATAGGGCGCGGTGTCGAGGCCGCCGTGCAGGATCGCCACCACCAGGTCCGGGTGCTGCGCTTCGATCTGCGGCAGGTAGCGCTGCGCCGCCTCGACCACGCCGCTGACGGTCACCTTGCCTTCGAGATTGCGCTGGTCCCACTTCAGGATCGGCGGCGGCGTGAAGCCGATGATCGCCACCTTGAGCGGCACCTGCAGGCGACTGCCATCGGACGTGTACGCCTCGATGGTCTTCTTCACCATCGTCCACGGCTTGAAGATCGGCTTGCCGCTCCTGGCGTCGAACACGTTGGACAGCACCAGCGGAAAGTGCGGGCCGGCGCAGCGCTCGGTGCGCTTGCCGTCGATGTCCATCGGCGTGCCGGTGACCTGCGACAGGAACGGCAGCCCGTAGTTGAACTCGTGGTTGCCGGCCGTGCCGCCGTCGTAGCCCATCGCGTCCATCGCCTTGTAGATGGCCAGCTCCTGCTCGCAGCCGACCGGCGCAACCAGCGCCTGATAGTCGGCCAGCACGGTGCCCTGGATGGTGTCGCCGCTGTCGAACAGGAAGTTGTTGGGAAATTCGGCACGCGCACGGTGGATCAGCGTGGCGACCCGTTCGTAGCCGACGGTGGGATCGCCCTTGGCCTTGAAGTAGTCCCAGCTCAGCACGTTCGCGTGCACGTCGGTGGTTTCCAGGATCGCCACGTCCGCGCGCGTGCCGTCGGGTGCGGCGGCGGGCATGGTCGGGCTGGCGGCACAGCCGGCGAGCACGGCGGCGGCGAGCAGGGGCAACAGCGGGCGGAGCGACATCGGGAACGTCCAGCGGCAAACGGGCAGGGCCGGGAACGTAGCAGATCGATGGGGCGAGGGGCGGGCGCTGCGCTGTCCTGTCCCCCCATCGCCGCTCCTGCGCGGCGACGGGAGTGCTTGACGCGGTCCCAATCCATCTGTACTACTACACATAGTACAGACAGGACGGACCACCATGCCCCGCAGCCAGGCCCTGATGCTCCAGATCGCCACCGGCGATGCGCGCCCGATCAGCAAGCAGATCGTCGACGGCGTGCGCATGAAGATCGCCACCGCCGAACTCTGTCCCGGCGATCAGTTGCCCAGCGTGCGCGGCCTCGCCCAGCAACTGACGATCAACCCCAACACCGTGGCCAAGGCATACGCCGAACTCACCAGCGAGGGCTGGCTGGAGTCGCGCCAGGGTCTGGGCCTGTTCGTCGCCACGCCGCGCCAGCGGCTGTCCAACACCGAGCGCGACCGCCGCATGGACGAGGCGGTCCAGGCCTTCGTGCACGAGGTGGCGGCGCTGGATTACCCGCCCGAGCGCGCGCTGGCACGGCTGGACCGCGCGCTCCAGGTGTTGTCCCGCAAAAGCGCCTGACCTGCCCGGGAACCTTGAGCCATGACCGACCACGTCATCGAAACCCTCGCGCTGAGCAAGCGCTACGGCAGCAAGCTCGCGCTCGACGCGCTGGATCTTTCCATCGCCGCGGGCCGCATCCACGCCATCGTCGGTGCCAACGGCGCGGGCAAGTCGACGCTGTTCCGCATCCTGCTCGGCTTCCTGCCGCCGACCAGCGGCAGCGCGCGCATCCTCGGCCGCGACAGCCAGCGTCTCACGCCGGACGATCGCGGCCGCATCGGCTTCGTCAACGAGGAGCACACGCTGCCGAACTGGATGCGCGTCTCGGCGGTCGCCGCCATGCAGCGCCGCCAGTACCCGCGCTGGAACCAGCGCGCCTACGACGAGGTGATCGGCCACTACCACGTCCTGCCGGAGCAGAAGGTCGGCCAGCTCTCGCGTGGCGAGCGTGCCGGTTTCAACCTCGCGCTGACGCTGGCGCAGGGGCCGGAACTGCTGGTGCTGGACGAACCGACGCTGGGCCTGGACGTGGTCGCCAAGCGCGCCTTCCTCGAATCGCTGATGTATTCGAGCGCGGCCGAGTCGTGCACGGTGATCTACTGCTCGCACCAGATGGAAGAGATCGAGCGCGTCGCAGAGAACCTGATCATCCTCGAGCGCGGGCGCCTGGCGCACATGTCGGCGCCGGAGGAGTTCTGCGCACGGGTCACCCACTGGGTCGCCGACATCCCGTTCGCCGGGCCGCCGCCAGCCAGCGTGCCCGGTCTGCTGCAGGTGCAGCGCATCGACGGCCTGCACCACTATCTGGTGCTTGACCAGGACGGGGACTTCGCGCAGTTCCTGCGCGGCGCCGGCGCGCGCACGGTGCAGAGCATGCCGGTGAGCCTGGACCGCGCGGTCAACGGCTTCCTGGCCAAGAACCACGCGATGCCGGCGGCGGCATGAGGAGGGGCGACATGCGTGACCTGTTCACGGCCGAGCTGCTGCGCTTCCGCGGCTGGGCGCTCGGTGCGTTCGGGGCGCACCTGCTGGTGCTGCTGTTCTTCACCCGCCTGGTCGACCTGGCGCAGCAGCCGGTGTTCGTCTACCGCGTGGCCGGCGGCGTCGACGTGCTCGCCGGCGTGCTGCTGGGCCTGTACCAGATGGGCAGCTATCGCCGGCCGAACGTGTGGCTGAACCTGTTGCACCGCCCGCTCGCGCCGGGGCGCATCGCCGCCGCGCTGCTCGGCGCGGGGCTGGCGTGGCTGGTGGCCGCGGTGGCGCTGCCGGTGCTGCTCGCCGCGGGCTACCAGGCTGGCCTCACCGCGCGCGTGGTCGACCTGCGCCACTGGCTGTTGCCGCTGGCCGCGTGGTCGCTCGCCGCCTGCGGTTACCTTGCCGGCGCCTGCTGCATGCTGGGGCGCCCGCGCAGCGCGATCGCGGCGCTGGTGCTGCTGCTGGTGCCGGTGGCGAGCCAGGCCAGCGGCGCGTGGGCCCTGCTGATGCAGGCCGGCGCGCTGGCGGGGCTGGCCGCGATGGCAACGGTATCGTTCAAGCCCGACCTGTCTGCGCCGCCCCGCGGCGTGCCGGCTACCGTGCTGCTGGCGCTGCCGCTGCAGATGGCCGTCTATGTGGCGATCATCGTGGTGGTGCAGGTCGGTGCGCAGGTGATCTGGGTGGTCCAGGGCACCCATCCGAACAACACCGAGACGCCGCCGCGCGGCGGCCAGAACGAAACCGAGCGCATGACCCCGCAGCAGCGCATGCTCGCCGGGCTGGCGCTGAGCACCGCGCCCGAAGCGCCGCTGTGGCGCGAGCAGGTGGCGCTGTCGGACGTGGTGGCGATCGCGCCGGACCTGGACGTGGTGCCGGTGCGCGGCGCGCTGACCAACGCCGCGCCGGTCGACTTCGATGATCCGGCACATGGCGTGCGCTGGACCTTCAGCCACGATCGCATGCGCCTGTCCGGCTACCGCATCGCCGGCGGTCGCGCGGTCGGCATGCTCGGCGTGGGCGGCGCCAACGCGGCGTTCCCGGCGCCGGCGGTGGCCACCCGCGGCCTGCCCGGCCAGCCGAAGGACGACCGCAGCCTGCTCGCCGGCAACATGCTCTACCACTACGTCAGCGAGACCGGGCGGGTGTTCCCGCGCATCCGGTTGCCGGCCGGGGAGTGGCTGCTTGGCACCGCGCCGGTCGGCGAGAACCTGGCTGCGCTGAGCAACCGGGCGCTGTACTTCTTCGACGGGCGCGACGTGGTGGCAAGCGAGGACCTGCTCCGGCCACGCCAGCGCATGCCGATCCCGGGTGGCCCCGGCGGCCTGCACAACCTGGAGCTGATCGAACTGGTCGACGGCTACCTGGTCTCCAACGCGTACACCAGCTACGACTACACGATGGCCGGTGCCGCGCCCTACCAGAGCGTCACCTGGGTGCACGACGACGGCCGCGTCACGCTCGCCGCGCGCCGGCCGATCGTGTTCGACTACCCGGCGTGGTTCCGCTACCAGTCGTGGTGGCCCTCGCCGGTGCTGTACGGGCTGCGCCAGGGCGTGACCGGCCTGTTTGCCGTGCCCGATCCGATGCAGGTCGCCAACCCGGAGCCACGGCCACCCGGCGTGCTCGGGCTGGCGGGGATCCTGATGTTCGCGTCGTTGCTGGCCGCGCTGTGGCTGGTGCGCCGACGCCCGCTGCCGTTGCCGGGGCAGGTCGCCTGGGTGGTCGCGTGCGGTGCGATCGGCCTGCCGGCGCTGGCAAGCCTGTGGCTGCTCTATCCGGCCTGCGAACCGGCGCCGCGCAGTCGCCTGGAGCCGGCCGCCGCGTAGCCCGTTTTGTCACCTGCCCGGAGCCGCGGCCTCTCCCTGCAGGGAGCGGCCGGGTGAGAGGCCGTTCTTGCCTGGCACCTACCCACGAAGCGTCCGACGCCCGAGGAGACGCTCATGCGCTCGACGATCCACCTGTTGCGCCTCCTGTGCGCCCTCCCATGCCTGCTGCCGGCGCTGCCCTCCCTCGCCGCCGACAGCGACGCGCTCCGCGCCGCCGTCGCACGCGAACGTGCCCGCCCGGCCGCACCCCACTTCCCCCGCGCCGCTTTCCTGGTGCGCAGCGCGACGCCTGTCGTGGCGTTGTCGCCCGACGGTCGGCAGGTCGCCTACCTGCGTGAACAGGCTGGCCAGCGCAGCCTGTGGCTGCTGCCGTCCGACGGTGGCACGCCGCGCCGCCTGCTCGGCCGCACCGACGCCCGGCAGATCGGCTGGTCGCACGACGGCCGCTGGTTGCTGCTCGCCTCGCCCGGCCAGCTGTTCGCCGTAGCCGCCCGTGAGCAGGGCGGCTCGCGGCTCGTCGCCCCGCTGGGTGGGCGCGAACAGCGCGAACTGCTGCGGATCGATCCGTGGTATCCCGCCGCGGTGCTGCTGCGCGAGCGCGTGCCGGCCACGCTGGAGACGCCCGAGCGCTGGCGCCTCGTGCGCGTCGACATGCAGGGACGCCGGACGCTGCTGCGCGAGGATGCGCAGCAGTTGGTCGACGCCGCGATCGATGGCAGCGGGCGCGTGGCCTTCATCGAGCGCGTCGATGGTGCGGCGCTGGTGTTCCATCGGGTCGATGCTGCCCGCGAACTGCACGAGGTCCTGCGCTGCGCCGGACTGCATCGCTGCGCACCGCTTCCGCTGACCGACGCCCAGGGCCGGCTCCTGCTGCGCAGCGATCTCGGTGATGGCTTCGAGGCGCTGCGCCGGCTGGAACCCGACGGCACGCTCGGCATGCTCGAGGAGGATCCGCGCGGCGAGGCCGACCTCGACACGCTCGCACTCGACCCCGCCGACGGCACCCCGCGCATCGCCAGCTACCGCAGCACGGTGGCCGCCAACCATGCAGTGGACGCGTCGGCGCGAACTGCACTGGACAAGCTCCAGGCCCGCTATCCCCGACGCAACCTGGACATCGCCCTGGGCGCGACGCACTGGCTGGTCCAGGAGCAGGCCAGCACCCTGCAGGGCGCGCGCTGGCACGTGTTCGACGTGCACGGCGGCGCGCTGCGCGACATCCTCGCGTTCCCGCCGCTGTCCGGCCGCGACGGTCGCCCGGCGCGGTGGCTTCCGGAAGCGGCCATGCCGCGCAAGATCCCGCTGGCGTGGACCGCCTCCGACGGCATGCGCCTGCACGGTTTCGTGTGGCTGCCGCCCGGGGTCGATCCGGCGCACCTGCCGCTGGTGGTACTGGTGCACGGCGGTCCATGGAACGCCTCGCGCCCGGACGAGTTCGGCGGAGGTTCCGTGCAGGCGCTGGCCAACCGCGGCTATGCCGTGTTCGAACCGAACTTCCGCGGCTCCACCGGCCTGGGGCGTGCGTACTCGATGGCGGCGCAGGGCGACTTCGGCAACGGGCGCGTGCAGCAGGACATCGTCGAGGGCACCCTCTGGCTGCTGGCCCAGGGGATCGGCGATGCCGGGCGCGTGGGCATCGTCGGCGCCTCCTTCGGCGGCTACAGCACGCTGCTGGGTGTCACCTTCCAGCCGTGGCTGTTCAAGGTCGGAGTGGCGACCGTGCCGCCGGCGGACTTCGCCTGGACGCTTCGCTGGGTCGGGCGCAGCACCGAGGCGCTGGAGCTGGCGCGCTATGTCCCGTTCGAATCCTGGCTCGCCGCGCTCTCGCTCGACCCGCGCGATGCGGCCACGATGGCGCGCCTGCATGCGCAGTCGCCGCTGGCCCACGCCTCGCGGATGGACCGCCCGTTGCTGCTGTTCGCCGGCGGCGAGGACCGGCGCGTGGCGATCCGCGGCGTGCTGGGTTACGCGGCGCGGCTGAAGGAACGGGGCAAGGACGTCAGCCTGCTGGTCGATGCCGATGCAGGCCACGCCAATGCCGATCCACTGGCGCGCGAAGCGCAGCTTTACCTGATCGTGCTGATGCTGCACCGGCATCTGGGCGGCGCCGCGCCCGAGCCGCCCGACCCGGCCCTGCGCCAATACCTCGCGCGCGCCCTGCGCATCGCCGGCAGCGACCTGCGTGCGGCCGGGCTCGCGCCATCGCCGTAGGGTGGCGTCGGCTCACCGGCGCGCGCGGCGGCCGGACTGCGGCACGGTTCTCCGTTTGGGGGCTCCGCCGTTGTTGGAGAAGCGAGGTACGTGTTAGTCCGGTCCGTGCGGGGGAAAAGTTGCTTAAAAGGAGTTCGAGCATGCTTCGCAGGATTCTCGCTTTCGCACTGCCCACCGCGATCGCGGCGGCCGCTTTCACGTTCTTCCCGGCCCGGCCGGTGCAGGCCTATCCGGCGGTCTGCGACAGCACCTACTGGACCTGCATGTACAGCGCCACCTCGATCGCCGGCCTGCAGCAATGCGTGCTGGACTTCCAGGTCTGCAGCGGCGGCGCCACCCCGCCGCCCCCGCCACCGCGCGCCCGCGGCATGGCCCTGCGGCAGCCCTGACAGGCAACGGAGCGCCCGCCACCGCCCTGATGCCCCCGGGGGCGGTGGCCGGGACCCGCCTTGCGGCCACGACCGGGACTGTGGCGACGTTCGCCGTTTGCCTGGCTGGCGGTTGCCGCAGTCCGGGCGCGTGTTACTCGGCGATGCAGGGGAAACTTGCTTGAAAGGAGTTCGAGCATGCTTCGCAAGATCGTGACGATCGCTTTGCCGGTGGCGGCGGCAGCAGCCGCTTTCACCCTCTTTCCCGCCCGGACCGCGCAGGCCTACCCGGCCAAGTGCGATACCGCCCGGGCAACCTGCATGGCGCAGGCGGCCTCGCTGAGGGACCGGATGATCTGCAACCAGGCGTTCGAACAATGCAGCGGTGGGGCCATCCCGCCCCATGCGGTGGATGCGCTGCTCGAGGCGGTCAGGAAGCACTGACGCGTAGCGGCTTCCCGGTCGGCGCGTGCCGGCCGGGAGGTTGCGGCCTACGCCGCCTGGCGCTGCCCGCCGATCCAGGTCTCGCGCACGTGCAGGGTGTCGTCCAGCACGGCGAAGTCGGCGCGCTGGCCGGGCGCGATGCGGCCATGGGTCTGTTCCAGCCCGAGCCACTCGGCCGGATAGGCGCTGGCCATGCGCGAGGCTTCGGCCAGCGGCAGGCCGAGCAGGTTGACGGTGTTGCGCACGGCGCTGGCCATGTCCAGCGCGCTGCCGGCGAGCACGCCGGCGTCGTTCATGCAGATGCCCTCGCGGGCGACGATGGTCTGGCCGTTGAGCGTGTAGTCCGGCCGTGCGCTGCCCACTGGCGGCATCGCGTCGGTGACCAGCACGCACTTGCCCGGCGGCTTGGCGTTGATGGCGATGCGCAGCGAAGCCGGGTGCACGTGGTGGCCATCGACGATCAGCCCGCACCAGCTGGCCGGGTCGTCCAGCGCCGCGCCCACCACGCCCGGTTCGCGGCTGGTGAGCGGAGTCATCGCGTTGTAGAGGTGGGTGAAACCGCACACGCCGGCGTCGAGCGCGTCGCGCGTGGTCGCGTAGTCGGCGGCGGTGTGGCCGGCCACCACGCGCACGCCGGCGCCGGCCAGACGCGCGATCACGGCGGGCTCCACCTGTTCCGGCGCCAGCGTCAGCATGACCACGCCGCGGCGCTGCGCAGTGAGCGCGAGCAGGTCGTCCGCTCCGGGCGTGCGGAACAGCGAGGCGTCGTGGATGCCCTTGCGCGCGGGCGCAAGGAACGGGCCTTCCAGGTGGATGCCCAGGATGCCCGGCACGCACTGCGCGATCGCTGCGTCGACCGCATCCAGCGCCGCGCGCATTTTCTCCGCGGTGTCGGTGATCAGCGTCGGCAGCAGGCCGGTGGTGCCGAAGCGCCGGTGCGCCTGGGCGATCCCGCGCAGCGTAGCCACCGTGGGCGCGTCGTTGAACAGCAGCCCGCCGCCGCCGTTGACCTGCACGTCGATGAAGCCCGGAAGCAGCAGCGCGCCGGCCAGGTCGTGGCGTTGCGCCTGCGCCAGGCGCGGGTCATCGGCCGCGGCCAGCGCGAGCACGTGGCCGTCGTGCACCAGCACCGCGACGTCCTCGCGCAGGCCCTCGTCGGTCAGCACGCGACCGTGGACCAGGGCGAGCAGGGGCTGGGTCATCACAACGTCTCCGTGATTTTGCGCAGGTGCGGCGGCACGTCCGGATCGTAGCCGCGCGCCAGTGAAAGCGCGCTGGCTGCGCGGTAGAAGCTCTGTACGGCGAGCAGCGGGGTGGTGATCGCCGGCACGCCGGCCGGCAGCGGCAGGGCGTCCGGTCCGCTCGCGCCCGGTGCCGCGACCCACACCCGTGCGCCGCGCGCGCGGAACTCGCTGGCGACGGCGAGCGTGCCCTCCAGCGAACCGTCGTCCTGCGCAAACACCAGCACCGGGAAGCCGGCGCCGACCAGCGCCATCGGCCCGTGTTTCACCTCGGCGGCGCTGAACGCCTCGGCGTGCAGGCCGCAGGTCTCCTTGAACTTCAGCGCCGCCTCCAGGGCCGCGCCGAAACCATAGCCACGGCCGACCACGAACAGGTTGTGCACCTCACGCAGGCCCTCGCCCAGCGCACGCCAGTCCATCGCCCAGCCCTGGCGCAAGTCGGTCGGCAGGCGGTCGAGCGCGGCATGCAACGCCTCGTCGCCGCTCCAGCAGGCGGTCAGCTGCAGCACCGCCGAGAGCGTGGCCAGGTAGCTCTTGGTCGCCGCGACGCTGCGCTCGGGACCGGCATGCAGCGGCACGACCGTGTCGGCCTGCTGCGCGAGCGGGGAGTCGGTGTCGTTGACCAGCGCCACCACCTCGGCGCCGGCCGCCTTGGCCGCCCGCGCGCTGAGCAGCAGGTCCGGGCTCTTGCCCGACTGGGAGATCGCCAGAAACAGTGCGCCTTCCAGTTGCAGCGGCGCGTCGTAGATCGAGCTCACCGCCGGCGAGGCCGAGGCGGTGACCACGCCCAGGCGCGTCTCGAACACGTATTTGGCGTAGGCGGCGGCGTGGTCGGAGCTGCCGCGCGCGCAGGTCACGATGCAGCGCGGCGGCCTTGCGCGCAGGCGCTCGCCGAGCTCGGCGAGCAGCCCCGCATTGGCGGCGAGCTGGTGCGCGATCACGTCGGCGGCCGACTGCGCCTCCTGGTACATCAGCGTGTCATGGGGTGATTTCATGGGAGTCCCGGGGAATGGCGCATGGACGTTCCCTCCCCCTCCGGGAGAGGTTGCCCGGAGGCAGGTGTCGGTTCGAATGGAGCGGGGTGCGCAGCGGCGCCGGCCCTTCGCCTCTCCCGCGGGGGAGAGGGGCCCGGTCGTGGAGGCTTCAGCCCTTCCGCGGCGGCGCCGTCGAGCCGCGCACCACCAGCTCCGGCACGAAGCCCTCGTTGGCCGTATCCGGCGCCGACCCGTCCTGCTGCAGCTCTGCCATCAGCCGCAAGGCCGCATGCCGCCCGATCTCGGCGGTCGACTGCCGCGCGGTGGTGAGCGCAGGCCAGGCCTGCTTGGAAAACGGATTGTCCTCGAAGCCGGCGATCGAGAGATCCCAAGGCACGTCCAGCCCGGCCGAGCGCGCGGCCGCGAGCACGCCGGCAGCGATCTCGTCGTTGCTGCCGAAGATCGCCGTCGGGGGCTCCTTCAGCGCGAGCAGCTTGCGCGCGCCGCGGAAGCCGTCGTCGAACGCATAGCGCCCGGGCAGGATCAGCTTCTTGTTGAGCGCGATGCCATAGTCCTTCAGCGCATCGGCATAGCCCTGGTACCGCTCCGGGCTGGAACGGTGGTGCGGCTCGCCCCACAGGAAGCCGATCCGCGTGTGCCCGAGCTGGATCAGGTGCTCGGTGATCGCGTAGGCCGCGTCGCGGTCGTCCACCCACACGCAGGGCGAGCCGTCGCACGGATCCTGGCGCGCGGCGAGGATGCGCACGAAGGCAATGTCGTGCGCCTTCAGCGTGGCGACCAGTTGCGGCTGCTCGGACATCGGCGGCGCCAGCACCAGCCCGGCCAGGCGCGAACGGCGCACCAGCGCGCACAGCTCCTCGGCCAGGTGCGGCGAGGACGAGTCGCACGGATGGATCTGCAGGCCGAAGCCGCGCTCGCGGCAGGCCGAGAGCACGCCGTTCTGCATGCTGATGACGTAGTGCGCGTTCGGGTTGTCGTAGACCAGCCCGATCGCGTAGGAGTGCGCCGCGCGCAGGCTGCGCGCGGAAAGATTCGGGCGGTAACCCAGCGTCTCGATGGCGCGTTCGACCTTCTCGCGCGTGTCCTCGCGCACGGAAGGCTCGCGGTTGATCACCCGCGATACGGTCTTCAGCGACACGCCGGCGCGCTTGGCGACGTCCTTGATGGTGGCGTGACGCAACGAGGGGTTCTCCTTCGGATCGGCGCGCCATCCTAGCCCACCGCCACGCCGGCGTGGCGGCGCCTTCACCGCGAACGGGCGCCATCGCCGTCACGCAGGCCCACGCGGTAGCCGCGCAGGCCGTAGAAAAGGATGTAGAGGTAGCAGGGCACCATCAGGCCGGTGAACACGAGCTGGAAGTTGGCATGCTGCTTCAGGTGGGCGAACAGCTGCGGCACGATTGCGCCACCGGCGATACCCATGATCAGGAGCGCGGAGCCGACTTCGGTATGCCGTCCCAGCCCCCTGATGGCGAGCGGAAAAATCGCCGGCCACATCATGGCGTTCGCAAAACCCAGCGCCGCCACGCAGCCGACCGAGACATAACCCTGGGTGACGTAGGCGCCCAGCGAGAACAGCACGCCCATGGTCGCGGAGATGGCAAGGTAGCGCTGCTGCGAGACAAGGCGCGGAATAAGTACGAGGCCGGCAAGGTAGCCGGCGAGCATCGCCAGCATCGTGTACGAGGTAAAATGCTTGGTCGCATCCAGCGGCAACCCGAAGCCCTGGCCATAGATGCCGATCGCATCGCCGGCCATCACCTCCACGCCCACGTAGAGGAACAGGCACAGTACGCCTAGCCACAGGTGCGGGTGGCCGAAGATGCCACGCGCATCGTACGCAGGCGCGTGGGGATCTCCCGCGGCGGGGCGAATCTCCGGCAGCGGCGATCGCACCACCCACACGGCCAGCCCCGCCAGCAACAAGGCCATGCCCATGTAGGGCCAATACACCCGCGAGGCGAACGCGGCCAGCAGCGCTTCGCGCGCATCGGTAGTGGGCGCGTCCTGCACTTGCTGGGCGAAGCTGTCGATACCGCTGAGCACCAGCGCGCCGAAGACGTATGGAGCCAACGCGCCGGCCGCCTTGTTGCAGATCCCCATCACTGCGACGCGCTGCGCCGCGCTATCGATCGGACCGAGCACGCTGATGTACGGGTTGGCCGCTGTCTGCAGCAGGGACAGGCCGGCACCGATGACGAACAGGCCAACCAAAGCCCCGTGGTATTGCCGCAGATCGATGAACTGCCCGAACAGTACCGCCCCCACCGCCATCACGAACAGGCCGAGCGCCATGCCCTTCTTCATGCCGGTGCGCTTGAGCACGGTGGCCGAGGGCAGTGCGAGCACGAAATAGGACAGGTAGAACGCGACCGGGATGAGAAACGCGCTGACATCGTCGAGATTGAAGGCCAGCTTCACGAAGATCGTCAGCGGCCCGTTGAGCCAGGTCACGAAGCCGAAGATGAAGAACAGCAGCCCGATCACCAGCATCGGCCCCAGCGCCGATGGCTTGGATTGATCGGTCGCGAGCGTGGTGGACGACATGGACGGCTCCTGTCAGGCAAACGCATGGCGATGCGAGCGCCGTCAATGGGCACTCCCCTGGCCGGCTTTATGGCCTCGCAGACCAACGTTGTCAATTTATGTCTTTCGTGAAGGCCGAAATGGCGTCTGCGCCGGCCCTGACCAACGGCCTATCCGCAGTTTGTCTGGTGCAATGCCGCATCGCGATTGTTCTTGGGCGCGAACGCCGAGATTCAGTGTACTGGCGCCGTTGCTGCGCGCTTTTCGTATGCCGCGACAAGTAATTGGGAAGCCGGTTGCTGCAGTGCGTGAACCGGCCTTCCGAAAATGTCGCCAAAACGCGTTGACAACGTTGTCATCGCTGGCCAGACTCCGCCTCCGCCGACGTCCCGCGACGCCGGGCCAGTGCAAAGGGAGGAGTCGTGGCCGAGGTCGCCAACCCGAGGAGTGCGCCGCAGCGCCTGCCGCAGGAGTCGCTGCTGCTGGCCGCCGACGTCGGCGGCACGCATGCGCGCGTGGGCCTGCTCAGCCGGCAGCCCCACGGTGCCAGCCCGGTCACCGTGCTGCGCTATCAGCGCTACGCCTGCGCCGAGTGGCCCAGCCTCACCGCGGTACTGCAGCACTTCGTCACCTACCTCGACGCGCCCGCACCGATCGACCAGTGCGTGGTCGCCAGCGCCGGCTACGTGCTGGACGACGCCATCGTCAACGACAACCTCGCCTGGCCGGTGTCGATCAGCGACATCCGCGAGAACCTGGCGCTCGACCACCTGGCGGTGATCAACGATTTCGAGGCGGTCGCCTGGGCGACCCAGTTCCTCACCGACGCCGACACGCTGCCGGTGATCGAGACCAGCGCGCCGCCGCAGCGCGGCCCGGTGCTGGTCATGGGTCCGGGCACCGGCCTGGGCTCGGCGGTGCTGCTGCCGGGCCAGCCGCACGCGACCGTGCTCGCCACCGAGGCGGGGCAGATCGCGCTCGCGCCGGGCAACGAGCGCGAGATCGAGATCCTGCGGCTGCTCGCGCGCGAGCGTACGCACGTCGCCTTCGAACACGCGCTGTCCGGCCCCGGCCTGCGCAACCTGTATCGCGCGATCAGCGCGCTGCGCGGCACGCCGGCCGTGCTGGGCGAGCCCAGCGCGATCACCCACGCGGCGCTGATGCAGAGCGACGCGGCGGCGGTCGAGGCGCTGGAGGTGTTCTGCGGCCTGCTCGGCAGCTTCGTCGGCGACCTGGTGCTGCTCTACGGCGCGCGCGGCGGGGTATTCCTCGCCGGCGGCATCCTGCCGCAGATCCGCCAGTTGCTGCTGGCCAGCCGCTTCCGCGAGCGCTTCTTCAACAAGGGCGTGATGCGCCCGTACCTGCAGCAGGTTCCCGTACGGCTGATGGAGCACGGCCAGCACGGCGTGATCGGCGCGGCCGGCCTGGCCCTGGCCGGCCACGTCGAGGCCGGGTGAGCTTCGAGACCGCATAACAAACGGGCGCAAGCCCTTGCAACCAACCAGCATCACCGCGACGCGCGTGCTGCTGATCCGACTGGAGGGGAGCACCATGTCACACCGCAAGACGCTGTTAGCCGCAAGCATCGTCGCCGGCCTTTGCCTGGCCGGGGCGCTGCACGCCCAGGACGTCACGCCCACGGGCGACAACGCCAGCACCCAGCGCACCGACCGCGACAAGGTCAAGCAGCTGGGCACCGTCACCGTCACCGGCATCCGCAACGCCGAAACCGAATCGCTGGAAACCAAGAAGGCGTTCGATTCGCACGTCGAGGTGGTCACCGCCGAAGACGTCGGCAAGCTGCCGGCCAAGAACGTGGCCGACACCCTGCAGCGCCTGCCCGGCGTGAACATCAGTTCCTCCAGCGCCAGCGAAGGCGGCTTCGACGAGAGCGACCGCGTGAGCCTGCGCGGCACCGCGCCGAGCCTCACCCAGACGCTGGTCAACGGCCACAGCATCGGTACCGGCGACTGGTTCGTGCTGAGCCAGGTGCAGACCGTCGGCCGCAGCGTCAGCTACAGCCTGCTGCCGTCGGAGATCGTCAACCAGGTCGTGGTCTACAAGAGTTCCGAGGCGCATCTGGTCGAGGGTGGCAGCGCCGGCTCGGTCGACATCATCACGCGCAAGCCGCTGGAGTTCGCCAAGCCGATCACGGCCGAGGCCTCCGTCGGTGGCGTCTATTCGGACCTGCCCGGCGACACCAAGCCGCAGTTCAGCGGCCTGTTCAACTGGAAGAACGACGGCGGCACCGCGGGTGTGATGGTGCAGGCCTTCTACGAGAAGCGCAGCCTGCAGCGCAACGGCCAGGAAGTCGTCGGCGGCTACCTGCCCACGACCATCGATGGCCAGACCGTCTACTACCCGAACGAAATCGGCGCGGTGCTGTTCACCCAGCAGCGCGAGCGCAAGGGCGGCGTGATCGACATCGAGTTCAAGCCGACCGACAACCTCACGCTCGACCTCAACGGTTTCTATTCCAAGCTCAAGGCCGACAACTTCAACCGCAACTACATGATGTGGGCCAGCAGCGCGCTGGCCAACGGCGGCGTGCTGACGCCGGGGTCGATCGACAACAACGTGGTCACCAGCGGCTCGATCAGTGGCGGCACCGGCGCCTATGGCGTGTACGACCAGATCTCCCGGCCGGGCGCGGCGTCCGAATCGAAGTACCTCACTCTCGATGCCGACTGGCGCGTCAGCGACCACCTCACCCTGAGCGGCCAGGTCGGCACCACCCGCGGCACCGGTTCCAGCCCGACCCAGGACGTGATGGAGCTGGGTACCGCAGTCGGCGCCGGCGCCAGCTGGGACATGCGTGGCCTCGGCAAGCCGATCAACTGGACGCTCGGTGGCGACAACAGCTCGACCTCCGGCATCCGCCCGGACATGGGCTGGATCTTCGGCGGCCAGGGCATCAAGGTGAAGGACAAGGAGGACTGGGGCCAGTTCGACGGCGAACTGGCGTTCGACGACGGCGCCATCAGCTCGCTGCAATTCGGCGCGCGCTACGCCAAGCACACCCGCGAGAATCCCAGCGAGATCGCGCAGGGCCCGAATTTCGCCACCAACTGGACCGACCCGGCCGGCTACCCGACCGACGTGCAGCACTACCCGGGCGACTTCGGCAGCTCCGTGGGCGGCAGCTTCCCCGGCCCGATCTGGTACTGGACGCCCGCTCAGCTGGCCGCGATCGATGACGCCTACGCCAACCGCGATCCGGTCGCGCGCTTCTACTTCAACGACGTCTACAAGGTCGAGGAGAAGGACTCGGCCGCCTACCTGCAGCTGAACTTCCAGTCGGGCATCGTCAGCGGCAACGTCGGCGTGCGCTACGTCAAGACCAAGGAAAACATCGGCTACACCAGCACGGCGCCCGATGCCGAGGCCACCACCGTCACCGGGCCGATCACCGGCTCGGCCTTCGGCGACTACTACTGGAACACGTACCAGACCAGCTACGACAAGTTCCTGCCCAGCGCCAACCTGAAGTTCGCCCTCACCGACGACCTGCTGCTGCGCTTCGCCGCGTCGCAGACGATGACCCGGCCGGACTACTCCGCGCTCGCCGGCTACGTCTCCGCCGACGACCTGACGCACACCGGCAGCGGCGGCAATCCGCAGCTCAAGCCGCTGGTGTCGAGCAACTTCGACGCGGCACTGGAGTGGTACTTCTCGCCACGCGGGCTGGTGTCCGCCGGCGTGTACGCGATGAACCTGAAGGACTACGTCAACTTCGGCAACGAGGTACGCACCTTCAAGGACATGCAGGCCAGCCAGGCCGCCGGCCAGGATGTCTTCTCCGACTACCTGATCAGCGTGCCGCGCAACGTCGACGGCAAGGTGCGCGGCGTCGAGCTCAACTACATCCAGCCGATCGGCGACAACTTCGGCGTGCAGGCGAACTACACCTACGCCGATGCACACGCCACCGGCGACGTGCCGCTGCAGGGCACCTCGAAGAACACCTACAACGTGTCGGGTTACTTCGAGAACAAGCGCTTCAATGCCCGCGTCAGCTACACCTACCGCTCGGAGTTCTACGCCGGCGTGAGCCGTACCGACACCTACTTCCAGCAGGGCATCGGCAACCTGGCCGCCTCGCTGGGCGTGCAGCTGACCGACTGGATGTCGCTCTCGCTGGACGCGATGAACCTCAACAATCCCAAGCTCAAGTACTACACGCAGAATGCCGCCTACGGGAAACAGCCGTACGCGTTCTACGTCAACGGACGGCAGTACTACCTCAACCTGCGCTTCAAGTTCTGACGCAGGCAAGCGGGCGGGCCGTACGCCGCCCTGTCTGGACCTGGACGTGCCGCCGCCTGCGGGCGGCGGCATGATCCAACGGATCGGCATGCGCCGCGCGACCGGTTCGCCTGTCCCTGTTCGGCCTACCTTTGGCAAACTCCCCGCCTGCGGACCTGCACCTTGCCGGGTCCGCTTTTTTTGCCGGCGCCAGCCGCGCACGACGGAGCCACCCTCCATGCACCGTTTGCTTTCCGGCCTGATCCTCGCGTTTGCCGTTTCCGCCGCGGTTGCGGCACCGGTCGAGCCGTCACTGATCCCGCGGCCCGCCCAACTGGCGTGGACCGAAGGGCACCTCACCGTCGACGCACGCACGCCGCTGGTCCTTGCCGACGACGCTGCCGGCACGTGGCAGACCGCGCAGTACCTGATCGATCTGCTGGCGCGCACGCGCGGCCTGCGGCTGTCTGTCGCCGGGCAGCGCAAGGGCGTGCCAGCGATCGTTCTGCGGCGTGACCCGCATGCCGCGGTGGCGCAGGAGGGCGGCTATACCCTCGAGGTATCAGCCCGCGGTATCGAGGTGGCGGCCCGCGACGACGCGGGACTGTTCCATGGCGTGGTCACCCTCTACCAGCTGCTGACGCCGGATGCCGGGCAGGGCGCGGTGCAGGTGCCTGCGCTCGCCATCAGGGACTGGCCACGCTTCACCTGGCGCGGGCTGATGCTCGACTCGGCGCGCCACTTCCAGAGCGTGGCCGAGGTCGAGCGCCTGATCGACCAGATGGCCCAACACAAGCTCGACGTGCTGCACTGGCACCTCACCGACGACCAGGGCTGGCGCATCCAGATCAAGCGCTATCCCGAGCTGACCCGGATCGGCGCATGGCGCACCCCGCCGCACGCGGGCCAGGACGGCGAGCCCAAACGCTATGGCGGTTTCTACACCCAGGACGAGATCCGCCAGGTGGTCGCCTACGCCGCCGCGCGCCACGTCACCATCGTGCCGGAACTGGACATGCCCGGCCACGCGCAGGCGGCGGTGGCCTCGTATCCGCAGATCGGCGTCACCGGCAAGCGGCCGGCGGTGTCGGTGGACTCCGGCGTCAATCCCTGGCTGTACAACGTCGACGAGGACACCTTCACCTTCATCGACAACGTGCTCGACGAGGTGCTGGCGCTGTTCCCGTCGACGTACATCCATGTCGGCGGGGACGAGGCGATCAAGGACCAGTGGCAGGCCTCGCCCGCGGTGCAGGCGAAGATGCGCGAGCTCGGCATCACCAGCGAGGATGCGCTGCAGGGCTGGTTCATCGGGCGCATCGGCCGGTATCTGGAAAAACACGGACGCAAGCTGATCGGCTGGGACGAGATCCTCGAAGGCGACAACTTGCCGGCGGGCGCCACGGTGATGTCCTGGCGCGGTATCGATGGCGCGATCAAGGCCGCGCTGCTCGGCCACGACGTGGTGATGTCGCCCTCGCCGGATCTCTACCTCGACCACGTGCAGAGCGACCTGCCCGGCGAATACGCCAGTCGCTACGGCGTGGAGTCGCTCCGGGACGTGTACGGGCTGCAGGTCGTGCCCGGCGTGCTCGACGCGGCGCAGGCGAGGCACGTGCTGGGGGTGCAGGCCAACGCCTGGACCGAGCACATGCCGACCATGGCGCATGTGGAGCACCAGGTCTTCCCGCGGCTCGATGCGCTCAGCGAAGTGGCGTGGTCGCCCGCCGGCCGCTCCGATTGGGCGGGCTTCCTGGCGCGCCTGCCCGCGCAGATGGCGCGCTACCGCGCGCAGCACGTCAACGTGGCGGACAGCGCCTTCGCGGTGGCCATCGACACCGATCGCAACGTGGCGCTGGCGACGGGCAAGGCGACGGTCAGGCTTTCCAGCCAGGCCGACTTGGGCGCGATCCACTACACCCTGGATGGCAGCGTGCCGACGCTGGCATCGCCGCGCTACCAGGCGCCGCTCAACGTGACCCTGCCGACCACCGTGCGCGCCGCCAGCTTCGCCAACGGCGGCATCGCGTTGGCCGCGCCGCGCGAGCGCGTGCTGGACCGCGCCAGCCTGCTTTCGCTGCCCGGAACGGCGTTGGCGAACTGCCCGGGCAGCGACTTCCGCCTGCTGCTGCAGCCGGCGCCCGATGCGACGAGCACCCAGCCGGTGTACGCGGTCAACCTGTTCGACAGTTGCCAGCAGTTCCCGCCGACGCTGATGGAAGGCGTCGGCGCGATCCGGGTGGACGCGGTGCGGCTGCCGCGCAACTTTGCGCTGGCGCACGAGCAGAAACTGGTCGTGTCGCGCCCCCACGCCACGCCGTTCGGCGAGCTCGTGGTGCATGCCGACCGCTGCGACGGCCCGGTCCTGGCCAGCATGCCGCTGCCCGACCCGGCGCGCAGCCCGCGCCGGTTCCAGCTCGGTGCGAAGTTGCCCGCACAGGAGGGCGAACACGGCCTTTGCCTGGTCTACACCGCGCCCACCGACGGCCCGCTGTATGCACTGGCAAACGTGTCGCTGGAAACCAGGCCGTGAGGGTCCGCGGCAGTTCCCCTGCCTGGCGTCCGACCGGCGGCAAGGCGTGAGCGTAGGCGGCCATGCCGGTCGGCTGGCCTCGGTGGATGCCCTGCGCGGCTGCACCGTGGCGGCGATGCTGCTGGTCAACGATCCAGGTGACTGGGATCACGTCTACTGGCCGCTGGAGCATGCCGCCTGGCATGGCTGCACGCCGACCGACCTGGTGTTTCCGTTTTTCCTGTTCGTGATGGGTGTGTCCGTGGCGCTGGCGATCCTGCCGCGGCTGGAGCAGGGGGCTGCGCCCGGTCGGCTGCGCAACGCGGCGTTGTGGCGGGCGCTGCGCATCCTCGTACTGGGCCTGGCGATCAATGCGCTGGCGGCGTGGTGGTTGCCGGCACGGGAGATGCGCTGGCCGGGCGTGCTGCAGCGGATCGGCGTGTGCTTCGCGGTGGTCGCGGCGTTGGCCATCCATACGCCGCGCCGCGCGTGGTGGCTCGCCATCGCCGCGCTGCTGGCCGGCTACAGCGTGTTGCTGCTGTCAGGCGGCACGCTGGACAAATGGACCAATGTCGTCGACCGGATCGACGGTGCGGTGTTCGGGCCGTACGTGTGGGATCACGATCCGGCCACCGGCCTGGTGCACGACCCGGAAGGCCTGCCCGCCACGCTGCCGGCGATCGCCAGCAGCCTGCTCGGCCTGTGCGCGGGGCTATGGCTGCGCGCGCGGCAATCCGGGCGCCTGCTCCTCGCAGGCGTCGTGGCGCTGGCGCTTGGCGCGATCGCCTCGCCGTGGATGCCGCTCAACAAGAACCTGTGGACGCCCTCGTTCGTCCTGTGGACCGGTGGGTGGGCCATGCTCGCGCTGCTGGGCTTCCACTGGTTCGTCGACGTGCGCGGCTGGCCGCCGCTGGGCCGCCGGTTCGGCATGAACGCGATTGCCGCGTACGCCGGCTCCGAACTGATGCAGATCGCGCTGCCCGCGCTGGGCTGGCAGGAGCCGCTTTACCGGCACCTGTTCGCCGGCTGGATCACGCCGCTGGCCGGGCCGTGGATCGCCTCGCTCGCCTGGGCGATCGCCTCCGTGGCGTTGTGGTGGGCGATCGTGTGGGCGATGGACACGCGGCGGCTCTACCTGAAGCTCTGATCGATCGCGTAGGGTGGGCTCCGGCCCCCCGGTCCAGATCCGTGCCACGGCGGGCTGCAATCCACCCTACGGTCACGCCCGCATGAGCGAACGTCCGCGCGTCCCGCGTCCCCAGGTCATCGCCCACCGCGGCGCCAGCGCGTACCTGCCCGAACACACGCTGGCCGCCTATGCGCGCGCCATCGCCGACGGCGCCGACCTGATCGAACCGGACCTGGTCATGACCCGCGACGGCGTGCTGGTCGCCCGGCACGAAAACGAAATCGGCGAGACCACCGACGTGGCTGCGCACCCGCGCTTCGCCTCCCGGCGCACGCGCAAGCAGATCGATGGCGTGACGGTCGAAGGCTGGTTCACCGAGGACTTCACCCTCGCCGAGCTCAAGACCCTGCGCACCCGCGAACGCCTTCCCGAGCTGCGCGGTACCGCCCACGACGGGCAGCACCCGATCGCCACGCTGGAGGAGATCATCGAGCTGCTGGCGACCGGGAACGCGCACCAGGGGCGGATGGTCGGACTGATCCCGGAGATCAAGCACGGCACGTGGTTCCAGCGCCAGGGCCTGCCGATGGAGCGGCGCCTGCTCGACACGCTCGCCGCGCACGCCTGCACGCGCCGCGTGCCGGTGGTGATCCAGTCCTTCGAGCTGGCCAACCTGCGCGCGCTGCGTGCCTGCCTGGGCGACCGGCCCAACGTGCGCCTGCTGCAGCTGGTCGACGAGCCGCAGGCACGTCCGTGGGACGTGGCCGTCGCGGGCGGCAGCCTGCGCTACGCGGACCTGCTCACGCCGGCAGGCCTGCGCCAGGTGGCGACCTGGGCCGACGCGATCGGCCCGAATGCGCGCGCCATCCTGCCGCTGGATGCGGAAGGCCGCCTGGGTCCACCCACCCCGCTGGTGCGCGAGGCCCATGCAGCCGGACTGCAGGTGCATGCCTGGACCTTCCGTCCGGAAAACGTCTTCCTGCCGCGTGCGCTGTGGCGGGGCGACGATCCGGCCACGCGCCACCCGGAGGGCTCGGTCGCGGAGATACGCGCGCACCTGGATGCCGGCATCGACGCCTTCTTTACCGATGATCCCGCGATGGGGCGGGCAGCAGTGGGTGAATGACGCGTCTACACCAATTGTTGAATTTTTGCTGTGGCCATCTTAAGGTTCGGTCAAACGAGCCCCGCTTCCCCACAAGCCTGTCTCGCCAGCACCGATCCCCCTATGCGGTCGCTGGCTTCCCTCAGGCACCCCTTGTGAACCGTTTTTGGACGCGGATGGACGATCGTGCTCGTTGCCACGGGGCTATCGATGGCCTCAGTCCTTACATCCAAAACAGGTTTTGGGGAGTTATTGCATGAACATGCAAGTTGCCAATCGCCCGGCGATCCGCCGGACGGCCCTAGCCATTGCCTTGAGCATGGGCTTCACCGGCCTCGCTTTCGCGCAGGCGACCACCGGCAGCATCTTCGGTGATGCACCGGCCGCCCAGGGCGAAACCGTCCTGATCCAGAACAACACCGGCTTCTCGCGCGAAGTCGCGGTCGACGCCTCCGGTCACTTCGTGGCCAACCAGCTGCCGCTGGGCGACTACACCGTCACCCTGCGCCAGAACGGCCAGGACGTCGATTCGCGCAAGAACGTCACCCTGCGCGTGGGTGCCGGTACGCAGGTCTCGTTCGCTGCGGCGGGCGCGGCTGATGCCCAGAACCTGTCCGCCATCACCGTCAGCGCCAACGCCCTGCCGACGATCGACGTGACCGGCGTGGACTCGCGCACCGTCATCACCGCCGAGCAGCTGGCCAAGCTGCCGCTGGCGCGCAGCGCCGAAGCGATCGCGCTGCTGGCCCCGGGCGTGGTGCAGGGCAGCTCCCTGTTCCAGAGCCCGCTGGGTGGCTCGGTGGTGTCCTTCGGCGGTTCCTCGGTCACCGAGAACGCCTACTACATCAACGGCTTCAACACGACTGACCCGCTCAGCGGCTTCGGCGGCATCAGCCTGCCGTACGGCGCGATCGACCAGCAGGAAATCCTCAGCGGCGGTTACGGTGCGGCCTACGGTCGTTCGGACGGCGGCGTGATCAGCCAGGTCGGCAAGCGCGGCACCAACGAGTGGCACTTCGGTGGCCAGATCCAGTGGACCCCGAGCCAGCTCAAGGCCGACCCGAAGAACTGGCACTACGTCAATGCCGACGGCACCGACGGTGCGCTTCGCCAGTATCGCCAGGACAACAAGACCTGGGTGACCACGGTCGACGCCTACGTCGGCGGTCCGCTGATCAAGGACAAGCTGTTCATGTTCGCCGCGGTCGAGGCCGAGCGCGAGCAGGGCAAGTCCACCGGCTCGAACGTTGCCCCGTTCACCGACCACTACCGCTACGACAACCCGAAGTGGTACGGCAAGCTGGACTGGAACATCAACGACAGCAACATCCTGGAAGTCACCGGTGCGTCCAGCAAGTCGTCGTATGAAGGCCGCTACAACAACTTCGATTACGACACGCTGACCGAAGGCGGCTTCAACAGCAACGACACCCACACCAAGAACGGCGCGGACATGTACTCCGCCAAGTTCACCAGCTACATCACCGACGACCTGACCGTGTCGGCGATGTACGGCAAGATGAAGGGCACCTGGTACAGCAACACGCCGGACTACGATCCGACCAACCCGTACATCTTCGGTGCGCAGGACCAGAACCCGGCCCTGAACGGCGGCAGCCCGATCACCAACAACCAGACGGTGTCGACGATCAACCTGCCGGGCCACCGCTCGACCACCACCAACCTGCGCCTGGACGTCAGCTACCACATCGGCGATCACACGATCACCGCCGGTATCGACAACCAGAAGCAGGCCAACATCGACGCGGGCACCAAGTTCCCCGACGCCGGCCTGGGCTACGCCTGGGAATACAACACCATGGACGGCGACGCGGACACCTACATCGTCGGTGGTCCGGGCACGGCGCAGCCGGGTGCCGACTGGCGCAACTCGCCGTGGGTCGCCAACACCGGCTCGCAGCCGGGCGGCGAGTCGGGCTTCTACGTCGCCCAGTACCGCTACCATGACAACGCCTCGGTCCGCGTGGACCAGAAGGCCCAGTACATCGAGGACACCTGGCAGGTCAACGACCGCTGGCTGGTCAAGCTCGGCCTGCGCAACGACCAGTTCACCAACTACGGTGGCGGCGGCGACGCGTTCCTGCGTCTGACCACGCCGCAGTGGGCGCCGCGCGTGGGCTTCAGCTGGGACGTCAACGGCGACTCCAGCTTCAAGGTCTACGGTAATGCCGGCCGCTACTACCTGGCGCTGCCGACTTCCGTGGCCCTGCGTTCGGCCGGTACCTCGCTGTACACCCGCGTGTACTACACCTACACCGGCATCGACGCCAACGGCATCCCGACCGGCCTGACCCCGATCGACACCAGCCGTGGCGCCGGCGCTCCGCTGTCGGCCAACGGTGAGTACGGCTTCCCGCGCGATCCCAAGACCGCCGCGTCGACCAACCTCAAGTCCGAGTACCAGGACGAGTACATCCTGGGCTTCGACAAGAAGCTGGGCGACTCGTGGGTTTGGGGCGCCAAGGGCACCTTCCGCAACCTGCGCAACGCCATCGACGATATCGGCGACAACGTCTCGATCATCGCCAAGATGAACGAGCTGGGCATCGACCCGGCCACCTACGACGCCAGCCAGATCCCGGCCAGCTTCCTGATCAACCCGGGCTCGACCTCGAACTTCCTGGTGCCCAAGCTGGGCGGCGGTTACTACGAGGTGCCGATGACCTGGCGTGGTGACTTCGGCTTCAACACCACGATGAAGCGCAAGTACTACGGCCTGAACCTGTACCTGGAGCATCCGTTCGACGGCAAGTGGTACGGCAAGATCGACTACCTGTTCTCGCGCAGCTACGGCAACAGCGAAGGCCAGGTCCGTACCGACATCGGTCAGAACGACGTGTCGGCCACGGTGGACTGGGACTACGCCGCGACCATGGACTACGCCAACGGCGCCCTGGCCAACGATCGTCGTCACCAGATCAAGGCGTACGGCTCCTACCAGCTGACGCCTGAGGTGATGGTGTCGGGCAACCTGGCGATCCTGTCGGGCATGCCGCGTACCTGCCTCGGCTACTACGGTGCAGACGAGACCAACCCGGGTCTGGGCTACGGTCCGTACTACCACTTCTGCAACGGTGTGCCGAGCTCGCCGGGCGACTCCCGCAATCCGTGGACCTACAACCTGAGCCTGAGCGCCGAGTACCGCCCGGAGTGGGCGAACAAGCACCTCGCGTTCAACGTGATGGTCTACAACGTGTTCGACAGCCAGAAGACCACGCAGGTCTACCCGATCTCGACGAGCGCCAGCTACAAGCGCCCGTACAGCTCGCAGACTCCGCGTTACGTCCGCTTCGGCGTGTCGTACGACTTCTGAGGTCGTAAGTAACATCCGGACTGTCCGCAGTCCGTAGCACCACCGGGGCCGCAGGTTTACCTGCGGCCCTTTTTTTCGTGCGTCAGCGCCTTGGCCGCCGGACCCGTGCCCGCGCGGTAGGATGCGTGCCTGGACCGCATTTGGGGACGGCGTTCGCCGCGAGCGTCATGCACGTGCAGGAACTGATCATCACCTGGGCCACGCCGGTGTTCTTTGCTCTGATCGGCCTGGAACTGCTGGTGGCACGCTGGCGCGGCCACTCGGCCTACGGCACCAGTGACGCGATCAGCAGCATCGGCCTGGGGGTGATCTCGCAGGTCGTGGGGGTGTTCGGCAAGCTGCTCTCGATCGGCATCTATGCCTGGGTGGCGACGCACGTCGCGCCGTTCAGCCTGCCCGCCGACAGCATCGTGGTCTGGGTGGTTGCACTACTCGCCTACGACTTCCTCTACTACTGGCTGCACCGCGCCGGCCACGAGGTGAACATCCTCTGGGCCGCGCACGTGGTGCACCACCAGAGCGAGCACTACAACCTCTCCACCGCGCTGCGCCAGACCGGCAGCGGCGTGCTGCTGGGCTGGCTGTTCTACCTGCCGATGGCGCTGGCCGGCATTCCGACGGAAGTGTTCGCGGTAGTGGCCCTGATCGATCTGCTCTACCAGTTCTGGGTGCATACCGAGCAGGTCGGCCGGCTGGGCTGGTTCGACCGGGTGTTCTGTTCACCGTCCAATCACCGGGCGCATCACGCGGTCAATGACCGCTACCTGGACCGCAACTACGGCGGCATCCTGATCGTCTGGGACCGCCTGTTCGGCACCTTTGTCGAAGAGGACGACGCCGATCCGCCGGTGTACGGCACCCGCGCCCCGCTGCGCAGCTGGAACCCGCTGTGGGCCAACGCCGAGGTCTACTGGGCCGCGGCGCTGGACGCGTGGCACGCGCGCCGCTGGCGCGACAAGCTGCGGGTCTGGCTCAAGCCGCCGGGCTGGCGGCCGGCGGACGTGGCGGCGCGCTTTCCCAAGCCGGCCTTCGACATCCACCGCGAGCGCTTCGGCCCGCCGATGTCGCGCGCGCGCACCCTCTACTGCCTGCTGCAGTTCGCGCTGCTGCTGGGCATGGCCACTCACTTCCTCGCCCTCAGCGCCACCGCAAGCCTGCCGACGCTGCTGGCTTACGCGGCCTACCTGGTCGGCAGCCTCACCGTGCTCGGTGCGCTGATGGAGGGACGGCGCGCGGCGTACTGGTTCGAGGCGCTCCGCGTGCTCGCCACCGCGTTGTTGCCATGGGCGACCGGCCGCTGGTTCGGCGTGGTCCAGCTCGATCCCCGCGGCGGGGCCGCGATGCTGGTCGTGTTCGGCCTTGCCGCGCTGGCGTTGCCCTGGGCCGCGCCGGCCCGCCCGTCGGCCGCGGTGCCGGGGGTCAGCGCGAAAGGCCATACGGCTGGCACCACGGGCCACTGAAGTCAGCCGTGGCGGCAACCTCGGATACCGCCCGTTCGGGATCCTCTCTCGGAGCGCACCGTGTGCGCGACCGCGTGGCATGGTGGTCGCGCACAGGGCGGGCTCCGACAGGGGAGCCGAAAGCCAACGGAGTCCTCCGAATTCCCTTGCAAGGTCGCCGTGACGTTGCGGCCTCGCCGGAATGGCGCCGCCCACGCGCCCGGTGCGCTTCCGGAACGGCCCGACGGACGCCACCACCCAACCACGGGTTGCAGCCACTTGCAAGCTCCACGTTATGATCGGGGCTTGTTTTCAAGGGGATACCCGATGGGATTTCTTGCCAGGTTGGTACGCCGCAAGTCGGTCCAACAACTGCAGTCCGACGCCGGTGGGTCGAAGGATTTCCGCCGCACCATGGGCGTGTGGCAGCTCACCGCCATTGGCGTCGGTGCCATCGTCGGCGTCGGCGTGTTCGTGCTGGCGCCCAATGAAGCGGCGCTCAATGCCGGTCCCGCCATCATCCTGAGCTTCCTGGTCGCCGGCATCGGCAGTGCCTGCGCCGCGCTGGCCTACGCCGAGTTCGCCGGGATGATCCCGGTCACCGGCAGCGCCTATACCTACGGCTATGCCGTGCTGGGCGAGTTGCCGGCCTGGATCATCGGCTGGGACCTGCTGGTCGAGTACGCGCTGATCGTGGGCGTCGTGGCGGCCGGCACATCCAATTACCTGCAATCGCTGATCACGCAGGTCACCGGGCTGCACCTGCCGGTGTGGCTGCAGGGCGCCTACGATCCGGCGGAGCCCGGCAGCGGCAAGGTGGTCAACCTGATCGCGGTCATCGTGGCGCTGGGCATTGCCTGGATCCAGGTCATGCGCACGGAAATCGGCGCGCGCTTCAACACCGTTGTGGTGACCATGAAGGTGATCGGCGTGGGCGTGGTCATCGTGGTCGGCGCGTTTTTCGTGCATGCGTCGAACTGGACGCCCTTCATCCCGGACCTGATCCACGACCCGGCCGCGTCCGGTGGCACCCGCTACGGCTGGGACGGCGTGCTCGCCGCGGCCAGCATCGTGTTCTTCGCGGTGTTCGGCTACGACACGCTGACCACCGCTGCCGAAGAGTCGAAGAACCCGCAGCGCGACCTGCCGCTGGCGGTGGTCGCGTCGCTGGGCATCTCGATGGTGATGTACCTGGCGATCTCGCTGATCCTGACCGGCATGGTGCCCTACAACGGCTGCGTCGACCCGACGCAGGCGGCCGGCCAGTGCACCACCGGGATGATCCTTGCCAGCCAGGCGCCGGTCAGCGCCGTGTTCGAGGCGCGCGGCCTGCACTGGGTCAGCGGCATCATCGACCTGGCCGCCGTGTGCGGCATCGCCAGCGTGGTGTTCGCCTTCATGCTGGGTGCCGCTCGCATCTGGTTCGCGCTGGCACGCGACGGCCTGCTGCCGCGCTGGTTCGCCAAGGTGCACCCGACCTACGGAACGCCGTACCGCCCGACCCTGCTGCTGGGCATCTTCACCGCGCTGGCCGCGGGACTGTTGCCGATCCGCGAGCTGGCCGAGCTGGTGAACATCGGCACGCTGTCGGCATTCATCGTGATCTGCGCCTCGGTGCTGATCCTGCGCATCACCCAGCCGAACCTCGAGCGTCGCTTCCGTACGCCGGCGCTCTGGCTGCTGGCGCCGCTGGGCATCGTGTTCTCGCTGTTCCTGATCATCGGATGGCCATGGGTCACCGAAGGCCACTTCCACATGATCGGTGGCCTGGACATGGTCACCATCTGGCGTTTCCTGATCTGGATGGGCATCGGCCTGGCGATCTACTTCGGCTACGGCATCCGCCACAGCCAGCTGGGGCGCGAGAAGGCCAGCGGCTGACACGCCGCCCACCTCGATCAAAGCCGAAGGCCTCCGCGAAAGCGGGGGCCTTCGCACGAGTGGGGTACGCCGCCGCACCCTCGTATGCCGAGGGCGGCTCCGCCGTGACCTCTGGCAGGGGGGAGGGGCGTGACCTTCGTCCTACCATCGGATGACTGTCATGTCGGCTATCGGATGTTGCCGGACCGCCTGGCAGGTGATGGCGCGACGTGCGCGCCGCCGGTGTTTGCCAGGGGATGCGAGAGTGAAAGACGTTCGTTCGAAGTTGCTGGTGGTCGCGCTGGGCGCGGCCTTCTCGATGGGTGCGCAGGCCGGCCACGTGCCGGCCCAGGACGTGCCCTATCCGGGCATGCTGACGCTCAAGGTGGACCTCACCGACGCGCCAAAGAAGATCTTCCGCGTGCACGAGACCATCCCGGCCAAGCCGGGCGCGTTCACGCTTTACTACCCGCAGTGGATTCCCGGCGAGCACTCGCCCTCGGGCCCGATCGACAACCTTGCCGGCCTGGTCATCACCGCCAACGGCAAGCGCGTGCCGTGGCGCCGCGACCTGCGCGACATGTACACGCTGCACATGACCGTGCCCGAGGGCGTCAGCGCGCTGCAGCTCGAGTTCCAGTTCCTCTCGCCGGGCGAGGGCGGCATGTTCGGCGCCAGCGCCTCGTCCACGCCCAGCCTGGTGGACGTGGAATTCAACCAGGTCGCCTTCTACCCGGCCGGTTACTACACGCGGCAGATCCAGATCCAGCCGACCGTGACGTTGCCTGCCGGCTGGCAATTCGCCACCGCCATGGAAGTGCAGGCGCGCGACGGCGCGAGCACCACCTTCAAGCCGATCAGCTTCAACAACTTCGTCGACTCGCCGCTGATCGCCGGCGAGCACTTCAACCGCGTGGATCTCAACCCGAAGGGCAACGTGCCGGTCCATCTGAATGTCGTCGCCGACGAGGCCGACCAGGTGAAGCTGACCGACGCACAGCTCCAGCAGCACCGCAACCTGGTCGACCAGGCCGGGAAACTGTTTGGCGCACACCACTACGGGCACTACGACTTCCTGCTCACGCTGTCCGACCATACCGGCCACTTCGGCCTGGAGCACCACCAGTCAAGCGACGACCGCCTGCCGGCCGACATGCTGACGGACGACAGCTCCTACACGCTGATGGCCAGCCTGATGCCGCACGAGTACGTGCATTCCTGGTGCGGCAAGTTCCGCCGCCCCGCCAAGCTGTGGGCGCCGGACTTCAACACCGTCGAGGAAGACGACCTGCTGTGGGTCTACGAAGGCCTGACCGACTACTGGGCCGGCGTGCTGACCACCCGCTCGGGCATGTGGACGGCCGAGCAGTACCGCGACTCGATGGCGGACATCGCCGCGGCCATGTCCGCGCGCACCGGCCGCGCCTGGCGCTCGCTGCAGGACACCGCCGACGCCGCGCCGCTGACCTATTACGGCGGCGGTGGCTGGGGCAACTACCGCCGCGGTACCGACTTCTATCCGGAAGGCCAGTTGCTGTGGCTGGACGTGGACACGCAGATCCGCGAGCTGTCCCATGGCAAGCATTCGCTGGACGACTTCGCCCGAGCGTTCTTCGGCATGGACGACGGCAGCTATGTCACGAAGACCTACACCTTCGAAGACGTGGTCGACACGCTGAACCAGGTGCAGCCGTACGACTGGAAGACCTTCCTGCGCACGCGTCTGGATTACACCGGCGCTGAGCTGCCCGAGCACGGCATCGAGCGCGGCGGCTGGAAACTGGTCTACACCGACACGCCCAACGCACAGACCAAGGCAGCCGAGTCGCTGCGCCACAACGTCAACCTGGCCTACTCGCTGGGCCTGTCCGCGTCCAAGAGCGGCAACATCTACGACGTGCAGTGGGACGGTCCGGCGTTCAAGGCCGGCCTGGTGCCAGGCCTGGACATCGTCGCGGTCAACGGCAAGGACTATTCGCCCGAGGCGCTGAAGGATGCCGTCTCCGCCGCGAAGACCAGCAAGGCGCCGGTCGAGCTGCTGGTCAAGAACGTGGACGTCTATACCACCGTCAAGGTGGACTACCACGGTGGCCTGAAATACCCGCACCTGGTCCGCGCCGGCGGCAAGGACCTGCTGACCGTGATCACCACCCCGCGCAAGTAATTGCAGAGCCGTTCACCCTGAGCCTGGCGAAGCGAAGTCGAAGGGCAGCCTTCGACTCCGGCCCCACGCTCCGGACGAACGGCATTTGAGGCACCACCACCGGAGAGCCCCTTCCGTGAAAACCAAACCCCTCGCATCCGCCCTACTGGCCGCCACCTTCGCGCTGGTTGCCGTGCCCGCCTTCGCCGACGTGCCGCCGCCGCGCGACGTGCCCTTCAACGGCACGATCAAGATCAACGTGGACGCGACCGACATCGCCCATCGCGTGTTCCGCGTGCACGAGACCATTCCGGCCCAGCCCGGTCCGCTGACCCTGCTCTATCCGCAGTGGATTCCGGGCCATCACTCGCCGACCGGACCGATCGACAAGTTCGCCGGCCTGGTGGTCAAGGCCGACGGCAAGGTGCTGCCGTGGGTGCGCGACCCGCTCAACGTCTACGCCTTCCACGTCGAGGTGCCACAGGGCGCGACCGAAGTGGAAGCCCAGTTCCAGTTCCTCTCGCCGCAGGACAAGAGCCAGGGCCGCATCGTGATGACGCCCGAGATGCTCAACCTGCAGTGGGACGCCATGTCGCTGTACCCGGCCGGCTACAACACCGACCGCATCATGTCGCAGGCCACCGCCACCTATCCGGACGGCTGGAAGGCCGCGACCGCGCTCGAAGTGGCCTCCACCGACGGCAACACCGTCACCTACAAGCCGATCGACTACACCAACCTGGTCGACTCGCCGGTGTTCGCCGGCAAGTACTTCAAGCGCGTGGACCTGGACCCGGGCGCCAAGGTGCCGGTGTTCATGAACCTGGTGGCGGATGATCCGAAGTACCTGGAGATCAAGCCCGAGCAGCTCAAGCCGCACCGCGAACTGATCGACCAGATGTACAAGCTCTACGGCGCGCACCACTACAACCACTACGACTTCCTGGTCTCGCTCACCGACAAGATGAGCGGCATCGGCCTGGAGCACCACCGCTCCAGCGAGGACGGCCTGCCGGCCGACTACTTCACCGAGTGGGACAAGAACGTCTACGCGCGGGACCTGTTCTCGCACGAGTACAACCACTCCTGGGACGGCAAGTACCGCCGCGGTGCCGACCTCACCACGCCCAACTACAACGTGCCGATGAGCGACACCCTGCTTTGGGTGTACGAGGGCCAGACCCAGTTCTGGGGCAACGTCATCGCCGCGCGCGCGGGCCTGTGGAACAAGGACGAGACGCTGGACATGTTCGCCCTGGTCGCCGCCACCTACGACAAGGGCCGCCCGGGCCTGGCCAGCTGGCGCAACGTGCAGGACACCACCAACGACCCGACCATCGCCCAGCGCAGCCCGTTGCCGTACCGCAACTACCAGTCCAGCGAGGACTACTACTCCGCCGGTGCGATGATCTGGCTCGACGTCGACGGCAAGCTGCGCGAGCTTTCGCACGGCAAGAAGAAGATCGACGATTTCGCGCGCGCGTTCTTCGGCATGAACAACGGCGACTGGGGCGTCAACACCTACACCTTCGAGGACGTGGTCAAGACGCTCAACGGCATCGCGCCGTACGACTGGGCCAGCTACCTGCGCAAGCGCCTGGATGACCACGGCCCGCTGATCGGCGGCATTGCCTCGCACGGCTGGAAGCTGGTCTACACCGACAAGCCGTCCAAGGCGGTCAAGGCGATGGAATCGCGCCGCCACGCGGCCGACCTGACCTACTCGCTCGGCCTGTCAGTCGGCAAGGACGGCTCGATCGGCGACGTGCTGTGGGACAGCCCCGCCTTCAAGGCCGGCCTCTCGCCCGCGATGACGATCGTCGCCGTCAACGGCAAGGAATATTCGGCCGACGCCGTCAAGGACGCGGTCACCGCCGCAGCGAAGAACAAGAGCCAGCCGGTCGAGCTGCTGGTGAAGAACTTCGACGAGTACAAGACCGTCCGCATCGACTACCACGATGGCCTGAAGTACCCGCACCTGGTCCGCGACGACAGCAAGCCGGACACCCTGTCCGACCTGATCAAGCCGCTGTAACCACTCCGCTCCCTCCTTTCCGGGAGGGCGCTCTGCGCCCTCTCCCCTCCGGGGAGAGGGCCGGGGTGAGGGGCCAAGGCTTGCCCGAAGCCCCCACCCGCGCCGGAACCAAAGCCCCTCTCCCTCGGGGAGAGGGGTTGGGGAAAGGGTCCGGTCGAGCCGCAAGGCCCGCCACACCCGACCTCACCCACCCCGGCACCCTCTCCCGCGGAAAGAGGGAACCGCATGAACCTCCCCACCCAACTCCGCTATACTGCCCGTCCGCCGGGAATCGACCGATCCCCGCGCGGCCCCGCAACACCACGCGCCCGTAGCTCAGCCGGATAGAGTAGTGGCTTCCGAAGCCATTGGTCGGGGGTTCGAATCCCTCCGGGCGCGCCATCTTTGGTCTTGGCCGCACGTGTCTTCACCCGGCTGATCGGGAGCGACCCGGTTCTCCGCGCTGCAAATGCGAAAGCCTGCGCTGGCCGATGGTTTCACCCTTGGCCCCGCTGACCCTCTCAGATTTCCGGATGGGCCGTCACCTTCTCTGGCGAACTGCCCTCACCACGTTGCTCGTCACCCACCAAGCGAATAGAGCACTGGCGTGCGCCGGGGCGATGGCCTCGCTTAAACAGGACGGGCGCTGACTGCGGTCTCGCCCCTTCGGGAAGCCGGCGTTTCTGCCAGCAAGTCCCGCAACATCAAGGCGGTGGCCTGAAGCTCCGCCTGGAGCGCACCCAGTGAGGGCTCCATGCCGCGTTCCTCGCGGATGGCTTCGCGCAGCTGCGAGCACAGCGCCACTCCCTGGCTGCGGCCCATTACCAGGAAGGCGTTCTGCAATCGATGCAGGCGCGCCGCCGAGGCGCTGCGGTCGTGCGTACGCAGCGCCGAGAGAAGCTCCTCGTTGTCGTTCTGCAGTTCGCTCTGCCAGCTCTGCAGATAGGTGCGGCGCTGTTCCGGCGTGGCGATGCGGCAGATCAGGGCGAGCGAGCTTTCGGCGGGGCGCGGAGCGGGATCGCGCGCCGCAGGCGGGACCGAGGCCGTGGTTGGGGATGTGTTCGCCGGGAGAGCCGGCGCACGCGTGCCGACCTGGCGCAGCAACCCGAGCAGGCGTTCGATGGAGACCGGCTTGGTGAGGTAGGCGCTGGCGCCCTGGGCGAGTGCCTCCTCGATCGCTTCCGGATCGGAGTCGGCACTGAGCATCACGATGTTCATGCCGTCCTGCGGGTGGCGCTGGCGATAGCGGGCGAGCACGTCCAGGCCGGAGAGGTCGGGCATGTGCATGTCCAGCAGCACCAGTTGGGGACGGTGCGGGCCTTCCATCGCCTGCAGGCCTTCCTCGCCGCTGCCGGCGAACACCACCCGATGGCCGGCGCGGCGCAGCAGATGACCCAGGGTGTCGCGGCTGGAACGGTTGTCGTCGACCACCAGGCAGGTGATCGCCGGGACGCGCGCGCGGTGGGCGTCCAGCGCGGTGACGGTATCCAGCGGTTCGGTGATGGCCTGCTCCGGGGCGGCGCGCTCGAGCGGCATCGCGGCGGTGAAGATGCTGCCGCCGCCGGGGTTGTCGCCGACCGCCACGCGGCCACCCATCTGCTGGCAGATGCTGCGCACGATGTGCAGCCCCAGGCCGGTGCCGTCGTGGCGGCGCACCAGGCCGTCGCTGGTCTGGTAGAACGGCTCGAAGATCCGGGTCTTCATTTCCTCCGGCACGCCGCTGCCGGTGTCGGTGACGGTGCAAAGCAGGCGCGGCTGGATCAGGCCGTTATCGGCCAGGCGCAGTTCGATGGCGACATCGCCGCCGGCCGGGGTGAATTTCACCGCGTTGGTGCCCAGGTTGATCAGCACCTGTGCGATGCGGCCCGAGTCGCCCAGCATGGCGTCATCCAGCCCGCGGCCCTGCAGGGTGCGCAGGCGCACGCCCCGCTGGTGAGCGAGCGGGCCGACCACGTCGCGCACCTGGCCGAGCACGTTGGCAACCAGGAAGGGCTCGCGGGCGAAATGCAGGCGGCCGGCGTCGATCGCCGCCACGTCGAGCACGTCGTTGACCCGCTGCAGCAAGGCACTGGCGTTGGCGCGCAGGGCGTGCATCAGCTGCCGGTCGGATGCCTCCAGCGTGGCGGTATCGATCAGCGAGGCGGCATGCACCACGGTGTTGAGCGGCGTGCGCAGTTCGTGGCTCATGGTGGCGATGAAGCGGCTCTGCGCATCGCGCGAGTGCAGCGCCGACTGCGAGATCGCCGAGATCGTGCCGAGCAGCCGGTAGACGGTCAGCGGCAGGCCGACCAGCAGCACCAGCGCGAACGGCACGAAAGCCGGCCGGTCGACCCAGTAGTGCGGCGGGGCGGCCATGCCCAGCACCAGCACCGAACCGGCCATGAAGACGAAGAACATCCGGCGGCCGAAGCGCGTGCCGACCATGATGGTCGCCAGCGGCAGCAGCGTGATCATCGAGATGCACAGGTTCCAGGCCAGGCTGAGCAGCACGCCGATGCCCAGCACGTTCATCGCCGCACCGATGCCGTCGACGAGCTCGGTCGTGCGCACCACGCGCAGGCGCACGGCGGCCATCCAGGCCAGGCTGAGCGCGAAGAACAGCCCGGCCCACGGGCGCAGCAGCAGGGCCTCGCGGGTCAGCGCGATTTTCGAATGGGACGGCCCGGCCAGGTACTGCCAGTACAGGCACCACAGCAGGGTGAGCGCCAGCAGCAGGGCGCGCCGCACCGAGACGTGGTATTCGCCATAGCTGGCGACCAGCCGGGCCAGCCGGCCGTCGCGCAAGCGCTGCGCGATGACGCGCAGCGAGCTGGGCGGCGCTTCCGCGGTCCCAGGATTCATAGGTGGTTCCCCCTGCAAGGCGGGCGCCGGCGGACCGGCGTCGCTGCGCCGCATTGTACGCGCAGTGCCGGTGGGGCGACCCCGGAATGTTTCCTAGTGGGCGGCGGGGTTCGCCATGGGTCGGGAAGAGCGGAAGACGTGGCCTACGCCTGCGGGGCCGGGAGGCGAAGCGTGGCAAGGAAACCGCCGCCGGGCCGGTTGGCCAGGCGCAGCTCGCCACCGTGCAGTTGGGTGGCCCGGGCGGCGATGGACAGGCCCAGGCCGCTGCCGCCGCCAGCGCGGGCTGCGTCGCCGCGCAGGAACGGTTGGCCCAGGCGCGCAAGCAGCTCGTGCGGCGCGCCGGGGCCATGGTCGCTGACGCGGATCTCGATTGCCGTGCCTTCGCGGGCCAGCGTCACGGCAAAGGGCGGCGCGCCGTAGCGTTCGGCGTTGTCCATCAGATTGCCCAGGGCGCGACGCAGCAGGGTTGGGCGGACGCGGAGGCTGGCGTCGGCGATGCCCTCCAGTTGCCAGTGTTCCGGCTGCAGGCGCAGGGCGAGGAGCTGGCCGGCGAGGGTAGTGGGGTCGACCGGCTGCAACGCTTCGTCGCGGCCTTCGCGCACGAAGGCCAGGCATTGTTCGAGCGCCTGGTCGAGTTCCTCGAGGTCGGCGACCATGGCACTGCGGCGCCCCGGGTCGCCGGCGTCGCCCAGTTCCAGCGCCAGGCGCAGGCGCGCCAGCGGCGTGCGCAGATCGTGGGAGATGCCGGCAAGCATCAGCTCGCGCTCGTGCGCGACGGCACGCAGGCGCTCGCCGGCTTCGCCGATGGCGTCGGCCAGGCGGCGCACCTCGCGCGGGCTGCCATCCAGGCCGGCATCGGTGGGTGTGCCTGACAGCAAAGCCGGGGCCTGTGCGGCCAGGCGTTCGAGCGGGCGCGTCAGCAGGCGCGCGGCCAGGCCGGCGGCGGCAAGCGCGATCAGGCCGGCGAGCACACTGAGCAATAGCGCCGAATCGAGCAGGCGCGGGCGGTAGCTCGGTGCGCGCAGCACGATCCAGTGTGCCGGATCGCGCGCGCTGCGCACCCACAGCTGGGAGTCGGGCGTCTGCGTGGCGACCACCCGTGACGCATCGCCCAGCAGGCTGCCGGCCGTGCGTGCCGCGGCGGTCAACGCCGGTGCGATGCGACGCACGCTCGGTGCGGGCGGCTGGGCGTCGCTCACGTGCACGCCGAGCAGGCGCAGCGCGCCGAGCACCTGGCGCGCGGCCGGGTCCTGCGGGCGCGCGGCCAGGTCGTCGGTGGCCAGCGCCGTGGCGAGCGCCAGGCGGCCGTAGCTGTCGCTCACCACCTGTCGCCCGAAGCGACGCTGCAAGGCGCTGGACAGCGCGAGCGCCAGCAGCAGCGCGGCGGCCACCAGCACCAGAACGAGGGCGAAGGTCGACGGCGCCCGCCTCATGCACGGCCGCCGTCGAGCACGAACACATAGCCCTCGCCCCACACCGTCTGCAGCCAGCGCGGCTGGCGCGGATCGTCCTCCAGGCAGCGGCGCAGGCGCGAGACCATGACGTCGATGCTGCGGTCGAAGGCCTCGTGGCCGCGCCCGCGTGCCAGCGCGATCAGGCGCTCGCGGCTCAAGGTCTGGAACGGGTGCGCGACCAGCGCGGCGAGCACGGCAAACTCGCCGCTGGTCAGCTTCACAGGCGACTCGCCGTCGAGCAACTGGCGCGTGGCCGGATCGAACACGAAGCGGCCAAACGACACCGCCGCCTGCTCGGCCTGCGGCGCACCGACCGCCTCGCGCGGGCGACGGCGCAGCACGGCGCGGATGCGCGCGACCAGCTCGCGCGGGTTGCACGGCTTGGGCAGGTAATCATCCGCGCCCAGCTCCAGGCCCACGATGCGGTCGACGTCGTCACCCTTGGCGGTGAGCATGATCACCGGCGTATCCACGCCCTCGGCGCGCAGGCTGCGGCACAGCTCCAGTCCGTCCGCGTCGGGCAGCATCAGGTCCAGCACGATCAGGTCGACGTGGTGCGCCGCCAGCGCGCGACGCATGCCCGCGGCGTTGGCGGCGCCGAACGCGCGCAGGCCCTGCTGCTCGAGGTAGCGCTCCAGCAGGTCGCGCAGGCGCAGGTCGTCGTCGACGACCAGGATGTGGGCCGGGTCCATGGGCGCGGACTATCGCGTGGCGCTGGCCGGGCGGCAAGCGGGCGGGCGATGGATGTGTAAACGGATGTTTCCGTCGCGGGCAGGGGCAACACCCGCTCACATCGGCGTGCGTACGCGACACACCTGCGGCGCGCAGAGCGAGGGAGGATCGCGCCACGTCCAGTCCGGACGCTTCGAACCGAAAAGGAGTCCGCCATGCGCCTGTCGATCGTGTCGCTCGGTCTAGCCTGCCTGCTTGCCGCCCCGCCATCCCCCGCCAGCGTGCGCCACCGTGCAGCGGCCCACCGCACGGCCGACGGTGGCGCCACGCGCGTGCACGGCACCCAGGCCAGCGGCCCGCAAGGCCGCCGCGCCTGGCACGCCGGCGGCACGGCGCGGGATGGCGAGGGCAACCTCAGCCACGCGCGCGCCAGCGGCGTGACCGGAGCCGGCGGCCGCATCGTGGGCGGCCACCACACCAGGAAGAGCAGCGACGGTACGATCACCCGCCAGGGCGCAGTCGTGGCCCAGGGCGCCGACGGGGAAACGGTGCGGGGCGCACGCAGCGTGCAGCGCAACCCGGATGGCTCGATGCAGACCGGCTACCTGGTGAACGGGCAGGGCGCGGCAGGTGGCAGCTTCAGCCAGAGCGGCAACCGTACGCGCAGCGCGGACGGCGAGCGCATCGCGATCCGCCAGACCCGGGCTAGCGGCGCGCGCGGCAGCTACGAAGGCAGCACCACCCGTGCCGACGGCACGCTCGAGCACGCCAGCACGATCACCGGCGCCCACGGCAACCGCTACCAGGGCCAGACCAGCGTCACCCGTGGCGAAGGCCTCAGCCACACCGGCACCTGCACCAACGCGCAGGGCCAGACCTTCGACTGCAAGTGACCTGAGGGAGCGGATGCGATGAAACCGACGAACGCCACGCTGTACAGCGGCCTGCTGACCGTGTTGCTGGCCTGCCTCTGCCTGCCCGCGACGGCCGGCAACCTGCGCGAGCGCCTGGCCCAGCGCCGCGCCGCCGCCGGCCTGGATGCCGTGGACACCACGCCCGCGACCATTCCGCCCGGCGTGCGCGTGCTGCGCGACGTGCCCTATGGCGGCGACCCGGCCCAGCGGATGGACGTCTATCTGCCGGCGCAGGGCGCCACCCACGCGCCGGTGATCTTCATGGTGCACGGCGGTGGCTGGGCGCGCGGCGACAAGACGATGCGCAGCGTGGTCCAGAACAAGGTTGCCCGCTGGGTGCCGCGCGGCTTCGTGCTGATCTCGACCAACTACCGGATGCTGCCGGGCACGCGCCCGATCGAGCAGGCGCGCGACGTGGCGCGCGCGCTGGCGGTGGCGCAGGGACGCGCCGCCGGCTGGGGCGCCGATCGCGACCGTTTCATCCTGATGGGCCACTCGGCCGGCGCGCACCTGGTCGGATTGCTGGCAGCCGAGCCGGCGCTGGCCTACGACCGCGGCGCGCTGCCGTGGCTCGGTACCGTCTCGCTGGACAGCGCCGCGCTGAACGTCGTGGCGATCATGCAGGGCCCGCACCTGCCGCTGTACGACGCCGCGTTCGGCGACGATCCGGCGTACTGGCGCGCGGCCTCGCCGCTGCAGCAGCTGAAGACCCGCGGCGTACCCTTCCTGGCAGTGTGTTCGACGCGTCGGCAGGCGTCCTGCCCGCAGGCGCGCAATTTCGCGACGAAGGCCAACGGCCTGCACATGCGCGCGCAGGTGCTGGGCGAGGACCTCACGCACCGGGAAATCAACGAGCAGTTGGGTCAACCCGGCGACTACACCGCGCAGGTGGAAACTTTCCTCGCCACGCTCGATCCGGTGGTCGCGCGACGGCTCAACGGACGTCGCTAGGCTCCGGCGGATAGACCAGGTGATCGCCGGCGCGCCTGGCCGCCGGCGTCATCTTCGCCGGCTCGGCCCGGCCGTTGCCGCCGATGTGGCAGGCCGCGCGGCCGGCGTCGAGCAGGTAGTCGATGATGATGCGGCGATGGCAGCGCCACCACAGCACCTCGGCGCACATCAGCGTGCAGCGTTTTTGCGAGGACAGTTCGAGCAGCTGCGCGAAACCGGCGTGGAACTCCTCGCCCATGGCGTAGTCGGCATAGCGGCGGAAGCTCGCGTTCTGCCAGAAGCCGTTGGGCGACGTCCCGGCCGGCAGGCTGCGGCCGCGCCGGCCGCCGAGCGGGGTCAGGTGCAGGTAGTCGATTCCCAGCGGCTGCAGCGAGGCGGCGAGTTCAGGCCCGTCGAACTGCGGGAAGCGGCGCGAGCCGGGCAGGCGCCGCACGTCGACCACGCAGTCGATCGCGTTCGCCTGCAGCAGTGCGATGAACGCCTCCAGCGTGTGCGTGGAATGGCCGATGCCGAACACCGGCGGGAGCGGTTCATGGGCGCGCATGGGCCAAGCATGCACCCGCGCGTGTGGCTATGGCGCGATGGTGCGGCGCTTCACGGTGCCATCGCCGCCGGTTCTTACGATGGCCTTGCGGCATCCCCAGTCGTTGATCGACAGCCCGCACCGCCCACAACGATGACGAGAGTTGTTCCCATGCAGAACCACGATATCCGCGTACTCAATGACCTGATCGAAACCACCATCGACAGCGCCGAAGGCTATGCCGAGGCCGCCCGGGAAACGCAGAGCCCGCGCTTCAGCGTGACCTTCCGCGAGCGCGCCAGCGAGCGCCGCCTGGTGGCGACGCGCCTGCAGCAGAAAGTGGAAGAGCTGGGCGGCACGCCCGAGGACGACGGCAGCGTGCTGGCCTCGGCGCACCGCATGTTCACCAACCTGCGCAAGAGCCTGCACGACGAGACCGCGGTGATCGACGAGGTCGAGCGCGGCGAGGACCACATCAAGCACAAGTTCGAGGATGCGCTGGAGGATGGCGACGTCAGTCCGCCCATCCGCGCGCTGATTGCCGAGACGCTCCGTTCGGTGCGCTCGGGGCATGACCAGATGCGCAGCTTCAAGCGGGCCGCCCATCGAACGCACTGAGGGCTCGGTCGCTCCCTCTGCGGAGAGAGGTGCGGGCTGCGGGTCAGTCTTGCGGTCGTGCTTGATCGGGCTGGCGGCCTGCGCCCACTTTCGACCGGCAGAGGGCTGGGACGAAGGGCAGCTCCTGCGGCGAAGCGTGATCGGGCTTGCGACCTGCGCCCTCTCCCCTCCGCGGAGAGGGATGGGGTGAGGGGCCGCTCTAGCGGTGATGCTTGATCGGGCTGGCGGCCTGCTCCCTCTCCCCTGCGGGGAGAGGGCTGGGGGTGAGGGGTCGCTCCAGCGGTGATGCTGGATGGGAGCTTGGCCCGATGGGGTTCCCCGCGAGCCCCGGCCCCTCACCTCAATCCTCTCCCCGGAGGGGAGAGGAAGCGAACGCAAACAGCCGTCTGGATGGCCTCAGGCCGCCTTCACCTCGAACGTCTGGCTCATCACCGGCTTGCCGTCGATGGCGATATCCACCTTGTACTTGCCGGCCGGCCAGTCGTTCGGGTTGCGCAGCTTGAAGGTGGTGGTGGCGGGGCCGTCGGTGGCGATGGTCTGGCTGATCGTGGTGACGTCCTGGCCCTTGCCCTCCAGGTAGCTGAAGTGCGCGCTCAGGGTGGCGCCCGCGGTCGTGCCGGTGGTCGCGACGCTGGCGTAGATGGTGTTCTGCGAGGCGTCGAAGGAGGTCATCGGCTTGGCGATCTTGTAGCCGGCGGTGACCGCCTCGCCCATCTGTACCTGGTCGACCTTGAACACGTCGGTGGCGGCCGGCGCGACGGCAGCGCTGGTGCCGGCGGCCGCGGGTGCAGCGGCCGTGCCGGGGGCGGCCGGGAGCGGTGCGGAGGTAGCCGGCGTCGGCGCCGTGTGCGCCACGGCCGGCGCCGGGGTGGTGCTGGCGGCCGGTGGCGTGGTGGCCGTTTCGTTCTCGTGCTTGCCGCAGGCGGCAAGCAGCAGCAGGCCGGCCAGGGCCATGCCGTGCAGGGCGAGCGAGCGAGTCTGGATCTTCATGGCAGGTACCGTTGCAAGTGTCGAGGGCCGGAAATGGCCAGCCGAAAAAGGCTAGCGCCCCCGATCTGAAGCGCCGATTACCGGCATCTGCCAGGGGGCTACTGGCGCGCGCCGCGCAGGTTGGCCGGCACGGCGGCCGGGTCGGTGCTGCGGAACGGGTTGATATCCAGGCCGCCGCGGCGGGTATAGCGCGCGTAGACGGTCAACCGCTCCGGGGCGCAGCGTGCCATCAGGTCCACGAAGATGCGCTCCACGCACTGCTCGTGGAATTCGTTGTGGGTGCGAAAGGACACCAGGTAACGCAGCAGGCCCGCCGGGTCGATCGGCGCGCCGCGGTAGGCGATCTGCACGCTCCCCCAGTCGGGCTGGCCGGTCACCGGGCAATTCGAGCGCAGCAGGTGCGAGAGCAGGGTTTTCTCCACCGACGCGGCGTTGTGGTTGGCGCTCAGGTAACCGGCGTTGGGCGGGCCGTAGTCGTCGATCTCGAGCGGCTGGTCGTCGAGGAGCTCACCGGGCAGGTCGGTGATCGTATGGCCTTGGGCAGATGACGCGCTCAGCGTGACCGCGACCGGGGCGCCGGCAGCGACCGAGAGGTCGCGCACCAGCGCCTGATGCAGGGCGGTGGCGTCGATTTTTTCCTGCGAGAACCCGTTGAGGTACAGCTTGAACGACTTCGACTCGATGATGTTCGGCGAGTTGGCGGGCACGCGAAATTCGGCCAGCGCCACCTGCGGCTTGCCGCGCGCGTCGAGCCAGGAGAGTTCGTAGGCGTTCCAGATGTCCACGCCTCCGAAGGGCAGGGGATCGATCACGCCGATCTCGCTGCGCTTCTGTTCACGCGGGATGGGGAACAGCAGGGACGGGTCGTAGCGGTCGGCGTAGACGGTGGTCTTGCCGAGGGGGGAGTGTTCGGGGGTGCTCATGCGGCAATTGTAGCTTTTAGCTCCCTCTCCGCTCCGGGGAAGGCAGCGGTGAGGGGGCGCTCTTGCGGGGAGTTTGTTCCTTTGCTTCCAGGTGCCGACGAATTTCCCCGCGAGCCCTGCCCCTCACCCAGACCCTCTCCCCGGAGGGGAGAGGGCTTCAAGGCGGAGTCAGGCGTTGACCATCTGCATCGACGGGCCGGCGTAGCGGTCGCCCGCTGCCGCGTTGGGCGGGAACACCGCGTCGATCGCCGCACGCTCGGTGGTGGAAAGCCGCACGTCCAGCGCCCCCAGGTTCTCGTCCAGCCGGGAACGGTGGCGGGTGCCGGGGATGGCAAGCACGTCTTCGCCCTGCGCCAGCACCCAGGCCAGCGCCAGTTGCGCTGGCGAGCAGCCCTTGTCGGCGGCCAGCTTTTTCACCTCGTCGACCAGTGCCAGGTTGCGGGCGAAGTTCTCGCCCTGGAAACGCGGGTTGTGGCGGCGGAAGTCATCCGCCTCGAAGTCGTCCGGCGAGCGGATGGCGCCGGTGAGAAAGCCGCGCCCCAATGGCGAGTAGGCGACCAGGCTGACGCCGAGCCGGCGGCAGGCGGCAAGCATGCCGTTCTGTTCCGGGTCGCGCGTCCACAGCGAGAACTCGCTCTGCAGCGCGGCGATCGGGTGCACCGTGCAGGCGCGCGTCAAGGTCTGGCCGGAGGCTTCGGACAGGCCCAGGTACCGCACCTTGCCAGCCTTCACCAGCTCGGCCATCGCCCCGACGGTTTCCTCGATCGGCACGCTCGGATCGACCCGGTGCTGGTAGTAGAGGTCGATCGTCTCGATGCCCAGCCGCTTGAGGCTGCCCTCGCAGGATGCGCGCACGTATTCCGGGCGGCCGTTGACGCCTCGCGCGGAAGGATTGGCCGGATCGCGCACGATGCCGAACTTGGTGGCGATGAAGGCCTGCTCGCGGCGGCCCTTGATCGCGCGGCCGACCAGCTCTTCGTTGGTGTGCGGGCCGTACATGTCGGCGGTGTCCAGCAGCGTGACGCCGCGGTCGAGTGCGTGCTGGATGGTGGCGATCGACTCGGCGTCGTCGTGCGCGCCGTAGAAGTCGCTCATGCCCATGCAGCCGAGGCCGAGGGCGGAAACCTGGGGGCCGTTGCGGCCGAGCGTGCGCATTTCCATGGGACTACTCCTGGTGGGATGGCGAAGCTACGCCGTGGAAGGTGTGCGCATCGTGCGTTCGGGCAGTGCTCCGATAAATACCCAATAATCGGCAACACCTTTCCATCTGGAACAACAATGGATCGCCTGCATGCCATGCGGCTGTACGCCCGCATCGTGGAGCTGGGCAGCTTCACCGCCGCAGCCGATGACCTGGGCCTGCCGCGCGCCACCGTCACCCATGCCATCAAGGCGCTGGAAGCGCGGCTGGGCGCGCAGTTGCTGCAGCGGACCACCCGCCGCGTGCGGGTCACCAGCGAGGGCAAGACCTACTACCAGCACTGCGTGCGCCTGCTGGCCGACGTGGACGAGGTGGAAACGAACTTCCGCGAGGCGACACTCGTGCCGCGCGGGCGGCTGCGCGTGGACCTGTCGGCGGCGCTGGCGCGTCTGCTGGTGATTCCCGCGTTGCCGGAGTTCCTGGCGCGCTTTCCGCAGATCGAACTGGACGTGGGCACCGGCGACCGCTTCGTCGACCTGGTGCGCGAGGGCGTGGACTGCGCGCTGCGCGTGGGTGATCCGGGCGACACCGGCATGGTCGGACGGCGCATCGCGACGCTGCCGCAGATCACCGTGGCGAGCGCGGACTACGTGCGCCGACACGGCAAGCCGAAGACGCTGGCCGATCTCGAGGACGGGCACTATGCCGTGCATTGGGCCTCGCCGACCACGCGCCGGCCCGAGCCGCTGGAGTTCGTGGTGGGCCGGCGCCGGCGCGAGATCACGTTGCCGGGACGAATCACCGTGAACGGCGCCGATGCCTATCTCGCGTGCTGTCGTGCGGGGCTGGGGATTGCGCAGTTCTCGCATTACCGCATCGCCGACGAGCTGGCCGACGGGCGCATGTGCGAGTTGTTGCCGGAGGTCCGGCCGCCGGCGTTGCCGATGACGGTGCTGTATCCACCGCAGCGGCAGATGCCGGCGCGGTTGCGGGTGTTCATCGACTGGCTGGTGGAGCGGGCCGCGCTGCAGTTCGGCGACCGCGGCCCGTAGGGTGGGCTTCAGCCCACCGTTGCGAGACCCCGCGATGGTGGGCTGAAGCCCACCCTACAAGAGCACGTCACATGCGCGGCAGGCCATGCCGCGGCATCGCGGTGCCGAAGGTGTGTGTCGTCAACGGCGCCCCGGCCGCCGCAAGCGCAGCACGCTGCTCCGAAAGCGGCTGGCGCAACATCGCCTCCTCCAGCCGGGCCAGCTTGCAGAACGGCTCCAGCGCCAGCACGCGCGCCACGAACGCCGCACTGCGCGGCCAATGCGCCGCATCGATCGTAAAGCGCACGAACGCCGCCGTCCTGAACATGCAGGCGATCGCGATGTCGGCGATCGACACCGCCCCGAAAAGGAACCCCTCGGCGGGCAACTGCGTCTCCAGGTAGTCCAGCGCGCGCGGGACGTGCCGCTCCAGCGTCTCCTGCACCACCGCCTCGTCGGTGGCCTCGCCGAACACGTAGCGGCGGATCGCCTTCTGGTAGAACAGCCGCCAGATCAGCGCATCGGCCAGCGCGGTATCGGCGTATTCCTCCAGCCAGCGCGCGCGTGCGCGATCGGCCGGGTCGGCGGGATAGAGCGGCGGCTGCGGGCGGGTGTCCTCCAGGTACTGGCAGATCACCGACGAATCGTTGAACACGCGCCCGTCCTCGATCAACACCGGGATGCGGCGCAAGGGGCTCATGCGCTCGAACGCCTCGTTGCCGATAAACGGCGCGATCGGGTCGATCGCATAGGCCAACCCCTTGAGCTCCATGCACACCAGCACCTTGCGCACGTAGGGCGAGACATAGTTGCCGATCACGGTGAGGGCCATGGCGCGCTCCGGGGAAGGGAAGCGCGAGCGTGCGGGCGCGGCCTGCGCGCCGTCAACGCCCCCCACTAATGGCATGGGTCCCATGACTTTAGGCAGGGTAGGATCGAAACGGTTCGCAAGTCCTGAAGAAGGGGAAGACACGATGGCAACGATGATCGGCAGCTCGCGCCTGGCGGGTGCGCTGGCACTGGCCCTGGTGGCCACCGGCGCAATGGCGCAGGGCCACACGCTGACCAGGGACGACTACGCACGCGCGGAGCGCTTTCTCGGCAACCACACCGCGCCGCTGGTCGACCACGCGCTGCAGGGCGTGACCTGGCTGGACGACGGCCACTTCTGGTACGTCGACCACGATGCCAAGGGTGACCACTACCGCGTGATGGACGCAGCCACCGGCAAGGTCTCCGACGCGTTCGACCAGCCGCGGCTCGCCGCCGCGCTGGGCAAGGCGCTGGCCAAGCCGGTCAACGCTGCCAAGCTGAACATCCGCGAGTACGTGGTGGCCGCCGACGGCCGTCTGGACGTCCAGGTCAACGGCAAGCACTACCTGTGCGACCTCAAGCCGGCGCAGGGCGAGTGCGTGGCCAGGAAGGCCGGCAAGGAACCGGGCGTGCTCTCGCCCGACAAGAAGACCGAGGCCTTCATCCGCGACTGGAACCTGTGGTTGCGCGACGTCGCCAGCGGCAAGGAGACCCAGCTCACCACCGACGGCGTGAAGAACTTCGGCTACGCGACCGACAACGCGGGCTGGAAGCACACCGACAACGCCATCCTGGTGTGGGCGCCCGACTCGAAGCAGATCGCCACCTTCCAGCAGGACGAGCGCAAGACCGGCGACATGTACCTGCTCAAGACGCAGGTCGGCCATTCCGAGCTCGACCAGTGGAAGGGTCCGCTCGCCGGCGACAAGAACGTGACCATGATCGAGCGCGTCGTGATCGACGTACCCTCGAAGAAGGTCGTGCGCCTGAAGATGGCGCCGGACCAGCATCGCTCGACCCTGTGCGACGACATCAGCTGCGGCCCCGAGGGGGGCTGGGACGACGTCAAGTGGGCGCCGGATGGCAAGTCGCTGGCCTTCGTCTCCACCTCGCGCTACCACAAGGACGAATGGTTCCGCATCGCCGATCCGAAGACCGGCGCGGTGCGCACGGTGTTCGAGGAACACGTGCCGACCTACTTCGAGAGCGGCAACGGCCAGGTCAACTGGTTCTACCTGCCCGAAAGCCACGAAGCGGTCTGGTTCTCCGAGCGCAACGACTGGGGCAACCTGTACCTGTACGACCTTCAGACCGGCAAGCTCAAGCACGCGATCACCACCGGCGAGGGCAACGTCACCGAGGTGCTCAAGGTCGATCCGAAGACCCGCACCGTGTGGTTCCGCGGCGTCGGCCGCACGCCGGGCGTGAATCCTTACTACCAGCAGTTCTTCAAGGTCAGCCTGGACGGCGGCAAGCCGGTGCTGCTGACGCCGGAGGCGGCCAACCACGAGATCACGCTCTCGCCCGACGGCCACGCCTTCGTCGACACGTATTCGACGCCGACGGAGGCGCCGGTGACCGTGCTGCGCGACAGCGGCGACGGCCACACGCTCGCCACCGTCGCCAAGGCCGACATCAGTCGCCTGCGCGCGGCCGGCTGGGTCGCGCCGACGCCGATCACGGTGAAGGCGCGCGACGGGAAGACCGACCTGTACGGCATGCTGTTCAAGCCGACCAACTTCGACCCGCACAAGAAGTACCCGGTCATCGACTACATCTATCCCGGTCCGCAGACCGGCTCGGTACGCGGACGCAACTTCCTGTCCGCGCGCGGGGACAACCAGGCGCTGGCGGAGCTGGGCTTCATCGTGGTGGCGCTCGACGGCATGGGCACGCCGTGGCGCTCCAAATCCTTCCACGATGCCTGGTACGGCAACATGGGCGACAACACGCTGCCCGACCAGGTCGCCGGCATCAAGGAACTGGGCAAGCGCTACGCGTGGGTCGACCTGGATCGCGTCGGCATCTGGGGTCACTCCGGCGGCGGCAACGCCACGGCGGATGCGATGTTCCGCTACCCGGACTTCTTCAAGGTCGGCTGGTCCGAGAGCGGCAACCACGACAACCGCAACTACGAGGACGACTGGGCCGAGAAGTACCAGGGCCCGCTGGTGGTGAACAAGGACGGCACCACCAACTATGACGACCAGGCCAACCAGAATCACGCGGACAAGCTCAAGGGCAAGCTGATGCTGGTGCACGGCACGCTGGACGACAACGTGCCGCCGTCCAACACGCTGCTGGTGGCCGATGCGCTGATCAAGGCGAACAAGGACTTCGACCTGCTGCTGATCCCCAACGTGCACCACGGCTACGGCAAGGAGAAGGGCGCCTACGCCATGCGCCGGCGCTGGGACTACTTCGTGACCAACCTCGCCGGCAACACGCCGCCGAAGGACTACGCGATCGCGGTGTCGAAGGACTGATATCCATGGGCGCGGCCGGACCTCGTCCCGGTCGCGCCCCGGAGCAAAGCCCCTGCAGGAGCGCACCTGTGCGCGACCGCCCTCCATCCCGGTCGCGCACAGGTGCGCTCCTGCATCGTTTGGCGGATCCTAGGCGACCGCGGTGACCTGCGCGGGCGCCCGATCGAACAGCGCCGGCACCGGGCCGGTGCAGGCGGGCAGGTCCTCCACCGGGACGCCGTCGCGCGCAGCCATCGCGGCTATCGCGCCAGCCACTTCGTGCAGCAGCGCCAGATTGGCGTTCAGCCGCAACCTCATGCCCGCATCATCCAGCGTGTCGCGCAGGCCTCGGTTCAATTCCACCAGCCAGGGGGCCCGGCACTGGTCGAGCAGACCAGCGGCATTGTCTTGGCCCGCGCAGGCGTGCCACCGGCCGAAGAACGCCTGCATGCGCTCGTTCAACTGCTGCGCGACGGCCAGTTGGGGCGCCAGTTCGGCGAAGAGCGCGCCGTCGCCCAGCCGCTGCTGGAAGAACAACTGGCACAGCACGCCCCAGTAGTAGCTGTAGTCCCAGGCCACCTTCGCCGGCATCACGACGGCGTTGCCGAAGAGCGGGTACTGGCCACGGTAGAGCGCCAGGGTGCTTTCGTAGAACGAGAAGTACAGCCGCTGGTAAAGCCGCACGTGGGGTGCCAGGGGCGCGCCGGCGCGGTCCTTTCCGATCAGCATGCAGATGTAGGTGTTGGCGATCGCGATGAAGTCGCCGCCGGGCGAGTAGAACGGGTCGAGGAACAGGCCGGCCTCGCCGGTCAGCGCCCAACGGTCGGCGCTGAACACCTGCGCGCATCCGTAGGAACAGCCGCGCAGGAAGCGGAAATCCATCAGGGTATCCGCGCAACGCTCGACCGCCCGCGAGAGCGCAGGTTGGTGGCGTGCGAGCCAGGTCCGCGCGCGCGCGAAATCCTGGAACGACTCCAGCGGATGGATGGCCTCGTCGGCCACGATGCCGATCGAGTGGGCGCCGCTGGACAGCGGGATCAGCCACACCCAGTAGCCGTCGCCGCACAGGTGGTTGGTCGAGCGCCAGCGTTCCGGCGGCTCGCAGCGATCATGCCAGGCGGCGTTGTCGCGACACCATTCGTCCAGAACCAGGCGCTCGTCCAGCCGGAACCAGGCAGCGTTGACGTGGTGGCCGTTGTCCCGGGTCAGCTCGAGGCGATGGCGCAGCAGCCCCGCGCGGCCGGAAGCGTCGAGCAGCCAGCGGCAGGCGAGGGCATGCTCGCCTGCCTCGTCGCTGTAGCGGACGCCATGGGATTTGCCGTCCCGGCCCAGCTCGAAACCACGCACGCGCGCGCCGTCGCGGAAGTCGATCCCGCGCCGCCGCGCCTCCTCGCCGAGGAAGTTCTCGAACAGGCCGCGGTCGATCTGGTAGCTGGGCGTGGGCAGCACGCGGCTCACGCCCAGTTCCGTGCACTGGTCCAGGCGGTCCTGCCCTTCGCTGAAGAACATGCGCAGCCCGAACTTGCGCAACTGCGCCTGCTGCAGGTGCTCGTGCAGGCCCAGCACCTGTTCGAAGTAGTGCGCGGCGATCTCCACGGTCGACTCGCCCACCTTGTGCGCGGCCAGCGGCAACGGGTGCCGCTGGCGTTCGAGCACCACGATGTCCATGTCGGGGAACTCGCCGCGCAACTGCAGGGCCAGGCACAAACCCGCCAGGCCGCCGCCGAGAATGACCGCATCATGCGTTGTATGGGCGTCCGCCATGCCGCTCTCCCCCGGTTGGTCGGTCGATGGTGCCTCGGATGCCGCTCGCATGCATCCGCCAGGGCCGCCGCGTCCCCCGCGGCAGGGCCGCTTAGCGGGTCGCGCGCGCCGGCTCGCCTGCCTCGATCGCGAGCAACCCTTCATCGTCGATGACGATGGGCGGCGTCTCGTGCGAGCGGCGATAACTGTCGACGATGCGACCGTAATGCACCACGCGGCCAAAGGTGTAGGTGGTGATGCGCACGACGTCGCGCACCGGGCTGAAATGGCTCAGCCGGAATTCCCCGTGGTAGCGCGAGGCGATCGGCACCGAAACCACGCCCAGACCCTTCTCGCGGCAGGCGGCGATGAGGATCGCCGCCTCGAACACGAAGTTTTCGGCCGGGAGATCGACCAGTTCAAGCGCCGCGCGCGGATACCAGCGCTGGCCGCTCTGCGTATCGGCGACCGGCAGGCCGCAACCCCAGGAAATGCCCCAGTCGGCCACCGCATTGGCGCGGCGACGGCTCTTGGGCTGCTGTTCGCGCTCGAGCAGGCGCGCACCGATCACGACGTGCTCCGGGTAGCGCAGCGCAGCGGCGACGATGCGCGGGATGTCGCTGGCCAGGTGCTGGCCGTCGCCGTCCATCGTGACCACCGCATCGAAGCCCTGCTTCAGGGCCTCGCGGAAGCCGTGCCGCAGTGCCTCACCCTTGCCGCGCCGCTGCGCATGGCGAAGCAGGGTCACCGGCATCGCGCCCACGATCTCCGGGGTACGGTCGTCGGAACCGTCGTCGACCACGATCACCGGCACGTTCAGCGCCAGGGCCGATTGCACCACCTGCTGGATCGCCGCCTCTTCGTTGAGGCAGGGGATCAGCACGCACCAGCGCGGCGGGTTGGGTTTCACGCACATTCCTCCAGGTCGACGTCCATGGCGAGCGAGCCGGCTGCCATCAGGCGGCAGCGACCCGCGCCCTGCGCAAGCAGCGCCAGCAGCGGCAGCGCCACGGCCGCGGGACTGCTGGCGATCCACTCGGCCGGTACCGGCGATGAGGCTGGTCCGGCGGCGATGCTACCGGGACAAAGGTGCAGAACAAGTCGGCCCAGCGTGGACGGGCCGACGTGCGGGCTCAGTACCAGCGCGCAGCCGAACGGCGCGGGACTGTCCGTCACTTCGGCCAGCGGGCCGGTGCCGGCAGTGTCGCTGCACACCAGCAGCACGGGCCGCGCATCGGCCAGCGCCAGGCTCGCCGCCTCGAGCAGCCCGGCACCGAAGCTCGCGCGCTGCGCGCACACGGCGTTGGACGGTGCGTGGCAGCCGGTGGCCATGGTCCAGTAGCCGGCCGGCGCATTGTGAACGGAGTTGTGGAAGCGCGTGGGCGAGAGCTCCGACGGCGCGCTGGCGAGGACCGTGCACATGTAGTCCATGATTGCCTGATCGCCGTGCGAGGACGTGAAGACGCAGGGCAGGGTAGCCGCCTCGCGCCCGCTCATCGCCACCGCCTGGGCGGCCACCTCCACCGCCAGCAGCACGCTTTCCGGCGCCCGGCGACGCTCGCCCGCCGGCAGCACCGTGGCCGCCGGGCGCGGTGAAGGCGGCGCTGGCGCCTCGCCCTGCAAGGCGGCGCGCAGGGCGCCGAAGTCGACCAGTTGCGGCGACCACACGCCGGCGCCCTCGACGTAGATCGTCAGCGCGCTCATGCGCCCTGCTCCGCGCGGGCGAAGGCCAGGCAGGCGTTGTTGCCGCCGAAGCCGAACGAGTTGCTGAGCGCCACGTGGACCGGCCGCGCCTCGGTGGACCAGGCGAACTGCGGCCCGCAGGCGGGGTCGGGCTCTTCCGCGCCGAGGTTGCCGGGCACCAGGCCGTGCTCGATCCCCAGCAGGGCGACGACCGCCTCCACGATCCCGGCGGCGCCGAGCGTGTGGCCGGTGAAACCCTTGGTGCTGCTGGCACGGGTCGTCGGCGGGAAGGCGCGGGCGATCAGCGCGGCCTCCACCTCGTCGTTCTTCTGGCTGGCGGTGCCATGCAGGTTGATGTAATCGACCTGGGCCGGCTCCAGTCCCGCGCGTGCCAGTGCGTCGCGCAGGGCCAGTTCGGCACCGAGGCCTTCCGGGTGCGGGGTGGACATGTGGTGGGCGTCACTGGCCTCGCCGTAGCCGAGCAGCCGCGGCGCTTCCGGCGCAGCTACGGCGCGTTCGAGCAGCGCGAAGCCGGCCGCCTCGCCGATCGAGATGCCGCTGCGGGCGCGGTCGAAGGGCTTGCAAGGCGCCGGGGAAACCAGTCCCAACGCATTGAAACCGAACAGCACGCTTTCGCACAGCGTATCGACGCCACCGACCAGCGCGGCGTCGACCACGCCCAGGCGGATCAGCCGCTCGGCGCTGGCAAAGACCTTTGCACTGGAGGAGCAGGCCGTGGAGATGGTCAGGCATGGCCCTTCCAGTCCGAGCGCGTCGGCGAGGAAGCCGGCCAGGGAATGCGGTGCATGGATCGGGCGGCGCAGCATGTCGTCCGGGAACCCGCCGTCGGGATCCAGCCGGCGGTAGGCCTCCTCGGTCGCGCCGATACTGGCGGTCGAAGTGCCCATCAGGAGTGCCACGCGGGTCGCGCCGTAGCGTTCACGGGCGGCTCGCGCGGCGTCCAGGAAACCGTCCTGGTTCAGGCCCGCCCAGGCCAGACGGTTGTTACGGCACTCCCAGGCGGCGAGCGCGGCGGGCAGCGGGTTCTGTTCGAGGCCATCGACGCGCCCGATCCAGCACTCGAGCGGACCGAGGCTGAAATCGTTGGCGCGCAGGCCCGTGCGGGCCTCGGCGATGGCACGACGGTGCGCCTCACGGCCGCGGCCGAGGGCGGATGTGGCGGTGTAGGCGCTGACCGCCAGCGGAGCGATGGGTTGCAACATCGAACCAGCCTAGCGGCGGGCCGGGGGCTTGCCTAGCCTCGCCTTCGGGTGGCCTGGTCGTTGTTCATGCTTTCTTGGGCAAGCGGTCGGATCCGCGCAGGGCGCGGCTTGTGGGTGGCGGCCGATTGCAGCGGAGCCGCCGGCTGCGCACACTGTTCGTTTGCTGCCCGCCGATCGCCGTGCCGCCGTCGACCTCCCAACGCAACCCGTGGCGCTACCTGCGCGACGCCGACGTACTGCACGCGGCCGTGGTGACGCTCCTGGCGGTGGTGCTGAGCGCGGGCATCGTCTGGCTGGGTTATGTGGTTCATGTGTGGAACATCGCCAGGCGTGCGTCGACGACGCTGCCGGGGCGCTGGGTGGTACTGGTGTTCGGGCGGCAGCTGGTCGCCGATCAACCGGAGGCCGACTACCGCGGTCGATTGACCCGCGCGCTGGCGATGTTGCGTGGCGGCATGGCCAGCCGGGTGCTCTTGCTCGGCGGGCGAAGCGGCGGCACGCGGAGCGAGGCGGAGGCCGCTCACGCGTGGCTGCACGGACAGGGCCTGCCGGCTGGCGCGCCGGTCGAACTGGAACAGGAATCGGTCGATTCGCTGGAGAACCTGCGCCATGCCCGCGGCCTGCTGCAGGGGGGCGACCGCGCCGAGGTGCTTCCGCCGGTCGCGCTGCTGACCAGCCGTTACCACCTGGCACGCTGCCTGCTGCTGGCGCAACGGCTGGGCTTCGACGCCCATGCCGTGGCTGCCGAGGACGCCTTGCCGTGCACGCCGCGCTACCTCGCGCTGCTGCTGATGGAAGCGACCTACCTGATGTGGATCGATCTGGGCGTGCGCTGGGCGCGGCTGATCGGCCACCGCCGCATGGCTGCGCGGATCAGCTGAAGCGTCTTGTGCGGCCGGATCGCGCGCGGCAGACTCGCCGCGCCGCGTTCCGCGGCGTATCTCAAGACAGGGGAAGTCCGATGTTCCGTTCCCGTTTTCTGCTGGTCCTGCTGCTCCCGCTCCTGCTGCTGACGATGGCGTTCCGCCAGTCGCCGCTGGTCGACCCCGCGCCGATCGCGGTGCCCGCCGGCATGAACGACGTGCAGGTCGGCAAGGCGGTCAAGGCCGCGCTGCTTGGCCGTGGCTGGACCGTTACCGACGAGCAGCCAGGCAGCACCAGCGCCCAGCTCAGCCGCGACGAGTGGGTCGCCAAGATCCGCGTCGATTTCGATACCAGGCACGTGCAGATCCGCTATGTCGACAGCAAGAACCTCAAGTACGAGGTCAAGCGCGACGGCACCCACCTGATCCATTCCAACTACATGGGCTGGATGCAGTACCTCTCCGGCGACATCGGCCGCAATCTGGAGCTGGTTTCCGCCACCGCGAGCTGACCGTCCAGCCACCCGCGTCGACGCGCCACAGCGTCGGCGCGGGCCTGCTTGCTAAGCTCTGCGGCAGTCCCCGCAGCGACCCTTTCGATGAGCCAGCAAGCCGACCAGGCCGAAACCTTCCTGCAGGAAGCGCAGGACCGCATCTGCAGCGCGGTCGAACGCCTCGACGGCGGTGCGCGTTTCGTCGAGGACCGTTGGACCCGCGAGGCCGGCGGGGGCGGGCGCACCCGCGTACTGCGAGATGGCGCGCTGTTCGAGCAGGCCGGAGTCAACTTCTCCCGCGTGCACGGGCACACCCTGCCACCGAGCGCCACCGCGCACCGGCCGGAATTGGCCGGCGGCAGCTTCATCGCCACCGGCGTGTCGCTGGTGCTGCATCCGAAGAATCCGTACGTGCCGACCACGCACGCCAACGTGCGTTATTTCGAGGCGAGCAAGCCGGGCGTGGAGCCGGTCTGGTGGTTCGGTGGCGGTTTCGACCTGACCCCGTTCTATCCGTTCGACGAGGACGTGCGGCATTGGCACACGGTCGCGCGCGACCTGTGCGCCCCCTACGGCGAAGACGTCTATCCCCGTTACAAGCGCTGGTGCGACGACTACTTCTACCTCAGGCACCGGGACGAAACCCGCGGCGTGGGCGGGCTGTTCTACGACGATCTCAACGAAGGCGGCTTCGAGCGCTGCTTCGCCTTCACCCGCGACGTCGCACAGGGTTTCCTGGATGCCTATCTGCCCATCGCCGAGCGTCGCCGCGACATGCCATACGGCGAGCGTGAGCGCGAGTTCCAGCTGTACCGGCGCGGTCGCTACGTGGAGTTCAACCTGGTTTGGGATCGCGGCACGCTTTTCGGCCTGCAGTCGGGCGGGCGCACCGAATCGATCCTGATGAGTCTGCCGCCGCGGGTGCGTTACGAGTACGCCTACACGCCCGAGCCGGGCTCGCCAGAGGCGCGGCTGCAGGACTACCTCAAGCCGCGCGACTGGCTGTCCGAAGCCTAGACCGTAGGGTGGGCTTCAGCCCACCGTGACCTGCGGGCCGGACCGGCCGGCTGAAGCCCACCCCACGGAGCTGCAGAGGGCCTACGGCTGGTTGCCGCTGAACTTCACCGGCGTGGCGCCCTTCACCGGGCCGATCTGCGCGCTGTCGCTGACCTGCAGCACCACGTCGTGGCGGAACTCCAGCGTGCCCTGCACGACGGCGTGCGGGCCGATCACGATGTGCGGCGTGCGGTTGTGGTGGAACCAGCCGCCGTTGGGCCTGTCGACCAGGATGCCGCCTTCGACGCGCGAGTTGGCGCCGATGGCGATGTCGCCATCCACGGTTTCCACGCCGCCGCCAATGTGCGCCGCGTCGAGTTCGATGCGGCCGTTGACGTTGGACACATGGCCGCTCACGTCGGCGCCCTTGGCCAGGTCGATGTGGCCATTGACCGCCTCGATCTCGCCGTTGACCTTCGCTCCGGCCTGCAGCTCGATCCCGCCGTTGACCGTGTTGACCGAACCGACGGTCGCGCGCTCACCCAGCGTGATCCCGCCGTTGACCGTGTCGGCCTTGCGCGCGCTCGCGCCGTCGGCGAGCGTGATGTCGCCATTGACAGTGCTGAGCTCGCCGGCGCTCTGACCCGCGTCAATGCGGATGTCACCGTTGACCTTGTCGATGTCGTTGTCGGAGGCGACCGCCGCCAGCGGCAGGGCGAGGGCAAGAGCGATGAGCAGATGGCGCATGGTGGTGCTCCTTCGTGGGAATGGACATCAGATGCGTGGTCGGCCGCCGCGGTTTAGCGTGACCTTCGGCAGGGGCGGATTTGACGCCGCCGCGGGGTCGCCCCACCATTTCGCGTTTCCGCGCCAGGTTTTAAGCCATGCACAAGCTCGTCCTGATCCGCCACGGCCAGTCCCAGTGGAACCTCGACAACCGCTTCAGCGGCTGGGCCGACGTCGACCTCACCGAGCAGGGCATGGCCGAGGCGAAGGAAGCCGGCCGGCTGCTGGTGGAGGCGGGCTATGCCTTCGACGTGGCGCACACCTCGGTGCTCAAGCGGGCGGTGCGCACGCTGTGGGGCGTGCTCGACGCGATGGACCTGATGTGGATTCCGGTGATCACCGACTGGCGCTTGAACGAGCGCCACTACGGCGGCCTGACCGGCCTCAACAAGGCCGAGACAGCCGCGAAGTACGGCGAGGACCAGGTCAAGATCTGGCGCCGCAGCTACGACATCCCGCCGCCGCCGCTGGAGCGGGCGGGCAATCCGTCGCTGCGCGATCCGCGCTACGCCCTGCTCGATCCCTCGATGATTCCCGACACCGAGTGTCTGAAGGACACCGTCGCCCGCGTGCTGCCCTACTGGCACGACGTGCTGGCGCCCGCGGTGGCGTCGGGCCAGCGCGTACTGGTGGCCGCGCACGGCAACTCGCTGCGTGCGCTGATCAAGTACTTGGATAACATCTCGGACGAGGCGATCGTCGAGATGAACGTGCCCAATGGGGTGCCGCTGGTGTACGAGTTCGACGACCAGATGAAGCCCCTGCGCAGCTACTACCTCGGCGACGCGGACGCCATCGCGGCGAAGATGGCCGCCGTGGCCAACCAGGGCAAGGCGAAGTAGGTTCGCTGTTTCGTCGATCCGCGGGTCGATATCCAGCCGACCGGAAAATGCTGGACAGCCAAATTCGCTGGAATTGTGTACTTCGGCAACGCCAGCGGTTGACTGCACACCGCTCGTTGAGGGACGCGCAAGGCATTGCGCCCGCCGGCCGGCACGAAGGGATTGAACAACGCAACAAGGCGGGCTCCGGTCCGCCGTCGGCGTCGCAGGAAGGTGGCAGAGCCCTCCGGGCCTCGCTACAGCGCGTCGTTGTCCAGTTCGCCGGTGCGGATGCGGATGACCTGTTCGAGCGGGCTGACGAAGATCTTGCCGTCGCCGATCTTGCCGGTACGCGCCGACTGCTGGATCGCCTCGATCACCCGCTCGAGCTGGTCGTCGGCCACGGCCACCTCCAGCTTGATCTTGGGCAGGAAGTCGACCACGTACTCGGCGCCGCGATAAAGCTCGGTGTGGCCCTTCTGCCGGCCGAAGCCCTTGACCTCGGTCACCGTGATGCCCTGGACGCCCACCTCGGCCAGCGCCTCGCGCACGTCGTCCAGCTTGAACGGCTTGATGATCGCCACGACCAGCTTCATGGATGCTCCTCGCTCGCTTCCCCTTGTGCCGTGACCATTGTGCCTGCCGCCCGGCGGCCTGTCGCCCCGGCGGGGCGTGTAGGACAATCCCTACATTCTCTGGCGGAGCCGGCCGATGGTGCACCCACGTTCACGTTACCTAGACTTCCTACCGACCCGCTCGAGGCGCCGTCCATGATGGATCGGCAGGAAATCGACCGAATTGCCCTGCGACTTGTGTCGCTGGTACCGCCAGGGTTGGCACAGGCGCAGCAGGATTTGCGAACCAACTTCCACGATGTCCTGACGCAAGGATTGCGTCGCCTCGAACTGGTCACCCGCGAGGAGTTCGAAGTCCAGAGTCAGCTGTTGGCGCGCACCCGCGCCAAGGTCGACGAACTGGAGAAGCGCGTCGCCGAACTGGAGGCCGACGCAGCTACCCGCGGACTCTAGCTGCCAGCTCCCGGGAGCCGCCCCCGATCCGTCACCCTCACCCCGAGAGCGATCGGGGGCGGTTATTTTTTGCCTGACGTTGATGGGGCCGCGTTCCACCATGCATTCTGGCGACTCCATCGTTCACGGCCGGCACGCCTGGCGCGCCTCATGCGCGACCCTGCGGCCGGCCGCCCGCCCTGCCACCGTCGGGTGGCATGTGCCAACCGTGTTTCTCCAGCCGTTGCGGTCAGGGACGACCGCGCACTGGCCGGGTGGGATGCTGCCGTGAGCCTGGCCGTCACCTTGAGCCGCGCCCAGGAAGGCGTCGCCGCACCGCAGGTGATGGTCGAGGTGCACCTGTCCGGCGGCCTGCCGGGTACGCATATCGTCGGCCTGCCGGAAGCAGCGGTGCGCGAAGCACGCGACCGCGTCCGCGTGGCGATCCAGAACGCCGCGTTCGAATACCCCAACCGCAAGGTAACCGTGAACCTGGCGCCGGCCGAATTGCCCAAGGACGGCGGCCGCTTCGACCTGGCCATCGCGCTGGGCATCCTCGCCGCGGGCGGACAGGTGCCGCGGGAGAAGCTGGACGAATGCGAGTTCCTGGGCGAGCTGGCGCTGTCGGGCGACCTGCGCGGCGTCTCCGGCGTGTTGCCGGCGCTGCTGCGCGCACGGGCGCGCGGGCGACGCGTGGTGGTGCCGCGGGCCAATGCCGCGGAAGCCGCGCTGGTGCCGGAAGCCGATGTACTGGTCGCCGATACCCTGGCCGACGTCTGCAGCTGGCTGCGCGATGCGCAGGAACTGGCCCTGCCAGGCCGGGCCGACGACGGGCAGACGGTCGATCCGGGCGTGCCCGACCTGGTCGACGTTCGAGGCCAGTTGCAGGCCCGGCGCGCGCTGGAAATCGCCGCCGCTGGCGGCCACCACCTGCTGCTGATCGGTCCGCCCGGCACCGGCAAGACCATGCTGGCCGAGCGCCTGCCCGGCATCATGCCGCCGCTGGGTGAGACCGAGGCACTGGAGACCTGTGCCGTGCTGTCGGTCGCTGGACAGCCGGTGGATCCGACGCGCTGGCGTCAGCGGCCCTTCCGTGCGCCGCACCATACGGCCTCGGCGGTAGCGCTGGTCGGTGGCGGTTCGCATCCGCGGCCGGGCGAGATCTCACTGGCGCACAACGGCGTGCTGTTTCTCGATGAGCTCCCCGAGTTCAACCGGCACGTGCTGGAGGTGTTGCGCGAGCCGCTGGAATCCGGCCAGATCCTGGTTTCGCGCGCCGCGCGGCAGTCGACCTTCCCCGCCCAGTTCCAGCTGGTCGCGGCAATGAACCCGTGCCCCTGCGGTTACGCCGGCGACGCCCGCGAGCGTTGCCGTTGCACGCCCGACCAGATCCAGCGCTACCGCGGGCGCATTTCCGGCCCGCTGCTCGATCGCATCGACCTGTGCGTGGAGGTGCCGCGCGTGCCGCTGGCCGAACTCGGTGCCCCGCGCAGCGTGTACGACGAGGATTCGGCCACCGTGCGTGCGCGCGTGGTGCAGGCGAGGGAGCGTGCGTTGGCCCGCGCGGGCCGGGCCAACGCCGAGATCAACACGCGCGAACTGGAGCGCGACTGCGCGCTGGGCGAGCCGGAGCGGCGCTGGTTCGAGGCCGCGCTGGAGCGGCTCGGGCTCTCGGCGCGCGCTTATCACCGCATCCTGAGGGTGGCGCGATCGATCGCCGACCTGGACGGAGGCGCGGCTCTGCTCGACCGCGCGCATCTGGCTGAAGCGCTGCAATACCGCCGTTTCTGAGGTTTTCTGAACTCGCGGGTATTGACTTCCCTTGGTTACGGTCTAATATCTGCACTCGCCGGTACTTAAATGCGTCCGGCCCGCCGCCCCGGTATCGGTACCCCTCCCTCCCCCGCCCGATACCGGGGCCGGCCCCTCCTTCGGATACACCGTTCGCTGATCGCACGGCGTAATCCCTGTTTGTCTCCTCCGCCTTCCTCTGCGCCATCGGCCTCGTACGAGGACGGATCCCGCGCGCGCATCGTCATTTTTCGCAACTGGGAGTCGTTTCCCATGGGAAGGGGCGTCTGGGTGCGTGCTTTCGAAACGGCCGGAGCTCTCGGGCAGAATGGGCGCCCCGGAAGCGAAGGACGGCCGATGACGCTACAACCCGGGCTGATGCTGGCGTGCATGCTGGGTATCGGCTTCCTCGCCCAGTGGCTTGCCTGGCGCGTGAAGCTGCCGGCGATCCTGTTCCTGCTGCTGGCCGGCATCGTGCTGGGACCGGCGACCGGCGTATTCCGGCCGGACGCGATGCTGGGCGACCTGCTGTTCCCGCTGGTTTCGCTGGCGGTCGCGTTGATCCTGTTCGAAGGCAGCATGACGTTGCGGTTCCACGAGCTGCCGGGCATCGGCCGCGCTGTGCGTGGCCTGGTCAGTTACGGCGCGATCGCGGCGCTGCTGCTGCTGGCGCTGTCCGCGCGACTGATCGCGGGACTGAGCTGGGACGTGGCACTGTTGTTCGGCGCGCTTACCTGCGTGACCGGGCCGACGGTGATCGCGCCGATGCTGCGCACGCTGCGTCCGAATGCGCGCATCGCCAACACGCTGCGCTGGGAAGGCATCGTGATCGATCCCCTGGGCGCGCTGTTTGCCGTGCTGATCTACGAGGCCATCGTCTCGCACCAGGAAGGCCACACCGTCGGCGTATTCCTGGGCACGATCGGTTGCGGCGCGATCATCGGCGCGCTGGCGGCGTGGGCGCTGGCCTGGCTGCTGCGGCGCCAGCTGATTCCCGAATACCTGCAGAACTTCGGCGTGCTGGCGACGGTGCTGCTGGCTTTCAGCCTGTCCAACACGATCGCGCACGAATCTGGGCTGCTCGCCGTGACCATCATGGGCATCGCGCTGGGCAACATCCGCAACGTGCATATCGATGACATCCTGGACTTCAAGGAAAACCTGACCACGCTGCTGGTCTCCAGCCTGTTCATCCTGCTGGCCGCGCGGCTGCGGTGGCCGCTGCCGGACGGCATGCTGTGGGCCGGCATTGCGGTGTTCCTGATCGCCCAGTTCGTCGTCCGGCCGCTCACGGTGGCCTTTGCCAGTGTGGGCAGTTCGCTCAGCTGGCGCGAGCGGGCGCTGATTGCCTGGGTAGCGCCGCGCGGCATCGTGGCGGCCTCGGTGTCGGCGCTGTTCGCGCTGCGCCTGCAGGAGCTGGGCGTGGCGGGTGCCGAGGCGATGGTGCCGCTGGTGTTCATCCTGATCATCGGCACGGTGGTGCTGCAGAGCGCGACCGCGCGGCCGCTGGCGCGCTGGCTGGGCGTGGCCGAGCCCGAGCCGCGCGGGGTGCTGATCTACGGCTCCGACGAGGTGGCGCGCGCGGTCGGCAAGGCGCTGGCCGACGCTGGTTTCCGTGTGGTGCTGGCGGACGATGCCTGGGACGGCATCCGTCTGGCACGGATGGAAGGCATGGCAACCTTCTTTGGCAACCCGGCTTCGCCGCACGCCGAGCGCAACCTCGATCTCACCGGGCTGGGCCGGCTGCTGGCGATGTCGACGCATCGCGAGCGCAACTCGCTGGCGTGCGTGCACTACCGGCGAGAGTTCGGCCGCGAGAAGGTGTATCGGCTGCGCAACCTCGCGCCGCATGAGGCGACCGATCGCGCGGCCATCGCCGGCAACCTCCTTGCGCCGCCGCTGTTCGGCGAGGAGATGACGCATGCGCGCTTTGGCGAGTTGCTGGCGGCGGGGTGGCGGATCAAGTCCACGCGCCTGACGCCGGCGTTTGGCTGGAGCGACTTCACCGAGCGCAACGGCGCCCAGTCGGTGCTGCTGTTCGGTGTGGATGAGAAGGGCAACCTGCGGGTGGCGTCGGCCAAGCGGCTGCTGGAACCGAAGGCTGGGTGGCTGGCGATTGCGCTGACGCCGCCGGCGGAACCGGTGGGCTGAGGAAGGACATCCCAACCGCCTGTCGGCGCCTTCCCCCGTGACGCGGGGGAAGGATCGACAGGGCACCTTCCTCCATCGGGCGGAGGAAGGTGCCCGAAGAGCGGATGGAGCCGCCTTGGCTCAGGCGGCCGACGCGCGCTGGAACTGCGCTTCCTCGGTCGAGCCCTTCAGCGCCACGGTCGAGGACTGGCCCTGCTGGATCGCCTGGGTGACCTGGTCGAAGTAGCCGGTGCCGACCTCACGCTGGTGCTTGACCGCGGTGAAGCCGCGCTCGGCGGCGGCGAACTCCTTCTCCTGCAGGTCCACGAACGCGCTCATCTGCCGGCGCGCGTAGCCATGTGCCAGCTCGAACATGCCGTAGTTGAGGCTGTGGAAACCGGCCAGCGTGATGAACTGGAACTTGTAGCCCATCGCGCCGAGCTCGCGCTGGAACTTCGCGATCGTCGCGTCATCCAGGTTCTTGCGCCAGTTGAAGCTCGGCGAGCAGTTGTAGGCCAGCAGCTTGTCCGGGTACTTGCCGCGAACGGCCTCGGCGAAGCGGCGCGCGTCATCCAGATTCGGCTTGCTGGTTTCGCACCAGACCAGGTCGGCGTAAGGCGCGTACGCCAGGCCGCGGCTGATCGCCTGCTCCAGGCCCGGCTTGACCCGGAAGAAGCCCTCGACCGTACGCTCGCCGGTGAGGAACGGCTTGTCGTTGTCGTCGACGTCGGAGGTAAGCAGGTCGGCCGCGTCGGCGTCGGTGCGCGCCACCAGCAGCGTCGGCACGCCGCAGACATCGGCGGCCAGGCGCGCGGCGGTGAGCTTGTCGATCGCCTCGCGGGTCGGCACCAGCACCTTGCCGCCCATGTGCCCGCACTTTTTCACCGCGGCGAGCTGGTCTTCGAAATGCACGCCGGCAGCGCCCGCCTCGATCATCGCCTTCATCAGTTCGAATGCGTTGAGCACGCCGCCGAAGCCGGCCTCGGCATCGGCGACGATCGGCGCCAGCCAGTCGATGTCGTCGCTGCCCTCGGCGTGGTGCAGCTGGTCGGCGCGCAGCAACGCGTTGTTGATGCGCTTGACGACCTGCGGCACCGAATTGGCCGGGTAGAGCGACTGGTCCGGATACATCTCGCCGGCGACGTTGGCGTCTGCCGCGACCTGCCAGCCGGAGAGGTAGATGGCCTTCAGGCCCGCCTTCACCTGCTGCATCGCCTGGTTGCCGGTCAGCGCGCCGAGTGCGTTGACGAAGTCTTCCTTGTGCAGCAGGTGCCAGAGCTTCTCGGCGCCGTGGCGGGCCAGTGAATGCTCGATCGGCACCGTGCCGCGAAGGCGCGCGACGTCCTCGGCGCTGTAGTTGCGGCGCACGCCGGCCCAGCGCGGGTTGTTGGTCCAGTCCAGGGTGATCTGTTCGGCGGTCGGCAGGTTGGTTTTCATGTTCTCAGGCTCCGTGAGGTTGCCTGCAGGAGCGCGCCTGTGCGCGACCGGGATGCATGGCGGTCGCGCACAGGTGCGCTCCTACAGAGGGGCGGTCAGGCCAGTTGCGCGTAGGCGGGCAGGGTGAGGAACGCGCCGAGCTGTTCGGCGTGGGTCAGTTCGCTGAGCAGGCGGGCGGCGTCTTCGGCGCAGCGGGCGCCTGGATGCGTGCTTTCGCGCAGGCGATGGGTGTGCGCGGCAAGCGCCTGGTCGAACAGCGCCATGTCGATCGGCGCACCGTCGGGGAACTCCAGCGGCACGCAGTCGGAGACGACGTCGCCGGCGTAGTGGAGCCATTGCCACAGCTGCGCGCGGGCGATCTCGGCCGTGGCCGCATCTTCCATCAGGTGATGGATCGGCACGCAGCCCAGGCCGTCGAGCCAGGCGGCGGTATAGCGCAACGCGACCTCGACGTTGTTGTCGAAGCCGGCGCGGGTGATCGTGCCGCAGGCCGGCGCCAGCAGCTGGTCGCGGGTGACGTGGACGTCCTCGCGCAGCACGTGCAACTGGTTGGGCTCGGGCATGTAGCGGTCGAAGATCGCCTGCGCCACCGGCACCAGCGCCGGATGCGCGACCCAGGTGCCGTCGTGGCCGGCGTGCACCTCGCGCAGCTTGTCGGCGCGCACCTTTTCCAACGCCGCTTCGTTCGCCGTGTCGTCGCCCTTGATCGGGATCTGCGCGGCCATGCCGCCCATGGCGAAGGCGCCGCGGCGGTGGCAGGTCTTGATCAGCAGTTCCGAGTAGGCCTTCAGGAACGGGACGGTCATCTGCACCTGACCGCGCTCGGGCAGCAGGCGGTCGTGGTGGCCGCGCAGGGTCTTGAGGTAGGAAAAGATGTAGTCCCAGCGGCCGCAGTTGAGGCCGACCACGCGCTCGCGCAGGGCGTGCAGGATCTCGTCCATCTGGAACGCCGCAGGCAACGTCTCGATCAGCACGGTCGCCTTCATGCAGCCGCGCGGCAGGCCGAGCTGGCTCTCGGCGTGCGCCATGACGTCGTCCCACAGCGCCGCCTCCTCCATCGCCTCCAGCTTGGGCAGGTAGAAGTACGGGCCGCGATCGCGCGCCTGCAGGGCGCGGGCGTTGTGGAAGGCGAACAGGCCGAAGTCCACCAGCGCGCCGGCCATCGGCTCGCCGTCGACCTCGAAATGCCGCTCCGGCAGGTGCCAGCCGCGCGGGCGCACGACCAGCACCGCCGGATTCGCGCCGAGCTTGTAGTCGCGCCCGTCGGGCGAGCGGTACGCAATGGTGCCGGCCACCGCGTCGATCAGGTTCTGCTGGCCGTCGAGCTGGTTGACCAGGGTCGGCGTCGAGGAGTCCTCAAAGTCGGCCATGAATACCTTCGCGCCGGAATTGAGCGCGTTGATGATCATCTTGCGCTCGACCGGCCCGGTGATCTCCACGCGGCGGTCGCGCAGCGCGGCAGGGACCGGTGCCACCTGCCAGTCGCCTTCGCGGATGGCGCGGGTGTCGGTGCGGAAGTCGGGCAGGGCGCCGGCGTCCCACCTGGCCTGGCGTTCGCCGCGCTTGGCCAGCAGTTCACGCCGGCGGGCATCGAAGCGGTGGTGCAGATCGGCCAGAAAGGCCAGCGCATCGGGGGTGAGCAGGCTGGCGTAGGCGGCGGTGTCGCCGTGGACGGTCAGCGGGCCGGGGTCGAGTCGTTCCTGCGGGACGGCCATGGTCGAGCTCCTTGGAGGGGTGCATCCACGCTAGGCCCGCATGCCAGCCTTTGACAAAGCGAATGTTTCAATCTTTCGTATTGAGAAAATTAAAGTAGTACGCAAAAGTGCATCAAAACGGCCCTCGAGGAGGACTACGGCAGTGAACCGGAAAGTTCAGGGGCGCCGGGCGAAGCCCGCAAAAGCGGCCGCGAGGGGCCAGCAGGCGGTCGAAGCCGCCGAGCGCTACTACTACAAGGGCAACCGCCACAAGCAGCTGCGCGCCTTCGTCAGCATCGTCAAGCTGGGAACCCTCACCCGGGCGGCCGAGGCGCTGTTCCTCTCCCAGCCGACCGTCACCCTGCAATTGCAGGCCCTGGAGCGTGAACTGGGCGTGCCGCTGCTGGAACGGCGGCGACGACGCATCAACCTCACCGACGCCGGCGAGGCGCTGTACGAACTGGCGCGCCCGCTGATCGAGGGCTGGGAGAACCTGGACCGCGACTTCCAGGCACGCGTCAAAGGCCTCACCGCGGGCCGGCTGACCATTGCCGCCGGTGCCTCGACCATCCAGTACCTGCTGCCTGATCTCGTGCGGCGCTACCGCGAGGCCTATCCGGCGGTGCACCTGCAGCTGGCCAACGTCACCGGCCGCGACGGCCTGGCACTGCTGCGCGCGGACGAGGCCGACTTCGCGGTGGGCTCCATGCTGGATGTGCCCAACGACATCGCCTGGGCGCCGCTTCGCCACTACGACCCGATGCTGATCACCCCGCGCGATCACCCGCTGGCGCGCAAGGCGGAAGTCGCGCTGGAAGACCTCTCGCCCTACGGCCTGATCCTGCCGCCGCAGCGGCTGTCGACCTACCGGCTGGTGGATTTGGTGTTCCAGCAGCGCCAGGTCCCCTACCAGGTGGCGATCGAGGTCGGCGGCTGGGAGGTGATCAAGGAATATGTCGCCTCAGGCTTGGGCATCTCGATCGTGACCGGGATCTGCATCACCGAGGCCGATCGCGCCCGCCTGGCCGTGCGCAACATGAAGCGCTTCTTTCCCCAGCGCAGCTACGGCGTGGTGATGCGCAAGGGCAAGTTCCTCAGCGCCGAGGCGCGCGCGTTCGTCGACCTGGTCAAGCCCGGCCTGCTGACCCATCGCGAGCATGACGAGCCCGGCCACTCCGGCCGCTAGCGATCAGGCCTGCCGCTGGAGCGCCAGCCGCAGGCCGAAGCCCAGCAGCACCGTCCCGCAGGCGCGGTCCATCCAGCCGCCCAGCCGCGGGCGGGCGAGCAGCAACCGGTGGATGCGCCCGCCCAGCAGCGCCAGCACCAGCGACCAGCTCAGGCCCGTACCGATGAAGCTCGCGCCCAGCACCAGCAGCGCCCGTTGCGGGTGGCTGCCTTGCGGGGCGATGAACTGCGGCAGGAACGCCAGGTAGAACAGCGCCACCTTCGGGTTGAGCACGTTGGTCAGCAGACCCTGGCGGAACGCCGCGCCCACGCCCTGGCCGCGGGTGGTGGCCGGCGTGCGCGCGGTCGTGCGTGCAAGCAGCATGCGCAGGCCGATCCAGACCAGGTAGGCCGCGCCCAGGTACTTGAGCAGGCTGAAGGCGAGCGCCGAGGTCATCAGCATCGCCGACACGCCCAGCACCGCCGCCGCCGTGTGCACCACGCAGCCGGCGTTGATGCCCAGCGCCGCGGCGAAGCCCACCGCGCGCCCCTCGCGACCGCTGCGGGCGAGGATGTAGAACGTATCCAGCCCCGGTGTGAGGTTGAGCGCCAGGCAGGCGAGCAGGAAGGCGCCGAAGTGCGCGATGCCCAGGGCAGCCATTACACGCCCGGGTCCGCTTCGGCCTTCTCGGTGTTCCGGTGCTTGCCGCGGTAGCCACGGAAGAGCGCGCGGATGCGCGCCATGTCCGCGTCCGGATCGTCGGTCGCGTACTGCGGCGTGCCGAGGGTGAAGGTCCTGGTCGGGTAGTCCAGGAATACCGGCAGGATCGGCACGCCGGCCTCGTGCGCGATGCGCAGGAAGCCGCTTTTCCAGTGCGTCACGTGCTTGCGCGTGCCTTCGGGGGTGATGCCCAGCCACATGCGTGGATGGTCGGCGAAGCGGCGCACCATCTGGCCGACCACGTTGAGCGCGGCCTTGCGGTTGATGCCGATCATGCCCAGCGGCCGCAGGATCAACCCGAGCGGGCTGTCCAGCACCTCGCGCTTGATCATCACCTTGATGTCCGCGCCCAGCGCGATTTTCATCATCAGCCCCCACACGCCGTCCCAGTAGGACGAGTGCGGCGCGCCGATGATGATCAGCTTTGGAACGTCGGGCAGTTCGCCGAGCAGGCGCCAGCCGGACAGGCGCAGCAGCCCACGCATCAGCCAAGGCCAGAACCGACTGTCGATCCGCGGCGCCTGCGGCGGCAGCGGCGGCAGGATGGCGTCGCTCATTCGCCGCTCCAGTCGCGCGAGCGGTTCTGCTTGAGCTTGCCACGCTGCTGCTTGCCGGCCAGGCGGCGCTCCTTCGAGGCGCGCGTGGGACGGGTCGCCACGCGCTTCTTCGGTGCCACCAACGCGCCGCGCACGATCTCGGCCAGCCGCTCGCGCGCGTCGTCGCGGTTGCGCGCCTGCTCGCGGAAGCGGCGCGCCTGGATCACCAGCACGCCCTCTTCGGTCATGCGCCGGTCGCGCCGCGACAGCAGGCGTGCGCGCACCGGTTCGGGCAGCGAGGGCGAGGTCGCCACGTCGAAACGCAGTTCCACCGCGCTCTCGGTGCGGTTGACGTGCTGCCCGCCGGGCCCGTCCGCACGCAGGAAGCGTTCGGTCAGTTCGGTATCGGGGAGGGAGAGGGTGCGGCTGATCTGCAGCATGGCGCCAATGTTAAGGCAAGCCGATGAATAAAAAGGCGCGGCTGCCCTGTGAAAGTCCGTGCGGGCGAGGCGTTGCTGCTGGCATGCCGGCCCGCGACCGGCATGTCGAGGCAGGCCGGACGCGGACACGCGCCGTACCGGCCCCCCCGCGATGCCGGCAACGGCCCATGGCGGCGCGACCCCGGCGGAAGCCTGGCCCGGGCGGAGCCCGCCAGGCAGGCCCCTGGCGGGATGGAGCGATGCCCGAACGGGTCGGCACACCCCACAGGCGGCTCCGGCATCGATGCTGTCAAACGAGGCTTGATGGCGAATGCGGCCAGCGGTCAGCCTCTTGCAAGGCGGACGGGAGGGGCCACGCGAAGCGGGCGAGCAACGCCTCGTAGGCGGCATCCAGCGGCGCTTGCAGCGTCATGCGCGCGCCGCTGACAGGGTGCGCGAACTGCAGACGCCAGGCGTGCAGCAGCATGCGGTGGCAGGCGAAGTACTGCTTGTACAGGCGGTTGTGATCGCCGCGGCCATGCTGGCAATCGCCGATCACTGGGTGGTGGAGGTGCGCCATGTGCTTGCGGATCTGGCGGAAGCGGCCGGTCTCCGGCTCGGCGAGTACCAGTGCGTAGCGTTGTTGCGGATAGCGGCCGAGCGCGATCGGCACCTCGACCGTGGCCAGGCGCCGGTAGCGCGTGCGCGCCTCGCGCCGCGGGCCGGTCTCGCGCGAGCCGGGCAGCGCATAGTCGACCAGGCCCTCGGCCGGCTCGGGCCAGCCGCGCACCACCGCCAGGTACTGCTTGTGTACTTCGCGGCCCATGAACTGCTCGCCCAGCGCCGCGGCCACGGCGGCCGAGCGGGCGACCAGCAGCACGCCACTGGTGGCGCGGTCGAGCCGGTGGGCGAGGAACAGTTCGCCGCCGACCTGTTCGCGCAGCAGGTCGACCAGGAAGGCGTCGGCGGGGCCGATCAGCTTCGAGCGGTGCACGGGCAGGCCCGCAGGCTTGTTGACCGCGAGCAGGGCGTCGTCCTGGTAGAGGATCTCGAGCATGGTTTCCTCAGGAGCCCAACAACTTCATGAACCCTTGCAGGAGCGCACCGTGCGCGCCACCTCACCGGGCCGGCAGGCGCGCGGTCGCGCACGGTGCGCTCCTGCAGGGCACTGCGCGGCGATGGGAGGTTCCTGCAGCGCCGCTCAGCGGCGGGCGCTGGTCAGGAAGGCGAGCAGGGCGGCGGCCAGGCAGCCGAGCGCGACCCAGTCCGAGCCATCGGGACCGCCCGCGATCCACAGCAGGGTGGCGCAGCCGAGCAGGGCCGTGCCGAACAGGCCGCCGAGCAGCGCGCGCCGCCGGCGCAGGGCGAGCTCCGCGTGCAGCGCCAGCTCCACCGGATCAGCCAGCCGCCGCTGCTCGCCGCTGGCCGTCTGGCGCAGCGCATCGCGCACCAGCTCCGGCAGCTGCGGCGCCGCCTGCAGCCACTCGGGCAGCCGCTGGCGTACCGCGCGCAGCGTGCGCCGCGCGCTGTAGCGCTCGCGCAGGATGCGCTTGAGCACCGGGTGCGCCACCGCCCAGATGTCGATGTCCGGGTCGAGCATGCGCCCGACGCCCTCGATGTTGAGCAGCGTCTTCTGCAGCAGAATCAGTTGCGGCTGCAGGGTCAGCTCGAAGCGCCGCGCGGTCTGGAACAGCTTGACCACCACCTCGGCCAGCGAGATCTGCGACAGCGGGCGGGTGAAGTAGGGCTCGCACACGGTGCGGATGGCCGCTTCCAGCTCGTCCAGCCGGACCGTCGAGGGCATCCACCCGGCGGCCACGTGCAACTGGGCGATGCGTGCGTAGTCGCGTTCGAACAGGGCGATGAAGTTCTGTGCCAGCCAGTACTGGTCGGCCTCGGGCAGCGAACCCATGATGCCGAAGTCCAGCGCCACGAAGCGAGGTTCCTCCCGCCGCTGCAGGTCCACCCAGATGTTCCCCGGGTGCGCGTCGGCATGGAAGAAGTTGTCGCGGAACACCTGCTCGTAGAACACCCGCACGCCTTTGGCGGCGAGGGCCTTGCGGTCGATGCCGGCCGCGTCGATGGCGACGATGTCGTCCGCACTCACGCCGTGCACGCGTTCGAGCGTGAGCACCCGCTCCGAAGTGAAGTCCCAGTACACCGCCGGCACGAACAGGTCCACGCCGCTCTCGAAGTTGCGCTTGAGCAGGCTGGCGCTGGCGCCTTCGCGCTGCAGGTCCAGCTCGTTCTCGAGCATTTTCTCCACTTCGGCGACGACGTCGAGCGGGCGGATCTTGTCCGCGTTGGGGTGCCAGCGCTGCGCCAGCTCACCCAGTGAGCGCATCAGTGCGATGTCGCGTGCGATCTTCTGCTCGATGCCGGGGCGCAACACCTTCACCACCACGGCGCTGCCGTCGTGCAGGGTGGCGGCGTGGACCTGGGCGATCGAGGCGGAGGCCAGCGGCGTTTCATCGAATTGGGCGTATAGCCGTCCGATCCGCGCCTTCAGCTCGTTCTCCACGATGGCGCGCGCTTCGCTGCCGGGAAACGGAGGCACCTGGTCCTGCAGCTGCGCCAGTTCGTCGGCGATGTCCGCCGGGATGAGGTCGCGCCGGGTCGACAACACCTGGCCGGCCTTGACGAAGATCGGGCCCAGCTCGGTCAGCGCCATGCGCAATCGCGCGCCGCGTGGCAGTTCGCGGGCGCTGGGGCGCGAGCGGGCCAGCAGCGGCCGCAGCAGCTTGAGCGGGCGGTACAGGTGCGCGGCGTCGACCAGGTCGTCCAGGCGCCAGGCAAGCAGCACCGAGGCGACCCGCAGCACGCCGGGCACCACCTTCAGCGGCGTCATGCGCGCGGCCCCACGCGCTGGCGCAGGCGCGTCAGGCGCGCTTCCAGCCGTTCGCTGCGCTCGCGCAGCGCGTCCACGCCATCGAGGAATTCGTCCACCTCGCCCATCGCGGGGGTGAGCCGGGCTTCATCGCGCAACCAGTCGGCGCTGTCCTCGCCCAGGTGCTGCGCACTTTCGCGTGCGTGGCGCAGGCCCTTGGCGATCGCCTGGGCGAGCGGCACGCCGAGCACGTCGCCAAAGCTGCGCGCGAAGGCCTCCTCGAAATCCGGCTGGAACGTGCTGGCGAGCTTTTCCAGGCGGCGCGCGAGGTCGGCGTCGCCGGCGATCTCGACCTTGCCCGGAGACACGCCCTCGTCGCCGCGACGCAGCGCCATCGCCAGCAGGCTGCCGGGGCTCGCCGCCACGCGCAGCTGGCTGGTGTCCTGCGGCGGGCCGACCTTCAGACGCTCGCCTTCCACGGTCACGCTCAAGGCCAGTTCCGGCCCGCGCAGGTGCAGCTGGATGCTGCGCCCGGCCAGTGCGGCAAGTTTCTGGCGCGTGTCCGGGTCGAGCGACAGCGTGTGGTTGAGCGCGGTTTCCAGCGCGCGGCCGGCGAGCTTGCGCAGCGGCTGCGGCAGCCAGGCGTTCGGGGTCGGGGCATTCATCCGGCGATTGTAGCGGCCACCAGCGCCAGCTCGGTCCTCTGCCCTGTGGGAGCCGGCTTGCGGGCGATGCCCTGGCCCTGATGCCGCTGGCCAGCGCATCGCCCGCAGGCGGCTTCCTACAACGTGGCGCCGGCAAAGCCCAGCTGGCGCCAAGCCTCGTACACGGCCACCGCCACGCTGTTGGAGAGGTTGAGGCTGCGGCTGTCGGGCCGCATCGGCAGGCGCAGGCGCTGTTCGGGCGGGATGGCGTCGAGTACCTCGGCGGGCAGGCCGGCAGTCTCGCAGCCGAACAGCAGGGCATCGCCTTCCGTATAGCGGGCATCCACGTGGGCGACGCGGCCCCGGGTGGAGAAGGCGAACACGCGCGGCTGGCCCAGCGCCGCCAGGCAGGCGGCAAGATCGTCGTGCACCGCCACGCGGGCGTACTCGTGGTAGTCCAGGCCCGCGCGGCGCAGGCGCGCGTCGTCCAGTTCGAAGCCGAGCGGGCGGATCAGGTGCAGCGAGGCGCCGGTGTTGGCGCACAGGCGGATGGCGTTGCCGGTGTTCGGCGGGATCTCGGGACGGAAGAGGATGACATGCAGCATCCGCCCATTATCCGCCGCCCGGGCCGTCGATGCCTCTGGCGGGGGCTCGGGTCAGCGCTCAGCTTTCCAGCCGCGGGCAGACCACGCCGTCGGGCGGCAGCATGCAGGTACCGGGCACGGCCATCAGCACGCCGAGTCTCGCGCCGTCATCGGTACCGGCCAGTTGCACCGGACCGGGCACGAACAGCATCGAGGCCATGATCCATCCGCACACCAGCAGGCAGGCGGCGAACAGGCTGCGCAGCAACAGGGTTTCGAGTTTCATGGCTTACATTCCGTGGGCAGAGGGGATCCTGCCTCCTGGGTGGCAAGCCTCGTGCCAGCCGTAGATGCGATCCGAACCCCTTGATTCCTCGGGATTTGTCTGCGGCGGCGCAAGGCGCGTGGGTTGTCCGCGGACACTGCGCGGTCCGCGGGCGGACACCGTCCGGACAGCGCCATGGCCTTTGTCGCTTGTGCTGGTTCGCCCCGGACCGATAGCCTCGGGCCTCTTTCGTGAGACAGGAGGTTGCACCGTGGCAAAGCGTTTCCCACCCAAGACCGCGTTGGCGTTGATCGCCGCCAGCCTGCTGGCTGGACCGGCCCTGCTGCCGGGGCAGGCCGCCGATGCCCCGGCGGCCCAGGCGCAGAAGATCCCCGAGCTGAAGTATGAGCGCTTCACCCTGCCCAACGGCCTGACGGTGGTCGTGCACGAGGATCACAAGGCGCCGGTGGTGGCGGTGAGCGTGTGGTACCACGTGGGCTCCTCCTATGAGCCGAAAGGCAAGACCGGCTTCGCGCACCTGTTCGAGCACCTGATGTTCCAGGGCTCGGAGAACCACAAGGACGAATACTTCAAGCCGTTCGAGCTGGCCGGCGCCACCGACATGAACGGCACCACCTGGCTGGACCGCACGAACTATTTCGAGACGGTGCCCACCACCGCGCTGGACATGGCGTTGTGGATGGAGTCCGACCGCATGGGCCACCTGCTCGGCGCGATCGGCCAGAAGGAGCTGGACGAGCAGCGCGGCGTGGTCCAGAACGAGAAGCGCCAGGGCGAGAACGAACCCTACGGCCGCGTCAGCGAGCTGATCCAGGCCGAAGCCTTCCCGGCCAACCATCCCTACCACCACGACACGATCGGCTCGATGGCCGACTTGAACGCCGCCTCGCTGGCCGACGTCAAGCAGTGGTTCAAGGACTACTACGGCACCGCCAACACGGTGGTGGTTCTGGCCGGCGACATCACGCCGGCGCAGGCGAAGGAGAAGATGCTCAAGTACTTCGGCGACATCGGCGCCGGTCCCGCGGTGCCGCGCCCGCAGGTGTGGGTCACCCCGCGCGACAAGTCCACCCGTGGCGCGATGACCGACAACGTCGCCCAGACGCGCATCTACCGCGAGTGGAACGTGCCCTCGCGCACCGACCTGGAGCTCAACCAGCTGCAGCTCGCCGCGGCGGTGCTCGGTGGCGGCAAGACCTCGCGCCTGTACCAGCGCCTGGTCTACAAGGACAAGCTCGCCGACGACGTCTCGGTCGACATCGAGCAGCACGTGCTGGCCAGCCTGTTCGAGCTGCAGGTCGACGTGAAGAAGGGCGCCGACCCGGCCAAGGTCGAGGCCGCCGTGGCCGACGAGTGGGCGAAGTTCCTCAAGGACGGCCCCACCGCCGACGAGCTGGAGCGCGTCAAGACCGGCATCCGCGCCGCCTTCGTGCGCGGCCTGGAACGGGTCAACACGCAGGCGTCGATCCTGGCCGAGGGCGAGCTGTACCAGAAGGATCCGGCCGCCTACCTGAGGGACTTCGACACGCTGATGGCGGCCACCCCGGCCAGCGTCAAGGCGTCGGCCAACCGGTGGATCGCCAAGGGCGACTACACGGTCACGGTGACCCCGGGCAAGGTCGAACAGACCGACTTCGCCACCTACGGCGGCCGTCCGGCGCAGCCGGGCAAGCCCGAGCCCAAGCTCGCCGCGCAGGGCGATTTCCACACCACGCCCAGCCCGGTGGACCGCAGCAAGGGTGTGCCGGAGGTGACCCAGTTCCCCGGTCTCACCTTCCCGACCCTGCAGCATGGCAAGCTCGCCAACGGCATCGAAGTGACGCTGGCCGAGCGCCACGAGGTCCCGGCGGTGCAGGTGCAGATGCTGTTCGACTCCGGCTACGCCGCCGACCAGGGCCGCAAGCTGGGCACCTCCAGCTTCACCATGGCGATGCTGGAAGAGGGCACGAAGGACCTCGATTCGGTCGAGATCGCCAAGCGCGAGCAGCGCCTGGGCGCGGTGATCGGCAGCGGCTGCGGGCTGGACTCGTGCAACGTCTCGCTCAACGCGTTGAACGACAAGCTCGAACCGTCGCTCACGCTGTTTGCCGACATCGTGCGCAACCCGGCCTTCCGCACCGACGATGTGTCCCGCCTGCGCGGCCAGTGGCTGGCGCGCATCGCGCAGGAGAAGAGCCAGCCGATCGGCATCGCGCTGCGCACACTGCCGCCGCTGCTCTACGGTGAAGGCCATGCCTACGCGATCCCGTTCACCGGTTCGGGCACGGTTTCCTCGATCACGTCACTCGATGCCAGTGACATGCGCCGCTTCATGGGCGACTTCATCCGGCCCGACAATGTCCAGATCCTGGTCGCCGGCGACACCACGCTGGACAAGGTCATCCCGCAGTTGAACGAGGTGTTCGGCGACTGGAAGCCGGGCGCCGGAAAGGTGCCGGCCAAGAACCTCGCCAAGGTGGCCGCGCCCGATGCCGCGCGCGTCTACCTGATCGACCGCCCCGGCGCGCAGCAGAGCCTGATCCTCGCCGGCGGCCTGGCGCCTTCGACCAAGGTCGACAACAACCTGGCGATCGAGACCATGAACGGCGCCTTCGGCGGCACCTTCACCTCGCGCCTGAACATGAACCTGCGCGAGGACAAGCACTGGGCCTACGGCGCCTACAGCTTCATGCCCGATGCGCTGGGCCAGCGCCCGTTCCTGATGTATGCGCCGGTGCAGACCGACAAGACCGCGCCGTCCGCCGAGCAGATCCTGGCCGAGGCACGTGGCGTCGTCGGCAAGCATCCGCTGACCGCGCAGGAGATCGCCAAGATCAAGGAAGGCGACGTGCGCAGCCTGCCCGGCGAGTACCAGACCACCTCCGCGGTGATGGGTGCGCTGGAGGACATCGCCCTGTATGACCGTCCCGACAACTGGGTCCAGACCGAGAAGGCGCGCATCCAGGCGTTGAAGGACCCACAGGTGCAGGCGGCCGCCGACGAGGTGATCCATCCGAAGCATCTGACCTGGGTGATCGTCGGCGACCTGAAGAAGATCGAGGCGCCGGTGCGCGCGTTGAACCTGGGCAAGGTGCAGGTGCTCGATGCGGACGGCAAGCCGGTGAAGTGACGGGCAACACCCGTCCCCACCCGAACCGCCCCTTGCAGGGGAGGGCTTCCAGGCAGCGCTACGCTCGCTCCATTGAGGGGCGTAGCAAAGTGTCAGCTGGTTCCCTCCCCGGCAGGGGAGGGACTGGGTGGGGGTGGGGTTCCTGCACGCACGCAAACCCGCCCCAACCGGCGCATGCCCGCACCCCGCGCGCCACGCTACGATGTTCGTCCAGCTTTCCCTCCGGAGCCCCTCCATGCGCAAGACCCCGCTGTTGCTCGTCCCCATCCTGCTCCTCGGCGCCTGCACCTGGGGCATCACCCTCAACGATGCAGGCAAGCAGGTGCGCACGGCCTGGAACGGCGACGTGTCGCAGTGCCGCGACCTGGGCAAGGTCACCGTGTCGGTGATGGAGCGCGTCGGCCCGGTCGACCGCAACGACATCAAGGTGCGCGACGAGCTGGAAGTGATGGCCCGCAACGAAGCGGCCAAGATGGGCGCCGACACGGTCAAGCCGCTGGGCGAGCCCGTGGATGGCGAGCAGGCATGGGGCGCCTACCAGTGCGGCAGCGCGCGCCCATCGTCGACCACCCGCCCGGCTGCCCAGCCGGCACCGGCCGCCAGCGGCGGCGTGCAGACCTATCCGATCAGCGGCGGCTGAGCCCGCGTCCCTCCCGCCTGTTCGCCTCGGTGACGAGCCGGGGCGCTTCGCTGCGTCTGCGCTTCGCAGCCACGCGCTGACGCGCGTGCGTCGCCCCTCCGTGCGCCCGCGTATGCGTGTGCGATAGCCAGCGCGCGCCATTCGGGCGAAAATGGCCGTCTTTTCCTCGCGGCGCGGCTGCCCTGAGCCGCGCTTCCCCGCACGCCTTTGCACGAGAGGTCACGCAGACGATGTCCGAAGCTCCGAAGATTCTCTACACGCTGACCGACGAAGCGCCGTTCCTGGCCACCCAGTCGCTGCTCCCGATCGTGAAGGCCTTTGCGCGTACCGCGGGCATCGACGTGGAGACGCGCGACATCTCGCTGGCCGGGCGGATCCTCTCGCAGTTCCCGGAGCATCTGAAGGAAGACCAGCGCATCGCCGACGACCTGGCCGAGCTCGGCCAGCTCGCCACCACGCCGGATGCCAACATCATCAAGCTGCCCAACATCAGCGCCTCGGTGCCGCAGCTCAAGAGCGCGATCAAGGAACTGCAGGCCCAGGGCTACGCGCTGCCGGATTACCCCGACGAGGTCCACGGCGACGTCGAGCAGTACAACATCAAGGCGCGCTACGACAAGGTCAAAGGCAGCGCGGTCAACCCGGTGCTGCGCGAGGGCAACTCCGACCGCCGCGCACCGGCCTCGGTGAAAAACTACGCGCGCAAGCATCCGCACAAGATGGGCAAGTGGAGCGCCGATTCGAAGACCCGCGTGGCGCACATGGACGCCGGCGACTTCTATGGTTCCGAGCAGTCCGCCACGATGGACAAGGCCGGCAGCCTGAAGATCGAGCTGGTCGGCAACGACGGCAGCACCACCGTGCTGAAGGAAAAGGTCGCCGTGCAGGCCGGCGAAGTGGTCGACGCGGCCGTGATGAGCCGCGCCGCGCTGGCGCGCTTCGTCGACACGGCGATCGCCGAGGCCAAGGCCGCCGGGACGCTGTTCTCGCTGCACCTGAAGGCGACCATGATGAAGGTCTCCGACCCGATCATGTTCGGCGTGGTGGTGCGCGAGTTCTACAAGGACGTGCTCGCCAGGCACGCGGCCGAACTGAAGCAGATCGGCTTCGACGCCAACAACGGCATCGGCGATCTCTACGCGCGCCTCTCGCAGTTGCCGCAGGACAAGCAGGCGGCGATCAAGGCCGACATCGAGGCCGAATACGCCAAGCGCCCGGGCCTGGCGATGGTCAATTCCGACAAGGGCATCACCAACCTGCACGTGCCCTCCGACGTCATCGTGGACGCGTCGATGCCGGCGATGATCCGCGACTCCGGCAAGATGTGGAACGCGAAGGGCGAGCTGCAGGACACGCTCGCGCTGATCCCGGACCGCAGCTACGCCGGCATCTACCAGGCGGTGGTCGAGGACTGCAAGGCACACGGCGCGTTCGATCCGGCGACCATGGGTTCGGTGCCCAACGTCGGCCTGATGGCGCAGAAGGCCGAGGAATACGGTTCGCACGACAAGACCTTCGAGATCGCCGCCGACGGCACCGTGCGCGTGAGCGACCAGGACGGCCGCAGCGTGTTCGAGCACAAGGTCCAGGCGGGCGACATCTGGCGCATGTGCCAGACCAAGGACGCGCCGATCCAGGACTGGGTCAAGCTCGCCGTCACCCGCGCGCGCCTTTCCGGCACCCCGGCGGTGTTCTGGCTGGATCCCGAGCGCGCGCACGATGCGCAGCTGATCGCCAAGGTCGAGCGTTACCTCAAGGACCACGACACCAGCGGCCTGGACATCCGCATCCTGTCGCCTGACCAGGCGATGCGCTTCTCGCTGGAGCGCATCCGCAAGGGCCAGGACACCATCTCGGTGACCGGCAACGTGCTGCGCGACTACCTCACCGACCTGTTCCCGATCATGGAGCTGGGCACCAGCGCCAAGATGCTCTCGATCGTGCCGCTGATGGCCGGCGGCGGCCTGTTCGAGACCGGTGCGGGCGGCTCGGCCCCCAAGCACGTGCAGCAGTTCGTCCAGGAGGATTACCTGCGCTGGGATTCGCTCGGCGAGTTCCTCGCCCTGGCCGCCTCCTTCGAGCACCTGGCCGAGCGCTACGGCAACCAGCGCGCGGGTGTGCTGGCCAAGGCGCTGGACGAGGCCAACGGCAGGATCCTGGACAACAACAAGTCGCCCGCGCGCAAGGTCGGTGAGCTGGACAACCGCGGCAGCCACTTCTACCTGGCGCTGTACTGGGCGCAGGCGCTGGCTTCCCAGGACGAGGACGCCAGGCTCAAGGCGACCTTCGCGCCGCTGGCCAAGGCGCTGGCCGACAACGAGTCGACCATCGTGGCCGAGTTGAACGGGGCCCAGGGCAAGCCGGTGGACATCGGTGGCTACTACCACCCTGACCTGGCGCGCACCGCCGCGGCGATGCGGCCGAGCAAGACCTTCAACGACGCACTGGCGACGCTGCAGGGCTGAACAGGAAGGGCGCCATCGGCGCCCTTTCCTTTTGCCGGGCGGAACGCTCGCGCCGCCCGCTCCCACCGGGGCGACGTCCGCGCGTACGCGCGGACGGTACCGCCACCACGAGGCTCCGATGCGCATCTTCCTGTTGCTGTTCCTCGCGTTGGTCGCCGTTGCCGTCCGGAGCGAGCAGGCAGCGCCGGCGACGCCCGCCTCAGTCACCACGCTGGCGCCGGTGATGGTGAGCGGCCAGCAGCCCGGGCCCGGGCTGTGGAAGGTGACCTCGCCCGACGGCCACGTGCTGTGGGTGCTCGGTACGCTCGATCCGCTGCCGCGCCACATGCAGTGGCAGTCACACGAAGTGCTCGATCGACTCATGCACTCGCAGGAGCTGCTGCTGGAGCCGGGCATCGGACTCAAGGCAAAGCTGGGCTTCTTCGGCAAGCTGGCGCTGCTGCCCCGGCTGATCGGCGTCCGCAACAACCCCGACCATGCCCTGCTCAAGGACAGCGTGCCGCCGGCGGACTACGCGCGCTGGCTGGTGCTCAAGGCGCGCTTCATCGGCCGCGACCGCAAGGTGGAGAAGTGGCGGCCGCTGTTCGCCGGATTCGAGCTGTACGAATCGGCCATCAAGGACGCCGGCATGGACCGCAAGGGCGTGGTGCCCCTGCTGGTCGAGGCGGCGAAGCATGAGGACATCAAGCGCACGCCCACCCACTATGTGATCCGCGTGGACGATCCCAGAGCGCTGGTGAAGGAGTTCAAGCGCGAGCGGCTCGACGACGTGGCGTGTTTCGAAGCCATGCTCGACCGCGTGCAGACCGACGTCGCGCGCATGGGCGCGCGCGCCAACGCGTGGGCCACCGGGGACCTGCTGACATTGCGCCAGCTCGCCAATGGCGTGGGCGACATGCCCTGCCGCGACGCGGTCAGTGGCGCGGACTTCGCACGCAAGCTCGGCCTGGCCGACGTCGAGGCGAAGGTGCGCCAGGCGTGGCTGACGCAGGCGCGCCGTGCGTTGGCTGCCAACCAGACCACCTTCGCGCTGCTGCCGATCGGCGAGGCGCTGCAGCCGGACGGCTACCTGCAGGTGCTGGCAACCGACGGCAACGCCATCGAACCCGCGGACGGCGCAGACGACGCGCCGTAACGACCGGCGCGCGGTCAGCCTGGCTCGGCGCTCGCGCGGTCCAGCGCCGCGATTTCCTCCGGCGCCAGGGCCAGATCCACCGCCCCCAGCAGCTCGTGCAACTGCGCCACGCTGGTCGCGCTGGCGATCGGCGCGGTCAGGCCGGGGCGGGCGATCAGCCAGGCCAGCGCGACCTGCGCGGGCGTCGCCTGGTGGGCGGCGGACACGCGGTCGAGCGCATCGAGGACGCCCAGCCCGCGCGCATCCAGGTACTTGCGCACGCCGGCGCCGCGCGCACGGCTCTTGGCCAGGTCCGCCTCGCTGCGGTATTTGCCGGAAAGGAAGCCGCTGGCCAGCGCGTAGTAGCTGATCACGCCGACCTGCTCGCGCCGGATGAGCGGTTCCAGTTCGCGTTCGTAGGCGGCCCGGCGCAGCAGGTTGTATTCCGGCTGCAGCGATTCGTAGCGCGGCAGCCCGTGTTCGACCGACAGCCGCAGGGCCTCCGCGAAGCGGTCGGCCGAATAGTTCGACGCGCCGATCGCGCGGACCTTGCCCTGCTCGATCAGCCGTCCGAACGCGCCCAGCGTTTCGGCCAGCGGGACTGAAGCGTCGTCCTCGTGGGCCTGGTAGAGGTCGATGCAATCGACCTGCAGGCGCTCGAGGGAGCCCTCCACCGCCTGCCGGATGTTGACCGGCGACAGGCCGGGGTGTTCGGCCCACTTGGCCACCTTGGTGGCGATCACCACCCGGTCGCGCTTGCCACTGGCCTTGAGCCAGCGGCCGATGATGGTTTCCGACTCGCCGCCGCGGTTGCCCGGCACCCACGCCGGATAGACGTCCGCCGTGTCGACCAGGTTGAAGCCGGCGTCGACGAAGGCATCCAGCAGATCGAAGGCGCGTTTCTCGTCGACGCTCCATCCGAACACGTTGGCGCCGAAGGCGAGCGGGGCGATGGCGAGCGGCGAGCGGCCGAGCGGGCGCAGGTGCATGGGGTTCCTCCGGAGATGGGCATCCGTCGAAACATGGACGCGCTTGCGGCGGAATCAACGGCAGGAGCGAGCCGGTACGCGACCGCAGGCCTCATGACCGCCGACGCGGCGGGCCCCTGCCGTCCCGGACAGGGCTGCCGTCCGGGCGGGCTGCTAGCTGATCAGCGCCGCACGCAGCACGTCGCGCCAGCGCAGCATCGGCGGCACCGGTTTCACGGCCGCCACGGCATGACGGCCGCGGGCCGCCGGGGCATCCTCGCGCCAGTGGAGCTGGGTAGGCAGGGCGTGGCCATGCAGGTAAAGCAACTGCTTCCAGAACGGTTTCACGGGAACCTCCGGTGGGGGTATTGCCTTGGGGTGTGCTCAAGGTACGCCGCGTCGGTAGCGCCCAAAAGCGATATATTCGCAAGCCAGCCTTGAGCGGATTTCAAGGCGTTGCCGCCTGGAGCCGACCGCGTGAGCCATGTTCCGCTGGGTCTGTTGCAACAGTTCGTGCGTGTCGCGCGCGTCGGCAACCTGTCGCGCGCGGCGGTCCAGGCCAACCTCACCGTCAGCGCGCTGAGCCACCAGATCCGCCAGCTCGAGGATCGCCTCGGCCGCCGCCTGTTCGAGCGCGGCCCCCGCGGCGTCACGCTCACCACGGAAGGGTGCGGCCTGCTCGAGGCGGTCGGCGAGCATTTCGACGGCATCGACCACGCACTCGCGCGCTACCGCGAGCGGCGGCACGATTCGCTCACCCTGAGCGCGAGCTCCGGGATCATGTCCAGCTGGCTGGTGCCGCGGCTGCCCGGGCTGGTGGCGGCGCATCCGGAGCTGGAGCTCAACCTGCAGACCGCCACCACGCTGGTGGATTTCGAGCGCGAGCCGGTCGATGCCGCCCTGCGCTACGGCCGTGGCCAGTGGCCGGGACTGGCCAGCGAACGGCTGTTCGGCGAGTGGCTGGCGCCTGTGGCCACGCCCGAATTGATCGCGCGCATGGGCGATGCCGATCCGGGCCAGCTCGGCGCCTGGCCGTTGCTGGGCGACCCGGGCGACCGCTGGAACGAATGGTTCGCGGAGGCCGGCGGCACGCCGCCCAGGCGTTACGTGGCGCACTTCGACAGCACCGACGCGCTGCGCCACGCGGCGCTGGAAGGGCTGGGCGTGGCGCTGGGACGGATGGTCAGCTCGCGCTCGCTGATCGAGGCCGGCCGCCTGGTCGTGCTGGGCCAGCGCTACCTGCCGATCCAGGAGGCCTACTGGCTGGTCTACCCGCCGCGCTCGGAGGAACACCAGGGCCTGCAGGTCTTCCGCCAGTGGTTGCTGGCCGAGGCCGAGGCCTATTGCGCGCAGATGCCGCAATTGCACGAGGACCAGGCGTCGCCTGCCTGAGCTGCACCGCCGGGCGGTTTCCCGGCCTTCGCGCGCGCGGCATGATGGGCGCTTCCCCCTACTGGAAAGCCGCCCCATGAAATCCCGTGCCGCCGTTGCCTGGGAAGCAGGCAAGCCGTTGTCGATCGAGGACGTGGACGTCGCCGGGCCGAAGGCCGGCGAGGTGCTGGTGCGCATCGTCGCCACCGGCGTGTGCCACACCGACGCCTTCACCCTGTCCGGCGCCGATCCGGAAGGCCTGTTCCCGGCGATCCTCGGCCACGAGGGCGGCGGCATCGTCGAGGAGGTGGGCGAGGGCGTGACCACGCTTGCCGTCGGCGACCACGTCATCCCGCTGTACACGCCCGAGTGCGGCACCTGCGAATACTGCCGCTCGGGCAAGACCAACCTGTGCCAGCGCATCCGCGCCACCCAGGGGCAGGGGTTGATGCCCGACGGCACGTCGCGGTTCTCCAAGGACGGCCGGATGATCCATCACTACATGGGCACCAGCACCTTCAGCGAGTACACGGTGCTGCCGGAGATCGCGGTCGCGAAGATCAACCCGGCCGCGCCGCTGGAGAAGGTCTGCCTGCTCGGTTGCGGCATCACCACCGGCATCGGCGCGGTGCTCAACACGGCCAAGGTGGAGCCGGGCGCCAGCGTGGCCGTGTTCGGCCTGGGCGGCATCGGGCTGTCGGTGGTACAGGGTGCGGTGATGGCGAGGGCCGGGCGCATCGTCGTGGTGGACACCAATCCGTCCAAGTTCGAGATGGCGCGCCTGCTCGGCGCGACCGACTGCGTCAACCCGAGGGACTATCCGGACACGCCCATCCAGCAGGTGATCGTCGAGCTCACCGGCGGCGGCGTGGATTATTCGTTCGAATGCATCGGCAACGTCGATGTGATGCGCTCGGCGCTGGAGTGCTGCCACAAGGGCTGGGGCGAATCGGTGATCATCGGCGTGGCCGGCGCGGGCCAGGAGATCCGCACGCGGCCGTTCCAGTTGGTGACCGGGCGCGTGTGGCGCGGCTCGGCGTTTGGCGGAGTCAAGGGCCGCTCGCAGTTGCCGGGCTACGTCGACCGCTACCTGGCGGGCGAGATCCGGATCGACGAGATGGTCAGCCAGGAGCTGCCGCTGGAGCGCATCAACGAGGCGTTCGACGCGATGCACGAGGGCCGCGTGATCCGGTCGGTGATCCGCTACTGAGCCGTCGACCCTTTCCCCGCTCGCGGAAGGCAGGCGAACGGCTGGAGTGCCCGCCTTGTCCGGAGGAGGGCTTCGGGCACGCGGCGCGGTGATCGTCCTTCCCCCGTTCACGGGGGGTGCCCGAAGGGCGGATGGGGGGAGGCCTTGCGGAAGGCTCTCCCGCTTATCCCGCCCAAAGGCGCCCTCATCCGCCTGTCGGCACCTTCCCCCGCGTTGGCCGGGGAGGGCCCGGACGGGCGCGCTCCGCTAGAATGCGCCCGCCTCCCCGGCGCTCCCCCCAAAGGATCCCCATGCAACGCACCGCCATCCTCGTCGACGGCGCTTTCTTCCTTGCCCGTTACCGCAAGGTCTGGGGCGAGCGCGACGCCAACGACGCGCGTACCGTGGCCAAGACCGTGTTCGGCATGGCGCTGGAGCACCTCAAGGCGCTGGACCGGCCGCGCGAGCAGCTCTACCGGATCTTCTTCTACGACTGCCCGCCGCTGGACAAGGTGCTGGTGCGACCGCTCAGCGGCGAGGCCGTGGACTTCTCGCGCACCGGTGCGGCTGCCTTCCGCCGCGAGCTGCACGACCAGCTGCGCCGCCAGCGCAAGATGGCCCTGCGGCTCGGCCGACTGGCCGAGCGCGGCGAATGGAAACTCCGCTACAACGCTTACCAGCAGCTGCGCGAAGGCACCCTGGCGTGGGAGGATCTTGGCGACGAGCATTTCGAGCCGGACATGCGCCAGACCCAGGTGGACATGAAGATCGGCATCGACATCGCGGCGTTGACCTACAAGAAACTGGTCGACCAGATCATCCTGGTTGCCGGCGATGCGGACTTCATCCCGGCGGCGAAGCTCGCCCGCTACGAGGGCATCGACTTCATCCTCGATCCGATGTGGCAGGGTATAGCCCCGGACCTGCACGAGCACATCGACGGATTGCAGTCGGTCTGCCCGCGCCCCTTCTGATTCAACCGTTCCGTGCGTGGCCGTAAGGAGACACCATGAAGACCCTGCTGCTTTCCGCTTTCTGCACCGCCTGTCTGCTGGCCCTGCCGGCCATCGCGCAGGACCAGCCCGCCGACGCGCTGGTGCCGCCGACCAGCGCCAGCGACTACACCTCCACGCAGCTTGACCAGGTCATCGGTGGCGACTGGCGCCCGGCCGAGCAGCGCGCGCGTGACGCGTACCGCCATCCGAAGGAAACGCTCGGCTTCTTCGAGCTGCGCCCCGACCAGACGGTGATCGAAATCACCCCGGGCGGCGGTTGGTACGCGCAGATCCTGGCGCCGCTGCTGCGCGACAACGGCCACTACATCGCCGCCGAGAAGCAGCCGTCCGCCGACGACGAAGCGCGTAGTGACGACAGCGCGTTGCGCAAGCTCTTCGCCGCACACCCGGCGCAGTTCGGCCACGCCGCCATCGTGACCTTCGATCCAAAGGCGCCGGTGCTCGGCGCGCCGGGCTCGGCCGACCGCGTGCTGACCTTCCGCAACGTGCACAACTGGGCGATGGACGGCACGGCCCAGGCGATGTTCAAGGCCTTCTACGCCGTGCTCAAGCCCGGTGGCGTGCTCGGCGTGGTCGACCACCGCGCCGACGCCGGCGCTTCGCTGGACGAGGTCAAGGGCAGCGGTTACCTGCCGGTGGATTACGTCGTCAAGCTCGCCACCGACGCCGGCTTCGTGCTGGACGCCCGCAGCGAGGTCAATGCCAACCCGAAGGACGACCACGACCATCCCAAGGGCGTCTGGACGCTGCCACCGACGCTGGCGCTGGGCGACCAGGACAAGGCCAGGTACCAGGCAATCGGCGAGTCCGACCGCATGACGCTGCGCTTCGTGAAACCCGAAGCGCCCGCGCATGCGGCCTCCGCGCCGTGACGGATGCTGCTCGCGCTCAACAAGCCCTATGGCGTGCTGTGCCAGTTCTCCGGTGACGGCAGCCGGCCGACGCTGGCTGGCTACGTCCAGCAGAAGGACGTCTATCCGGCCGGACGGCTGGACCACGACAGCGAAGGCCTGTTGCTGCTGACCGACGACGGCCGCCTCGCGCACCGCCTGACCGATCCGCGCCACAAGCAACCGAAGACCTACCTGGTGCAGGTCGACGGAGCCATCACCGACGAGGCGCTCGCCGCGCTGCGCCGGGGCGTCACGCTCAACGATGGCCCCACTTTGCCGGCCGGTGCCGGGCACGCCGCCGAGCCGGACTGGCTGTGGCCGCGCGACCCGCCGGTACGCTTCCGCAAGGCCATTCCCACCAGCTGGCTCACGGTCACCCTGCGCGAGGGGCGCAACCGGCAGGTCCGAAGGATGACGGCGGCGGTCGGCTTTCCCACCCTGCGGCTGATCCGCGTGCGCATCGGCGACTGGGCCCTGGATGGCCTGCCGCCGGGCGAAACCCGCCGCCTCTTGTAGGAGCCCACCTGTGGGCGATCCGCTGCTCGCCGGCTGTCAGAAAAAAACACCGCCCACCCGTGGGCTTTTGCAAAGGTCGCGGTCGGGGAACCATGCGCGCATGACCACCTTCAAAGACCACTTCTCCGGCCACGCTACGCTCTACCGCGACGCCCGCCCGCTGCCGCCCGCCGACTGGTTCGAGTGGCTCGCCGGGCAGGCGCCGGATACCGCGCTGGCGTGGGATGCCGGCTGCGGCAACGGCCAGGCGAGCCTCGGGCTGGCCGCGCACTTCGAGCGCGTGGTGGCGACCGACCCGAGCGCCACCCAGATCGCCCAGGCCCGTGCCCACCGGGCCATCGACTACCGCGTGGAGCCGGCCGAACACAGCAGCCTGGCGGCGGGCAGCGTGAGCCTGGTCAGCGTGTCGCAGGCCCTGCACTGGTTCGACCTGGAAGCCTTCCACGAGGAAGTGCGCCGGGTGGCCAGGCCGGGGGCCCTGCTGGCAGTTTCCGGTTACGGCAACTGCAGCGTCGACCGGGCGGTGGATGCGGTCGAGTGGGAGCTCTACGCCAACACGCTCGGTGGCCACTGGCCGCCTGAACGCGCGCTGGTGGACGAGGGCTATCGCAGGCTGCCGTCTCCGTTCGAGCCGGTGGCCACGCCCAGTTTTGCCATGCAGGCGCACTGGAATCTCACCCAGTTCCTCGCCTACCTGCGCTCCTGGTCGGCCACGCAGCGGTATCTGGAGCGCGTGGGCGTCGACCCGGTGGAAGTGGCGGCACCCGCGCTCGCGCAGGCCTGGGGCGAGTCCGACAGGGTACGTACCGTGCGCTGGCCGTTCTTCACTCGCGTAAGCCGCCTCTGACGAGGTTTCGTTCCCCCAGGGAATGGGGTTGGGTTGGCTCCCTCTCCCCTGCGGGGAGAGGGCTGGGTGGGGGGCCGGGGCTCGCGGGAATGCTCCCGCATGGTGGGCTTTGTTGGTCCCGCTCTTGCGTGGTCTCCCGCGGCAGGCGAGCCAGGTCGCGGAGCGGCCACGCACGAACGGGCCGCTCCCGCACGTATTCCCGCAAGCTTCGATGCGCCAGGGGAAGAGGAAAGAGACGAAGAGCACCTGCAGCTCGCCTCCTTTCCCTGCGCCAGGAGCGAAGCGCTCCCTACAGCCCGAAGAACGCCATGGCTGCCGCCGTGCTGTTCGCCGCCGTCACCTCGACCGGCTCGCCGCGATCGCGCGCCACCTCCTCGCAGATGTGCCTGAGGTACATCGGCTCGTTGCGCCGGTGGCTCGGCTGCGGGCGCACGGTGCGCGGCAGCAGGTAGGGCGCGTCGGTTTCCAGCATCAGCCGGTCGGCGGGAATCTCGCGCACGAACGCGCGCAGGTGGGTGCCGCGCCGCTCGTCGCAGATCCAGCCGGTGATGCCGATGTGGCAGTCCAGCGCCAGGTAGTCGTGCAGCGCCTCGCGGGTGTCCGTGAAGCAGTGCACGACGGCCGCCGGCACGCGGTCGCGGTAGCGCTTGAGCAGGCCCAGGAAATCCGCATGGGCGTCGCGCTGGTGCAGGAACAGCGGCTTGCCCAGCTCCGCGGCGATCGCGAGCTGCTGCTCGAACACGCGCAGCTGCACGTCGCGCGGCGAGTAGTTGCGGTGGTAGTCCAGTCCCGTCTCGCCGACCGCGCGCACCTCGGGCAGGCCGGCCAGCTCGCGCAGGCGGGTGTCAGTGCCCTCGTCGTAGTCGATCGCGTGGTGCGGATGCACGCCCGCGGTCGCCCACAGCACGCCAGGATGCGCCTGCGCCAATGCCAACGCCTGCTCGCTGCCCTCGCGCGAGGCGCCGGTCACCATCATCCGCGCGACACCCTGCGCCGCGGCTCGCGCGAGCACGTCGGCGAAGTCGTGGCGGAAGGATTCGTGCGTGAGGTTGGCGCCGATGTCGATCAGCTGCATGGCTTGCCCGCAAAAGCGCGCATTGTTGCAGAGCGGGCCGGATTGGCAAGGCGCGCAGCCGTCCAGCCCGCTGTCACATCGGGGCGACAAACGACCACCTAGCTTGCAAGCCGACGACGGCAGGGAAGCAGTGGGGGCGTTCGTGATGCAGTCACGCGACAGCCGGCAGGACGTGTCCACAGCGACCGACGTCGACGGAAGCGGAGTTGCAGGACTCCGTGCAGTACTGCCCGCCGTGCAAGGCGGCGGGTGCTCAAGACCGGGGAATCACTTCATGTCAAAACGTATGCGGATCGGGGCGCTGCTCGGCGCTTCCATGGCCTTCGCCTTCTCCATGGCGGCGCACGCCGCCAGCACCACCGGCGGACTCGGCGGCACCCACTACAACGTCAGCTCGCTGAAGACCAACGGCCAGTACGACCGCTTCATCGTGACCTGGCGGCCAGGCAGCGCCGAGCGGGCCAACCCCTCGCTCATGCAGCAGAGCATGGGCGCCGCGCTCTCCCGTGCCGGCCTGGTGCGTGCCACGTTCAGCGCGCAGGGCATGATGCAGGCGCCGGTGCAGGCCAGCTATGGGCGGCGGCTGGCGATCGGCGCCGACGTGCTGCGCACCTCGCGCAAGCTCGACCGCAATGAAGCGGCGGCGTTGATGGCGCAGATCGCCAGCGACCCGGCCGTGCTGCACGTGGCGCCGGACGTGCTGCGGCACCCGGTGGCCGACATTGCCGCGCCCGCGTCGCTGCGCCCGAGCGCGTTCCGGCCGACCGATACGCAATACGCCAGCTACCAGTGGGACCTCAAGGCGGCCAGCGGCCGCGCCACCGCCTCCGGCCACCGCAACTACGGCGGCTCGCACGTCAATGCCGCATGGAGCCTCGCCGACGGCAAGGGCATCGTGATCGCCGTGCTGGATACCGGCATCACCACGCACGTGGACGTCAATACCAAACTGGCCGGCGCCGGCTACGATTTCATCACCGACGCGTTCCTTTCCGGCCGCAAGACCGACGGCCGCGTCCCCGGCGGCTGGGACCCGGGCGACTGGACCACCGGCAAGCCGTGGCAATCGATGTGCACGGACGAATTCAACCCGCCGCAGCCCAGCTCCTGGCACGGCACCCATGTCGCCAGCACGGTCGGCGCCGAGCGCACCAACAACGGCGTGGGGCTGGCGGGCATCGCCTATCGCGCGCAGGTGCTGCCGATCCGCGTGCTCGGCCACTGCGGCGGCTACGACAGCGACATCAGCGACGCGATCATCTGGGCCGCCGGCGGCCATGTCGACGGCGTGCCCGACAACACCCATCCGGCGCAGGTGATCAACCTCAGCCTTGGCGGCTACGGCCAGTGCACCGCGGACGACCCGATTGGCCAGGCGATCGCCCTGGCCAACAGGCGCGGCGCGGTGGTGGTCGTCGCGGCCGGCAACGACAACGACAACGCGAAGAATTTCTCGCCTGCCAGCTGCCCGGGCACCATCACGGTCGCCGCCACCGGCATCACCAGCCGGCGTGCCTACTACTCGAACTACGGGCGCACGGTCGACCTGGCCGCGCCGGGCGGCGGCATCTACGCCGGTGACCGCAGCAGCGGCGAGCAGGTTTCGGACGGCTTCGTCTGGCAGGCGATCAACAGCGGCACCACCAGGCCGGTCGCGGACGACTCCAACTACGCCGGCTATGCCGGTACCTCGCAGGCGACCCCGCACGTCAGCGGCACCGTCGCGCTGATGCAGGCCGCCCGGCTGGCCCGCGGCCTCAAGCTGCTGTCGCCCGCCGCGGTGCTGGACATCCTCACGCGCACCGCTGCCACGCCCAAGGTGGCGCCCGACCATCGCATCGGCGCCGGCATCCTGGACGCCTACGCGGCGGTGAACATGGCCATCGCCAGCGGCGGTTCGACCACCAGCCAGGCGACGTTGCTGGGCAACGGCGTGGCGCTGTCGGACCAGTCCGGGGCCAAGGGCAGCCGCACGGTGTACCGCATCGACGTACCCCAGGGGACCGGCAAGCTGAGCCTGCGCACGGGCGGCGGCAGCGGCGACGTTACCCTCTACGTCAACCCCGGTACCCCCGCCACGGCCGAGGACTACCACTGCCGCTCCGCCCACGCAGGCACCAGCGAGTCGGTGGTGCTCGACCACCCGGCGGCCGGAAGCTGGTTCGTTACCCTGGTCGGGCGCACCGACTACAGCGGTGTCGACCTGGTGGGCAAATACGTCGCCGCACGCTGACCAGGCAGGGCCGGCGCCGCTGGACGCCGGCCTTCCTGGGCGCGACAACCGGCCAGTTCTAACAGAAGGCCGGGGGTAGCGCCCTTGGAAAATTTCGCAATTGACGCTCCCGTCAACCCCGCATAACGTGACGAAGTTGTCATTTTCACGAAATGGCAACACCAACAAGGCCCTGTGCATCGCCCGGGGCTCTCGTCCGTAGGGGGAAAACCATGCTCCACAAGAAGCTCGCCGGCGCGCTGCTCGCCGCGCTCGGCTGCGCCTCGGCGTCGCTGTGCCAGGCCACGCCCGTCCACGTCCATGCCGGCCGTCTCGGCCATCTCGCCCCGGCCACGCTCGCGGCGCGCCTGGGCCTGGGCAAGGGCAGCACCTTCGCCGCCAGCGCCCACGCGCATACCGTCCGCGGCACGATCAAGACGCGCGAGCGCCAGACCTTCCAGGGCGTGCCCGTGTATGGCCGCAGCCTCGTCGTCGAGCGCGACCGCGCCGGCAACGTAGTCAGCGCCGAGGGCGAGGCCGAAGGCAGCCTGGCGACGACGCTGCGCTCGGTGCGCCCGCGGCTGACCGGCGGCCAGGCGCAGGCCCGGCTCAAGGCCCGGCTCGGCCAGCAGCGCGACACGGCCAGCCACGCGCACAGCGAGCTGTTCGTGTACCCGCAGTCCAACGGCAAGTCCCGCCTGGTCTACCGCACCTCCTACATGGTCAACGTCGGCGGCCGGATCTCGCGCCCGACGGCCATCGTCGACGCGAACACCGGGCAGGTGCTCCGCCACTGGGACGGCCTGACCACCGGCCGGCGCCCGCCCGGCGGCACGCCGGTGGCGGTCCAGGCCAACGGCCCGGGCGGCAACGACCTCACCGGCCTGTACTGGTACGACGGTTCGGGTCCCGGCCAGGAACTGCTCGAAGCGACCCGGATCGGCAACGTCTGCTACCTGCAGAACGACAAGGTTGCCACCTACAACCTGGCTGGCGGCCAGCGCACGACGCTTTGGTCGTTCGGTTGCGCGGGCACCAACCCGGCCGGCTGGACGAGCATGGGCGATGAGATGAACGGCGCCTACTCGGCGATCAACGACGCGCACCACTTCGGCGGCGTGGTCTACGACATGTACAGCAACTGGTTCGGCACCCCGCCGCTGCGCAATGGCGACGGCAGCCCGATGCAGCTGCACATGTGGGTCCACTACGGCACCAATTACGAGAACGCGTTCTGGGATGGCGCCGAGATGGTGTTCGGCGACGGCGACCAGTACTTCTACCCGTTCGTCGTGCTGGACGTGACCGGCCACGAGATCAGCCACGGTTTCACCGAACAGCATTCGGGGCTGGAATACACCGGCCAGTCCGGCGGCATGAACGAGGCGTTCTCCGACATGGCCGGCGAAGCGGTGAAGTACTTCGACCGCGGCAGCAACGACTTCATGGTCGGCGCCGACATGGTCAAGCCCGCCACCGTGCCGATGCTCGGCATGGCCGCGCTGCGCGACATGTGCACGCCGAGCAACGACGGCGGCTCGATCGACAACGCCAGCCAGTACAACGACAGCCTCGACGTGCACTACACCAGCGGCGTCTACAACCGCGCGTTCTGCACGCTGGCCAGGACCGCCGGCTGGAACACGCGCATGGCGTTCGAGGTGTTCCACGACGCCAACGCGCTGTACTGGGCGCCGAACGAGACCTTCGATGGCGGCGCCTGCGGCGTCGAGCAGGCGGCCGTCGATCGTGGCTACAGCGTGAGCGACGTGGCCAACGCTTTCAACGTGGTCGGCGTGGCCTGCAACAGCACCCCCGGCGGGGGCGCGGCGCCCCGCCGCGGGGCGCGGGCCCCCGCGCCGGCCCTGCGCCGTTGACCCTTTTCTTGCGGAGATGCCGGCGGCGCGTACGCCGCCAGGCCCCATGCATTGGAGAATCCTGGTGAACAAGATCTACAGCAAAGTGTGGAACCGCGCGCTCGGTGCGCCGGTGGTCGCCTCCGAACTGGCGTCGGCGGCGGGCAAGCGCGGTCGTGTGCTGGGCGCAGGGGCGGTGGCCGTAGCGCTTGCTGCGGTCTGCTCGCTGGCGCCGCAGGGCGTCCATGCGCAGACCGCGCCGGTCAGCTGCACCTACACCACCGATGGCACGACCACCACCGTGCCGGCCACGCCGACAGGCGATGGCTCGTTCACCTGCGGCGCCAACGCGACCGCGACCGGCAACGGCGCCAGCGCGGTCGGCTCCGATGCCAGCGCGACCGCCGACAGTTCCACCGCCGTGGGCGGCGCCTACACCGATACCGACGGCACGGTCTACACCACCGAGGCCAGCGGCTCGGGCGCCACGGCGCTGGGCGCAGGCTCGGGTGCCGACGGCGTGGACAGCACCGCGGTGGGCTCGCTCTCCTACGCCACCGGCCAGGGCTCCTTCGCCGGGGGCACCAATGCCGGTGCCGACGGCTACAACAGCGTGGCGCTGGGCGCGAACGCCGAGGCGACCGACCGTGGCGCCATCGCCATCGGCGGCGGCGATCCGGACCCGGACAACGGCTTCTACGCCACGGTGGCCGAAGGCGAGGGCTCGATCGCGCTCGGTTCGCTGGCCGTATCCAGCGGTCGTGGTGCACTGGCTTCGGGCTACCAGACCGTGGCGCTGGGCGACAACGCCACCGCGCAGGGCAACGGCGCCTGGGCGCAGGGCGCCGGCGCGTCGGCACTGGGCGCAGCCTCGTTCGCGGGCAACGACGGCGCCACCGCGATGGGCCTGAACGCTGTCTCGACGGGCGTCAACAGCACGGCGCTCGGCACCGACGCCAATGCCAGCGGTTCCTACGCCGTGGGCATCGGATCGCAGGAAGGTTCCGATGCGCCCGGCGGTGCGCTGGGCGAGCAGTCGACCGCCATCGGCTTCAACAGCGGTGCGCTCGATGCCGGCGGCGTGGCGCTCGGCGGCTTCAGTGTGGCGCAGGGCTTTCTCTCCACCGCGCTCGGCTATGGCTCGTACAGTGCCGGCGACTACTCGCTGGCGGCAGGCGTGGGGGCCGAGAGCGACGGCCGGTCCAGCGTCGCGCTGGGCGACAGCAGCTACGCGGCCGGCCCGAACGACACCGCGCTGGGTGCCGGTGCCCTGGTGCTGGCCGATGGCAGCACTGCGCTGGGCGCCAATGCAGCCATCGGTCCGAGCGCGACCAACGCGGTGGCGGTTGGCGAAAGCGCCACGGTCGTGGCGCCGTCCGGCACCGCGCTCGGTCAGGGAGCGCTGGTCACCGCCGACGGTGCCGTCGCGTTGGGCCAGGGCTCGGTGGCTGACCAGGCTGACACCGTCTCGGTCGGCAGCGCCACCCAGCAGCGCCGTATCACCAACGTGCAGGCCGGCAGTGCGCCCACCGACGCGGCCAACACCGGACAGGTCGACCAGGCGCTGGCCACGGCCCGCTCCTACACCGACCAGCGGGTTGCCAGCATGAGCACCGACGTCTCCAGCCTGCGGCGCGACATGGATGACCGCTTCCGCGGGGTCAACGATCGCGTGGACGAGGTCGGCGCCATGGGGGCGGCAATGTCGCAGATGGCGTTCAGCACCCAGGGCATCAACAGCCCCAACCGGCTGGGCGTGGGCGTGGGCGGCTACCACAACCAGGGCGCCCTGGCGGTGGGCTATTCGCGCCAGCTGTCCTCGCACGCCAGCCTGACCTTCGGCGCGGCGGTCAGCGGCAGCGAAACCTCCGGCGGCGTGGGCCTGGGCGTGGGCTGGTAAACCCCGGAACGGGTCTGCGGACGGCCGGCGCACATGCAGGCGCCGGCCGTTTCACGTTGTGCTGAACTTGTGCGCGTGATGTTAGTCGGAAGTTCCACGGCATCTCCCGCCGCGCGCTCGCGCCCGGGCCGGGGGATGTGCTACCAATGGCTTTTTCTCGTCGACGCGGGGGGTGTTGACGGGTTGACGTGACTGGCGGGAGACACTGCATGTCGGCAGTTCCAACGCCCGCGGCCACCTGGGCGCTCTCCGTGGACGACCGTGAAGCGGCGGTCTGCGCACTCCTGGTGTCGCGCGGCAACCTCAAGGACAGCGACCTCCATCGCGCGCGCCGCCTCCACGAGGAGGCGCCGGAGGGCACCCTGACCGCGCTGCTGGCGCGGCTGGGGCTGGTGTCCGAGCGCGACCTGGCGGAAGGCTGGTCCGAGCTGCTCGGCGTGCCGTTGCTGGCCGCGCGCGACGCGCCGGAAATGCCGCCGGCCGAACCCGAACTGTCCCTGCGCTTCCTCAAGCAGCAGCATGTGGTGCCGGTGCGCGAGGGCGAGGACGGCCTGGCGCTGGTGGTGGCCGACCCGGCCGATCCGTATCCGCTGCAGGCGGTCGAGCTGGCTGCCGGTCGTCCGGTCGCGCTGCGCGTTGGGCTGCGCTCGGAAATCGACGACCTGATCGAGCGCTATTACGGCACCGGCCGTTCGGCGATGGGCACCATCGTGGAGAACCTCGGCGGCGAGGCCAGCGAGGAGGACGACGTCGAGCACCTGCGCGACCTCGCCTCCGAGGCGCCGGTGATCCGCCTGGTCAACCTGATCCTGCAGCGCGCGGTCGAGCAGCGCGCCTCCGACGTGCATATCGAGCCGTTCGAGAACCGCCTGAAGGTGCGTTACCGCATCGACGGCGTGCTGCACGAGGTCGAGGCGCCGCCGTCCTCGTCGACTGCGGCAGTGATCAGCCGCGTCAAGATCATGGCCAAGCTCAACATCGCCGAGCGCCGGCTGCCGCAGGACGGGCGCATCCAGTTGCGCGTGCAGGGCAAGGAGCTGGACCTGCGCGTATCGACCGTGCCGACCGCGTATGGCGAATCGGTGGTGATGCGTATCCTGGACCGCGAGTCGGTGGTGTTCGACTTCGCCTCGCTGGGCTTCACGCCCGCGTTCGAGAAGCGCTTCGTGGAGGTGCTCGAACGTCCCAACGGCATCCTGCTGGTGACCGGCCCGACCGGCTCGGGCAAGACCACCACGCTGTACACCGCGTTGTCGCGGATCAACACGCCGGACGTGAAGATCATCACGGTCGAAGATCCGGTCGAATACCAGCTCGAAGGCATCAACCAGATCCAGGTCAAGCCGCAGATCGGACTGGACTTCGCCAACGCGCTGCGCTCGATCATGCGCCAGGATCCGGACGTGATCATGATCGGCGAGATGCGCGATCTGGAAACCTGCCGTATCGCGATCCAGTCCGCGCTCACCGGCCACCTGGTGCTCTCCACCCTGCACACCAACTCGGCGGCCGGCGGCGTCACGCGGCTGCTCGACATGGGCGTGGAGGACTACCTGCTCGGTTCCACCGTCAACGCGATCCTGGCGCAGCGCCTGGTGCGGCGGCTCGATCCGGAAACGGCGATCCCCTACGAGGCGTCGCCCGAGGTGATCGCCGAGTTCGAACTGGAGAAGTACACCGACGAGCGCCCGATCCGGCTGTGGAAGCCCGGCAGCAGCGCGGCCAACCCGACCGGCTACCGCGGCCGCCGTGCGATCGTCGAGTTCCTGGTGATGAGCGAGCCGCTGCGCCGGCTGGTGATGCAGCGCGCCGACGCCAGCGAGATCGAGCGGCAGGCGCGCGCCGAAGGCATGCGCACGATGTACGAGGACGGCATCGCCAAGGCGGTGGCCGGCGTCACCACCCTCGAGGAGGTGCTGCGTGTCACGCAGGAAGGCTGATGCCATGCGAGCCGACGCTGCCTTTACTCCCTCTCCCCGGAGGGGAGAGGGAGCAGAGCCACGCGTTGCTCTTGCGGCGAGGGGCCTGAACATGGCGCAGTTCCGCTACCGCGCCATCAGCGCCGCCGGCGAGATGCTGCAGGGCCAGATCGAGGCGCCGAGCATGGAGGAGGCGATCGGCCGCCTGCAGGACCAGGGCCATACGCCGCTGGAGGCCAGGCCCGCCGACGCCATGGGCGAAGGCTCGGCGTTCGCCGCACTGCTCAAGCGCGGCCCGTTCACCGGCGACCAGCTCGCGCAGTTCACCCACCAGCTGGCCACGCTGCTCGGCGCCGGCCAGCCGCTGGACCGCGCGCTGGGCATCCTGATGGAACTGCCCGAGGCCGAGCGCGCCAGGCGGCTGGTCGAGCGCGTGCGCGACCGCGTGCGGGGCGGCACCACGCTGTCGCAGGCGCTGGAGGAGGAGCACGGCGTGTTCCCCAAGCTGTACATCTCGCTGGTGCGAGCGGGCGAGGCCGGCGGTTCGCTGGAGGACACCCTGCGCCGCCTGGCCGAATACCTCGAACGCGCCCAGCAACTGCGCGGCAGCATCATCAACGCGCTGATCTACCCGGCGTTCCTGCTCATCGGCGTGCTCGGTTCGCTGGTGCTGCTGCTGGCCTACGTGGTGCCGCAGTTCGTGCCAATCTTCCAGGACATGCAGGTGCCGATACCGCTGATCACGCGCGTGGTGCTGTTCATCGGCCAGGTACTGCAGACCTGGTGGTGGCTGCTGATGATCGTGCTGATCGTCGGCATCGCCGTGTGGCGCGCGCGCCTGCGCGATCCGGCGCTGCGCATGGCGTGGCATGCGAAGCTGCTGACCCTGCGCGTGATCGGCCCGCTGCTGCTGAAAGTGGAGACCGCGCGCATCGCGCGCACGCTGGGCACCTTGCTGAAGAACAGCGTGCCGCTGCTCACCGCGATCGGCATCGCGCGCCAGGTCACCGGCAACACTGCGCTCGACGATGCGCTTGCGCAGGCGGCCGAGCAGGTCAAGGGCGGCGGGGGCCTGAGCGCCGCGCTGGCGCGCTCGCAGCGCTTCCCGCGGCTGTCGCTGCAGATGGTGCAGGTCGGCGAGGAGGCCGGGCAGCTCGACAGCATGCTGCTGAAGGTCGCTGACACCTTCGATCTCGAATCCAGGCGCGCGATCGACCGCCTGCTGGCTGCGCTGGTGCCGGCGTTGACGATCGTGATGACGGTGCTGGTGGCGATCATCATGGCGGCGATCCTGCTGCCGCTGCTGAGCCTCACGGCGAACATTCAATGATGTGGAGAGTGACAATGAAACACCAACGGACCGGCTCGATGCGCGCGCGACGCGCCCGCGGCTTCACCCTGCTGGAAATGCTCGCCGTGATCGTGCTGATCGGCATCATCGGCGCGATCGTGGTGCGCCAGGTCGGCAGCAGCGTCGACAAGGGCAAGTACGGCGCGGGCAAGGCGCAGCTGATGGCGCTCGGCCAGAAGATCGAGAACTACTCACTGGACAACGGCTCACCGCCGGCAGGCCTCGACGCGCTGGTCAAGAAGCCGCCGAACGCGCCGAACTGGCAGGGCCCGTACGCCAAGCCGTCGGATCTGGTCGATCCGTTCGGCCATGCCTTCGGCTACAAGGCGCCCGGCGAGCATGGCAGCTACGACCTGGTGTTCTACGGCCAGGATGGCAAGCCCGGTGGCGACGGCTACAGCCAGGACATCGGTAACTGGCAATGAAGCAGGGAACCGGGCATCGGGAATGGGCAATCGCAGGAGCGCGTGGCTGCTTGCATGCCTTGCCGAGCCCCTGTTTTCCCTTGCCGATGTCCCGGCGCGCTTCCCGCGCCAGGGGCTTCACCCTGCTCGAAATGCTCGCCGTGATCCTGCTGATCGGCATTGCCGCGGCGGCAGCCGCGGTGTCGGTGACCCAGGGACTGGCCAGCGCACGCACGCGTGCGGCCAGCGTCGAACTGGCCGCCGCGCTGCGCGCGACCCGTGCGCAGGCGATCGTCCAGGGCAAGGAACAGACCTTCGCGCTGGATACCCGATCGGCCAGCTACCAGGCGGCTGGCGGCAAGGAGGTGGCGCTGCCCAAGGGCATGCGCCTGTCCATCACCAGCGCGCGCGAGGACCAGCCCGACAATCACACCGGCCGCATCCGCTTCTTTCCCGACGGCAGTTCCACCGGGGGCCACATCACCCTGCAGCGCGGCGAGCGCCGCTGGCAGGTCAACGTGGCCTGGCTGACGGGCGCGGTGAGCGTGGTGACGTCGTGATCGCGGGCGCGCGGGATCCGGGCTTCGGCAGCGCGCGCAAGCGCCCGCCGCCCATTTGTTCGAACCGGGAATCACCCATCCGGCATTCCCGGCGCGCCACGCGCGCCAGGGGCTTCACCCTGCTCGAAGTGATCGCCGCCGTGCTGCTGCTGGCGATCACCTTCGCCTCGCTGATGCGCGTGGCCGGCAGCTCGCTCACGCTCACCGCGCGTTCGGCCGAACGCAGCGAAGCGGCCATGTGGGCGCGCAGCCTGCTCGACAGCGCGTTCGTGCTGGAGCCGATCCGCGTCGGCCAGAGCAGCGGACGTTTCGACGAGCACTACCGCTGGCAGCTGGACGTGCGTCCGTTCCAGTTGCCGGTCACCGCGCAGGCGAACGGCCCGCAGCCGCGCGCACCAGCCTCGCCGCTCAAGCTCTACCGGCTCGACCTGAACGTGATGTGGAAGAGCGCAGGGCACGATTACAGCGCGCGCTTCAGCACCTTGCGTGTCGGTGGCCCGCAGCCGCAGGGAGCCGGGTCGTGAGTGCGGGATCCGGCATGCGCAGTCGCAGGCGCGCTCGGCGTGCCAGGGGCTTTACCCTGCTCGAAACGCTCGCCGCGCTGGCGCTGCTCGCGCTGCTGCTGGTGGGCGTCTACTCCGGCATCCGCACCGCCTCCCACAGCGTGCAATCGGGGACCGCGGCGGTGGAGCGGCTGGACGCGGTGCGCTCGGCGCAGCAGTTCCTGCGCAGTGAACTGGCGCAGGCGATGACCCAGCAGCTGGGCAAGAACCCGGACAACGACGAGGCGATCTTCTTCCGCGGCGAGCCCGACTCGATGAGCTTCGTCGCCCCCTTGCCCGGTTACCTCGGCAAGCTCGGGCCGCAGGTGCAGACGCTCGAACTGGTCGACAACGGCAAGGGCGGCCAGCGCCTGCAGGTACGCTTCGCGCTGCTGCCGCCCAGCGGCGAACCGCTCAAGCCCGGGCCGCCGCAGGTGCTGCTGGAGGACGTGCATGACGCCGGCTTCCATTACCGCGGCGTGGACGAGCAGGGCCGCGCCGGTGCGTGGCGCAGCGACTGGCGCCAGGGCGACCGCCTGCCGCAGCTGGTGCGCATCGACCTCAAGCTGCCCGGGGCCGGCTACTGGCCGCAGTTGACCGTGCCGCTGCGCGTGGATGCCTCGGCCAACCAGCGCCAGTTCGCGATGCTGGATGCCGCCGGTCCCGCCTTCGCCTGGAGGCAGCCGTGAGCGCGCGCCATGGCCAGCGGGGCGTCGCGCTGTTGCTGGTGCTGTGGGCCTGCACGCTGCTGGCGATCATGCTCGGCGGCTATGCGATGACGGCCCGCACGGAAGGCCTGCAGGCGCGCTTCCAGTTCGCCCAGACGCAGGCGCACTACGCGGCCGAGGCAGGTGTCTCCCGTGCCGTCTACGGCCTGCAGGACCCGCGGCTGTCCGAGCGCTGGCAGGCCGACGGCCGCCCGTACACGTTCCGCTTCGACGGCACCACGGTGCAGGTGAGAGTGGTCGACGAAGGCGGCAAGGTGGACTTGAACAGCGCCTCGCCGATCGTGCTGCAGGGCCTGTTCCGTGCCGCCGGCCTGCGTCCGGACGAGGCGCAGAAGATGGCCGCCGCGGTGGTCGACTGGCGCGAGTTCAACGCCGGCCGCAAGCTCGGCGCACAGGTGTACGCGGCCAACGGCTACCAGCCGCGCCACTCGCCGTTCCTGAGCATCGAGGAATTGCAGCAGGTGGCCGGCATGACGCCCGCGCTGTACCGCACGATCGCCGGCGCGATCACCATCTGGTCGGGGCGCGAAAGCCCGGACCCGAACACCGCCCAGCCGCTCGCGCTGGCCGCGATCCCGGGCATGACGCCCGAGCGGGTCGCGCAGGTGCTGGCGGCGCGAAAGAACACGCGGCCGGGCGTCGCCGCCCTGTTCGCCGGCAATGGAGTGACGCATAGTATTCGCTCGGAGGCCACGATGGCCGACGGCACGCGCGCCGTGCTGCATGCCACCGTACGCCTGCAGGGCGTTCGTCCGGGGGCGCAGCCTTACGCGGTGTTGCACTGGCGGGAGGGTGACCGCGAATGACCAACGCAACGCAATCGCTGCGGCCGCAGCTGGACCGCGCGCGCCGCGCCTGGCGCGCCTCGCCGCTGCCGCGCTTCTTCGCCTGGTGGTTCGGCGAACTCGGCGCGCTGCTGCCGGCCTCGTGGGGCCGGCTGTTCGGCGGCGGCGCGCAGTGGTACCTGCTGCAGCGCACCGACGGGCGCTGGGAGCTGCGCCGCACCGGCGAGTCGGAGGTGCGTGCGCAATGGCCGCGCGGTACCGAGGCGGCGATCGAGCAGGCCGCGCTGTCGGCGGCCGTACGCGAAACCGACCGCGAAGACCTGCGCCTGGCGCTGTTGCTGCCGGTCAGCGCGGTGCTGCGCCGGCGCCTGCTGCTCCCGCGTGCGGCAGCCGACAACCTGCAGCAGGTCGGCGCCTTCGAGATGGACCGGCAGACGCCCTTCCGCGTCGAGCAGGTCTACTACGCGGTGCTCGAACTGGACACGCCGGCCCCGGCCGGGCGCTTCTTCGCCGAGCTGGTGGCGGTGCCGCGCGACACGCTCGATCCGCTGCTGGCCGAACTCGAAGGCGCCGGCATCCGCGTCGATGCCGTGGACGTGGCCGAAGGGGCCGGCCGGCTCGGCGTGAACCTGCTGCCGCCCGCACGCGTGCCCTATCGCACCAACCCGCGCCAGCGCCTCAACCTCGCGCTCGCCGCCGCGGCGGTGCTGCTGCTGGTGCTGGCACTGGCGCAATGGCTCGCCAACCGCGAGCAGGCGCTCGCCACCATGCAGGCACAGGTGCAGGACATGCAGGCCGAGGCGCAGCAGGTCGCCGCGCTGCGCCAGGAGCTGCAGGACAACGCCGGTGCGGCCAGCTTCCTGGTCCGGCGCAAGCAGAACCGCGTGACCATGCTCGACCTGCTGCTGGATCTCACCCGCCGGCTGCCGCAGAGCGCGTGGCTGGAGCGCCTCAGCGTCGACCCGAGCGGGCAGGTGGGCTTCCAGGGCCAGGCGCCGCAGGCCGCGGCGCTGATCGACGCGCTGAAGGACTCGAAGATCGTGCGCGATCCCAACTTCCAGGGCAGCATCCAGCCCGATCCGGCCAGCGGCAAGGAGCGCTTCTACATGGTGGCGCAGCTGCGCCAGTCAGGGAGCGCTGCGCCGGCGACGCCGGCCAGCGCCGGCTCGGAGGCCCAGCCATGAGGCAACTGGAACTCAAGCCGCGCGACAGCCGCATCGCCGCCGTGCTGCTGCTGGTGCTGGCGCTGCTGCTGGTCTACTTCCTGCTGATCCACTGGTGGTTCGTCGCGCCGCTGCGCGCGGTCGACGCGCAGATGGACGACCTGCGCGACACCCAGAGCCGCTATGCGGCGGCCATCGCCGAGAAGCCGGCGCTGGAGAAGCGCATCGCCGAACTTGGCGCCGGCCAGGCCGCCAGCGCCGCGTTCCTGCCCGAGAGCGATCCCAACGCCGCCTCGGCCGGGCTGATGCAGCGGGTGGTCGACGCGGTCGGCGCGCACACCGCCGGCGGCGCCTGCGAAGTGACCCAGAAGATGCCGTTGCCCAACCCGCCGGACGACGACGCCAGCCCCTACCGCAAGGCCGCGGTGAGCATCAGCCTGCGCTGCGACATGGAACCGCTGGTGGCGGTGCTCAACGCGCTGGAGCAGGGCACCCCCTACCTGTTCGTCGACGACCTCAGCATCTACCGCAACCCGGTCGCCGCACAACAGGGCAACCAGCCGGTGCTGGAAATCCAGTTCACCCTGTCCGGCTACGTGCGCCCCTCGCACGGGCCGGGAGCGGCTGCGCCGGCACCGGCCGAAAGCACGCTCGGCGCCGACAGCGGGGAGGCGCCATGAACGCCGCCGCGCAACGTCGACTGACCGTGCCGCTGGTCGCCGCCACGGTGGTGCTGGGCGTGCTGTTCCTGGCGCTGCTGGCCGGCATCGGCCGCGGGGTGCACTGGGCGCCGCCGCGCGCGGCGACGCCGCTGCCGGCCCAGCACGCGGCCACGCTGCCGCCGCCGGTGCCGCTGGACCACTACGCGCCGGTCTGGCAGCAGCCGTTGTTCAATCCCGACCGCAAGCCGGTGGCGCACGCCGCCAGCGGCGGCAGCCAGCTTGGCGACATGCAACTGACTGGCATCATCCTCACGCCGACCCTGCGCATGGCGCTGCTGCGCAACAAGCGCGAGACGGACAAGAACCAGGAACTGCGCGTGAAAGAGGGCGCCAGCCTGCCCGACGGCAGCTGGACGCTGGTCGAGGTGAAGCCCCGCTCGGCGGTGTTCGATTCCTCCAGTGGCCGCGTCGAACTGCAGTTGCCGGCCGGCGTGCCGATCGACCAGGTGCGCGGCAACCCGGCCGAAGCCTCGTCCGTGCCGGAGCTGCCGGACGAAGTCATCGACCGCTCGCATCACCTGCAGCCGCCGGAAGAGGACGATCAGGACGGCAACCCGCAGGATCAGCCGCCCCCCGGCGCGGATGTGCCGGAGGACAATGGTGACCAGAACGCGCCGCCCAGCGGCGGCGGGGCCATCCCGGCACTGCGCGGCGGTGCGCCGGCCCGCATGCAGATGACCAACGAGGAGCGCCAGGCCGAGCGCCTGCGCCAGCTCAAGGCTGCCATCCAGAAACGCCGCGCCGAACAGGCAGCCGCGAAGGCTCAAGAAGGAGATCGCTGAACCATGTTCCCCAACGCCCTGCACCGTCTGTCCCGGATCGGCGCCATTGCGCTGACGGTCTGGCTTGTCGGCTGCTCCAGCATGCCGCAGCCGCGCGACGACTACGCGCTGCAGCGCGAGGCCGTGGCCGGTACCGAGAAGCCCGCGCCGGCGCCGCTGCCGCTCAACAACAACGTCGGCCCGGCCGAAGCGGCCAGCTCGCAGCCGCAGATCGACAGCGGCACCGGCCAGTTCATCCACCCGCAGCCGCTGGCCAGGCCCCGACCGGCGGCGCACGGCGAGGGCGCGGTGACCTTCAACTTCGAGAACCAGCCGGTGCAGGCGGTGGTCAAGGCGATCCTCGGCGACTTCCTGAAGAAGAACTACACCATCGTCCCGGGCGTGCAGGGCAACATCTCCTTCTCCACCTCCGAGCCGATCGACGCCAGCCAGGCGCTGCCGGTGCTGGAGACGCTGCTGTCCTGGACCGGCAACGCGCTGGTGCGCCAGGGCAACAGCTACGTGGTGATGCCGGCCAAGAACGCGATCGCCGGCAGCGTGTCGCCCAGCCTTGGCGCGGTGGCGCCGCAGGGCGGCATGCAGGCACGGCTGTTCCCGCTGCACTACATCTCCGCGGCGCAGATGCAGAAGCTGATCAAGCCGTTCGCGCGTCCGGATTCGATCCTGCTGGCCGATCCCGCACGCAACGTGCTGGTGCTCGCCGGCTCGCCGCAGGAACTGGACAACTACGCGCGCACCATCCACACCTTCGATGTCGACTGGCTCAAGGGCATGTCGGTGGGCGTGTTCAGCCTGCAACGGGCCAACGTCACCGAGCTGATGCCCAAGCTCGACGCGATCTTCGGCAAGCAGGGCGACAGCCCGCTGGCCGGCATGCTGCGCTTCATCCCGATCGAGCGCACCAATGCGCTGGTGGTGATCAGCACGCAGCCGGACTACCTGCAGGAAGTGGGCGACTGGATCGCCCGCATCGACCGTGGCGGCGGCAACGAGCCGCAGCTTTATGTCTACGACGTGCGCAACATCAAGGCCTCGGACCTGGCCAAGTACCTGGCGCAGATCTATACCAACGCCTCGGCCAGCGGCAGCAGCGGCGGCGAGGTCGGCCCGGGCCTCAGCTCCGGCACGCTGGGCAACGCCGACAACGCCAACGGCACCGCGATGGGCAGCACCGCCGGCAGCTTCGGCAACAGCGGCGGGATCGCCGGTGGTTCGGGCAGCTTCAAGGGCGGCAACGACGCCGGCAGCAGCGGTGGCCTGTCCGGCCTCAACGGCAACGACGGCAGCGGCATGAGCGGCCAGGGCAACGGCTTCGGCGGCAGCGGTGGCTTCGGCAACAGCAGCGGCCTGGCCAATGCCAGCAGTTCGGCGAACGACCAGCAGTACAGCTCCTCGGATGGCTCGATCAAGATCTCCTCGGTCGACGCCAACAACCAGTTGCTGGTGCGTGCGCGTCCGTCGCAATGGGCGGAGATCGAGGGGGCGATCCAGCGGCTGGACAACGTGCCGCTGCAGGTGCAGATCGAGACGCGCATCCTCGAAGTGCAGCTCACCGGCGCCTTCCAGTTCGGCGTCCAGTGGTATCTCGAAGGCCTGGTCGGCGGCACGGCCAACAGCAGCGGCGTGACGCCCGGGCAGCCCGGCAACCAGCAGCAGTGGGCGCTGGGCAAGGGCGGCATGACCTACAACCCGACCGGGGATTCGTTCTTCTATTCCTTCCTCAACAACAACCTGCAGGTCGCCCTGCACGCGCAGGAGACCAACGGCAACGTCAAGACGCTCTCGGCGCCCTCGCTGGTGGTGATGAACAACCAGGTGGCGCACATCCAGGCGGGCGACGAAATCCCGGTCAACCAGACCTTCTTCACCACCGGCCTGGGCACCACCACCAACGACAGCCCGACCACCATCGGCCAGGTGCAGTACATCAGCACCGGCGTCATCCTGGACGTGCAGCCGCGGATCAATCCGGGCGGTCTGGTCTACCTCAACATCAAGCAGCAGGTGAGCGTGCCGGGCACCAAGGACTCCAACGGCAACTACACCATCCAGCAGCGTGAGATCGCCACCCAGGTGGGCGTGCAGAGCGGCCAGACCGTGTTGCTGGGCGGCCTGATCCGCCAGGACGAGGGCAACACCGACACCGGCATTCCCGGCCTCAACCGCATTCCGCTGATCGGCCGCCTGTTCGGCAGTACCGACCGCCACCGCAATCGCTCCGAGCTGATCGTGCTGATCACGCCGCGGGTGATTGGCTCCAGCGACGACGCCAAGCGCATCACCGACGAGTACCAGGCCAAGTTCGAATCGCTCGCGCCGCTGCGCGCCGAGCGCGCGAAGGAACCGCCGCCGCCGGCCGCCTCGCCGGCCGACGTACCGCTGCCCACGCCGCCGGCCACGCCCGAGCAGCTCAACCAGCAGGCGGAGGCGGCACTGAGGCAGACCGATTACGACGCCGCGCAGGGGCTGGCGCTGGAGTCCTGGCGCAACGGCCCGCAGCACGGCGAGCTGTGCGCGCGCAACTGGCAGATCATCGCCAGCGTGCGGACACACCTGGGCGATACCGAGGGCGTGGACACGGCGCGCAAATGGGTGGCGCAGTGCATGGCAGGCGGGAAGTAGTTTCCCCGCGGGGCAACCCCATCCGCCTGTCGGCAGCTTTTCCGTAAACGGGGAAGGCACGGCAGGCCGGTTCGTGCTTGTGTTCAGCGGCTGTGCCCGGAGGGCGGATGGGGCAGTCCCGCCCCAGCCCTTATCATCCGCGGGAATGACGCAAGCCGACTTCCCCATTACCCCGCTTCTTCCCAGGTTGCGCGCGGCGCTCGACGCCCACCCGCGCCTGGTCCTCGAAGCCCCCCCGGGCGCGGGCAAGACCACCCAGGTTCCGCCCGCGCTGCTCGACGCCCCATGGCTGGAGGGCCGGCGCATCGTGGTGCTCGAGCCACGGCGCATCGCTGCGCGCGCGGCCGCCCAGTTCATGGCGGCGCAACGAGGCGAGGAGGTCGGCCAGACCATCGGCTACCGCATCCGCTTCGAGTCCCGGGTGAGCTCGGCCACCCGGATCGAGGTCGTCACCGAAGGCATCCTCACGCGGCTGATCCAGGACGACCCGGAGCTGTCGGGCATCGGCGCGATCCTGTTCGACGAGTTCCACGAACGCCACCTCGCCGGCGACCTGGGACTGGCCCTCGCGCTGGACGTGCAGGCGACCCTGCGTCCCGACCTGCGCCTGCTGGTGATGTCGGCCACGCTCGACGGCGAGCGCATCGCGCACTGGCTGGACGCGCCGCGGCTGTCCAGCCCCGGCCGCAGCTTTCCCGTGCGCGTCGAACACCCGCCCGCGCGCGCGCAGGAGACCGTCGAACACCACCTGGCGCGCGTCACGCGCCAGGCGCTGGAGGAGAACCCCGGGGACGTGCTGATATTTCTCCCCGGCCGCCGCGAGATTGCGCGTGCTCACGCGCTGCTCGAAAACACGCTCTCCTCTGCGTTCGGGCGCGGGCCCGGGGGTGAGGGTTCAGGCGAGGCGCACCGCCGCGCGCCGCCCCGACCTTCAGCCGCCCCCGCCGAGCTGGAGATCCTCGCCCTGCACGGCGAGCTCTCGCTGGCCGAACAGCAGGCCGCGCTGGCTCCGGCCGAGCCCGGCACGCGACGGGTGATCCTCGCCACCAACGTGGCCGAATCCAGCGTGACACTGCCTGGCATCCGTGCGGTGATCGACGCGGGCCTGGCGCGCGAGCCGCGTTTCGATCCCAACTCCGGCTTCGCCCGACTGGAGACGGTCGTGATCTCGCAGGCCTCGGCAGATCAGCGCGCCGGTCGCGCCGGGCGCGTCGCCGAAGGCACCGCCTACCGCCTGTGGCCGCAAAGCCGGCGGCTGGAGGCGGCGCGCACGCCGGAGATCGCGCAGGCCGAGCTGTCGGGTCTGGCGCTGGAGCTGGCTGCGTGGGGGGTAAGCGCCGACGGCGATGATGCACTCCGCTGGCTGGACCCGCCGCCTTCGGGCGCGCTGGCGCAGGCGCGCGAGTTGCTGGCCGCGCTGGGCGCGCTCGACGCCGATGAGCGCATCACGCCACTGGGGCGGCGCATGCTCGAACTCGGCGCGGCCCCTCGGCTGGCCGCGATGGCGCTGCGTGCGCCGCTGGAACTGCGTCCGCTGGCCGCCGATCTGCTTGCCCTGGTCGAAGCACGCTCGCCGCTGCGAGGCGAGCAGGCGCGCAGCGACGACTTCCGCGCCCGGGTAGCCGCCTTGCATGCCTGGCGCGACCGGCGCGTCGCCTCGGGTTCGTCCAGGGGCGCCAGCGCACGCGGCGGCTTCGACAGCGGCGCCATGGCGGCCATCGAACAAGCGTCCAAGGGCTGGCGCAGACGTCTGGACGTCCGTACGGCCGCCAGTGGCGTGCCCGACAGCCATGCCATCGGCGACCTGCTGCTGCACGCCTGGCCTGACCGCATCGCCCGCCAGGACGAGGCCAATCCGCGCCGCTACACGCTCGCCAACGGCCGTGGCGCCAGCCTGCACGAGTCCAGTGCGCTGTTCGGCGAACCGTGGCTGGTGGTGCTCGACCTCAGGCTGGATGCGCGCGACAGCCTGGTGCTCGCCGCCGCGCCGTTCGACCCGCGGCGCCTCGACGAGGACTTCCCGCAGCACTTCCTGCGCGAGCGCGCGCTGCGCTGGAACGATGGGCGTGGCGCGGTGGAGGCCTTCGAGGAGCGGCGCTTCGGCGCCATCGTGCTGGAACGGCGCAGCGTGCCGGTGCAGCCGGAGGACGCGCTGCCTGCACTACTCGCCGCCGTCCGCAGCCGTGGCATCGACGCGCTGCCGTGGAGCGACACCGCGCGCCGCCTGCGCGCGCGGATGCAGGCGCTCGCCGGCTGGATGCCCGAGCTGGGTCTGCCCGACGTCTCCGATCCGGCGTTGCTGGCCTCGCTGGAGCACTGGCTCGGGCCGCACCTGCAGGGCAAGCGCAAGCTCGACGCGCTTGGCACCGACGAGCTCTCCCAGGCGCTCGCCACGCTGTTCGACTACGCGCAACGCCGCCAGCTCGACCAGTACGCGCCGGAAAGCCTGGCCGTGCCCAGCGGCCAGGTGCGCAAGCTCGAATACGCGCCGGGCGAACCGCCGGTGCTGGCGGTGAAACTGCAGGAACTGTTCGGGTTGGCCGACACGCCGCGCGTGGCCGGTGGCCGCGTGCCGGTCACCCTGCACCTGCTCTCGCCGGCCGGTCGCCCGATCCAGGTCACGCAGGACCTGAAAGGCTTCTGGGAACGCACCTACCCGGAGGTGAAGAAGGAACTGAAGGGCCGCTATCCGCGCCACCCGTGGCCGGACGATCCGTGGTCGGCCACGCCGACCCACCGGGCCAAGCCGCGCGGGACGTAGTCCGCCTAGGGTCCGGAGAAGGCGCCCCTGCCTCTCTCTGCGCCCTCCCCGCATTCGGGAGAAGGCCGCCGCGGAACGCGGGTGGATCCTTTCCCGTTCCACGGGGGAAGGTGCCCGAAGGGCGGATGGCGGCAGCCTTGCGGCAAGCCCCCTTCCTTCGTTCGCCATCGAAAGGTCCCCGCCAGCGCCGGTACTAGACTCCGCGCATGCCCGCTTCGCTCACCCCGCACCAGCTCGCCGAAATCGGCTCCCTGCTCGCCGAACCCGCGCGCGCGTCGATGCTGCTCGCCCTGGTCGACGGCACTGCACGTCCCGCCGGCGAGCTGGCCAGGGCAGCCGGCGTCGGCGCGCCGACCGCGAGCGCGCACCTCAAGCGCCTGCTCGAAGGCGGCCTGCTCGCCGTGCAGGTGCAGGGACGCCACCGCTACTACCGCCTGGCGGGCGACGAGGTGGCCGGCTGGCTCGAAGCGCTTGCCCTGCCGCGCCCGTCGCTGGCCCCGCCCACTGGGGATGCGGACCTGCGCCGCGCACGCTTCTGCTATCGGCATCTCGCCGGCCAGCTGGGTGTGGCGTTGTGCGGCGCGCTGCTCGATCGCGGTCTGCTGGCGACGACCACCGAGGGCCTGGCCCTGCGCGTCGATGGCGTGGCCGCGCTGGCGCAGGCGGGCCTCGATCCTGCGGCGGCCAGCCACCTTGGTGGATTGCGCGGTCGCGGATGCCTGGACTGGACCGAACGCCGCCTGCACGTGGGCGGGCCGCTTGGCGTGGCGCTGACCAGTGCCATGCTCGATGCCGGCTGGTGGCGTCCTGCTTCGCGCGGGCGCGCGCTGGTGCCAAGTGCCGATGGACTGCGACGGCTGGCCCTGCTGGGCGTGCGGATGCCTGGCGATTGAGCATCCCTGCCAAGCCGCGTCGATCTCCGTCCCTTGCTGCCGCCGCATCCTTCGGGCAGGCTGGGGTTTCTGTCGAGCCGGCTGGGAACGAGATGAGCCTTGAAACGAGGCCATGGATCGAGGCGGCATGGGCCGTCGTGCTGGTGTACTGGGTCGCAAGCGCGCGTTGGGCCAAGCGCCCCGCGCGCAGCGAACCGCTGGGGTCGCGCCTCTACAAGTATTGGTTGCCGCTCGCCGCCGCAGCGATGTTGATCCAGCCACCACGCGGCTACCCCTCTTCGTTCCTGCATTGGCGCTTCATGCCCGACGACGCGTGGGTGCCGATGCTTGGCTTGGCCATGACTTGGGTCGGCGTGCTGTTCGCCTGTCGTGCGCGCAGCGTGCTCGGCGCCAACTGGAGTTCCGAAGTGCAAGTCAAGGAGGCCCATGAGCTGATCGTGAGGGGGCCCTACCGGCTGGTGCGCCACCCGATCTATACCGGCTTGCTGCTGGCCCTGCTCGGCAGCGCGCTTGCGCTGGGCGAGCTGCGCGGCCTGCTTGCGTTCGCCATCGTGGCGGTGTCGTTTTGCGTCAAACTGAGGTTGGAGGAATGCTGGATGCGCGAGCAGTTCGGCGACGCGTATATCGACTACATGCGGCGGGTGAAGGCGCTGGTGCCGGGCCTGTTCTAATTGAAAGTTCAACGCCCCAGCACGAACCCGGTCAGCACCTGTGCCGTGGCCTCGGGCTTTTCCAGCATCGGCATGTGGTTGCAGCCGTTGAGCAGGCTGGAGCTGATCGCCGGCGCCTGCACCAGGCCGTTGCGCAGGCTGTCCAGCGCTGACGGATCGATCATGCGGTCGCCGCTGCACCACAGCCCCAGCACCGGCATGCTGAGCTGGCCCAGGCGCTGCTGCAGCGAGAGGTAGTCTTCGGGTTTGCGCAGTTCGGCGAGCGTGCGCTCGATGAAGGCACGGTCGTGGCGGTTGCGCGCGACGAAGACGTCCTCGATCCGGCCGGGCACTTCAGGCGGGTGCACGAAGGCGAGCGCCAGCGCGCGTTCGAAACCGGCGCGGTCGTCGTACACGAACGGATCCTTGCCAGCGGCGATGTCGCGGTCGAAATCGTTCGGCTCCGCCTTGAGCCCGTACGCATCGACCAGCGCCAGCGCCGCCACGCCCTGCGGATGTTCGGCGGCATAGACGCCGGCGATCGCGCCGCCCATGGAGTGGCCGACCAGCACGTACCGCTGCAGGTTCAGCGCAGCGAGGAAGGCCTGCAGGCGCTGGGCCTGCGCCTCGACGCCGTAGCCCGCGTCCGGGTTGCGCGAGGACTCGCCCCAGCCCGGCAGGTCCGGGATCACCACGTGGAAGTGCGGCGTGAGTTGCTCGGCCAGCGGCAACCAGATCGTCTTGTCCGCGGCGAAGCCGTGCAGCAGCACCAGCGTCGGCCCCTCGCCGCCTTCGTAGTAGCTCCAGGTGGTGTCGCCCGCGCGCAGCGTGTGTTCCTCCACGTGCGCGGTCATGGCCTGGCGCATCAGGTGTGCGCGCAGCAGCCATTGCGGCGCGAACAGATAGCTGCCGCCGAGCACGATGACCACCAGCGCCAGCAGCACGCCGAAGAACTTCAGGCGACGAAACAGCATGCGCTGCCAGAGAGGACGGGTGGCGGGTGGGTTCATGCGTGAAATCCAGGATGTCTGAAAATCGCTCCTCCCCTGTGCGCCGGGGGAGGTTGGGAGGGGGCTTGCTCGGAGCGAGAGCACCCCTCCCCAGTCCTCCCCTGCAAGCAGGGGAGGGAGCGAACGGCTTACTTCTTGCCCTGCCTGGCCTTGCGCAGGATCGACTCGATCGCGCCCTGGGTCATCGGGTGGTAGCCGTCCTTCGCCCTGGCGTAGGCGGCTTGCGCGTAGGCCAGGCCCTCGGGCGTGGCGGCGAAGGCCTTGTACACCGGCAAGGTCAGGTACATGCGGCCGATGCGGGTCATGTGCTCGCGCGCGTCTTCCCACACGTTGCGGTCGCCTGCGGCGATGGCGTGGCTGTACCAGCGCATGCCGATCTCGGCGTTGGGCGTGCCGGTGAGGTGCCAGGCGGCGTCGAGCTGCTTCATCTTCGACAGCGGCGGCGCGTCGGGCAGGCGGTCGAGGAAGTACATCCACTCCTGCGTGTTCCAGCCCTTCGCATCGAGCTGCGCCGCGTCCAGCGTGCCGTCCAGGAACGCCGCGCGCTCCTTGTCGATCGCCTGGAACCGGGCCGATGTCGGCAGCGGCGCGTCCTTGGGGATGCCGCTCTGGTAGACCCAGGCGGTGGCCTTGTCCCAGCTCATCTTGCCTGGATGCGCGTCGAACAGGTTGGCCTTCATGTCGGCCAGCATCTGCTCGGTGGTGATCGAGGTGAAGGCGTGGCGGTGGAAGTAGGCCTTCAGCCACTCGTCGAAAGTGGCGCGGCCGAAGCGCTCCTCCAGCGTGCGCAGGAACCACGAGCCCTTGTCGTAGGCGACGTCCGACAGCGAATCGTCCGCACCCACGCCGCGCGGGTCGGGCGCGAGCTTCTGCGAGTTTTCCGGCATCTCCCCGATCGACTTCTGCAGCGCGCGCGCCGACAGCAGCGCTTCCTCGTCGGCCAGCGCCTTGCCGTAGACCGCCTCGGTGATGCGGCCCTGGACATAGGTGGTAAAGCCCTCGTTGAGCCAGATGTCGCGCCAGCTCGCGGCAGTCACCAGGTTGCCCGACCAGGAGTGCGCGAGCTCATGCGAGACCAGCGAGACCAGGCTCTTGTCGCCGACCAGCACGGTGGGCGTGGCGAAGGTCATGTCCGGGTTTTCCATGCCGCCGTAGGGGAACGAGGGCGGCAGCACGAGAATGTCGTAGCGACCCCAGGCGTAGGGCCCGTAGAGCTTCTCGGTCGCCTCGATCAGCTTCTCGGTGTCTTCGAATTCGTGCGCCGCCTTGCCGACCACGGACGGCTCGGCATAGACGGCCGAACGCGGGCCGGTTTCCTTGACCGCGATGTCGCCGGCGGCGATCGCCAGCAGGTAGGAGGGGATCGGGTGCGGCTGATCGAAGCGGAAGTCGCCATCGAGCGGATGCCTGGCGTCGTTGAGCGCGCTCATCACCACGCGCACGTCCTTCGGCGCGGTCACGTGCGCCTTGTAGGTGAAACGGATCGCCGGGGAGTCCTGCAACGGCACCCACGAGCGGGCGTGGATCGACTCGGACTGCGAGAACATGAAGGGCAGCTTCCTGTCCGCCGTCTGCGCGGGCGTGAGCCACTGCAGGCCCGAGGCCTGTGGCGAGGTCGCGTAGACGATGCGCACCTTGCCCGGATGCTTCGGCGCCTGGATGGTGAGCTTGCTGCCCAGCTCCTTGTCGCGCGGCGCCAGCGCGAACTTCAGCGCGGTGGCGCGGCCGGCGGCATCCACGCCCTCGACCTTGGCGATCTTGAGATCGCGTGTGTCCAGCACCAGCGCGGGCGCCTTCGGATTCTTCCAGTCCAGGCTCAGCGTGGCGGTGCCCTCGAGCGCCTTGTGCGGGAAGTCGACCGCCAGGTCGAGATCCAGATGGGTCACGCGGACCTGCTCCGGCTGCGCGTACGAGTGCGGGTCCGCCGCGAGCGCGGACAGTGGCAGGACGAGGGCGCCGAGGGCGAGGGCGGGGATTGCACGCATGCGGACATCTCTGCGGGTGACGGAAGCGGCGAGTATGCCATCCGGCCGGGCTGGGGCGCCCGTGACGGAAGGGCATGGAACAGGCGGCGTCACGCAGCGGAGGAAACGTGAGCGAGGGCCGGTGCTCGCCGGAGGCGACGGATGCCCGGCCCGAATCGACATCCTGGCGAGCCCCGGCCCCTCACCCCGACCCTCCCCGAAGGAAAGAGGAAGCTGGAGCTCAAAGCGGCTTGCCGTCCTGCTTGTAGACCGTGCCGTCCTTCATCACGAAGCTCACCCGCTGCAGCGCAGTGATGTCTTCCAGCGGATCGCCGGGCACCGCAACCACATCGGCCGCGCGACCGGGCCGGATCTGGCCGAGCGCATCGGCCCTGTGCAGCAGCTCGGCCGCATGCGTGGTAGCGGCCTGGATGACATACATCGGCGGCATGCCCGCCTGCACCATGTATTCGAATTCCTTCGCGTTCTGCCCGTGCGGGTAGACCGCCGCGTCGGTGCCGAAGGCGATCTTCACGCCCGCCTTGTAGGCGCGGCCCGCCGTAGCCTGGATGATCGGGCCGACCTGTTTCGCCTTGCGCGCCACCTGCGGCGGGTAATAGCCCGGCGTCGAGGCCATCTGCTCGACGTATTTGCCGGCGATGATGGTCGGCACGAACCAGGTGCCGTGCTCCTTCATGAGCTTCATGTCGGCGTCATCCATGAAGGTGCCGTGCTCGATCGAATCGACCCCGCCCAGCACCGCGCGACGGATCGCCTCGGCGCCGTGGGCGTGCGCCGCCACGGTGAAGCCGTAGTCGTGCGCCGCGGCGACCACCGCCTTGATCTCCTCCAGCGTCATCTGGGGGTTGTCGGCGCTGGCGCTTTCGTCCAGCACGCCGCCGGAAGGCATGATCTTGATCAGGTCCGCGCCGTCCTTGTAGTGCTGACGCACCGCCTTCCAGGCGTCGGCCGGGCTGTTGATGATGCCGTCCTTCGGGCCGGGGTTGCCCGCTAGGTCCTGGCGGTAGCCGTCGGTGGGGTCGGCATGGCCGCCGGTCGAGCCGATCGGCACGCCGGCGGTGTAGATGCGCGGGCCGGGCACGACGCCGGCATCGATCGCGTTGCGCAGGGCGATCGACTCGTTGGCGCTGTCGCCCAGGTTGCGCACGGTGGTGAAGCCGGCCAGCAGCGTGCGCCTGGCATACACGGTGGAACGGATCGCGTAGTCGGCGGTGTTCCAGCGGAACTGGTCGGTGTAGCCGGTGGGGCTGGTTTCCGAGGTCAGGTGCGTGTGCGCGTCGATCAGCCCGGGCAGGCAAGTCTGGCCCGCCAGGTCGATGACGCGGGCGCCGGGTTCGCTGCTCGTGCCCGCGTGCACCGACTGGATGCGCCCATCGCGGATGACCACGGTGGACTCGCCCAGCAGCTTGCCGGCGGCCGGGTCGAGCAAGTGCGGGCAATGCAGCACGGTCGGTCCGCCCTCGGTGGGCGGTTCGGCGGCGAGGAGGGGCGGGGCCGCGAGCAGCGCGGCGAGGGCGAGCAGGGGACGGCGGTTCATCGGCGGCTTCCTCTGGCAGGAGGCCCAGCTTCGCCGCTCGGCACCGTCTCCTTCAAGCGCCCGTCGCCCGGAGCCTTCCCTTGAGGGGAGGGCGCTTGAAGACTAGGCGTCCTTGTTCGCGTCGCGCCCGTGCTCGTGGTGCTCGGCCTCGACGTGGCGCCGGTGCAGGTCCTCGCTACCGCTGTCCGCGGGCACGTGGTTGACCGCCCTCGGCGGCGCGGCGTCCATGTCGCCGTCCACGCCGGTGATCTTGAGGATCGAATGGCGGACCTCGCGCGCCAGGATCACCCGCGCGTCGCGCACCATGTCCTCCAGCGCGCGGTCGTAGTCGAGCTTGCCGCCCTCGTCGGTCCACACGATCTTCTGCTCGCGCAGCTTCTGGATGAAACCGCGGAACAGCGCCTTGTCGAAGAACTCCGGCGCCGACTGCTCGTTGAGCAGCGACAGCCGCTGCGCGGTGAGCGCGCAGGCGTTCTCCAGCTCGGCGGCGCTGGTGGTGTGCGGACCATTCTTGGCCAGCGCGGCGATGGTGATGTAGTAGCGCTCGAAGGCCTGGATCAGGCTGCGCGCGATGGTCTTGAGCTGGAACGCGGCATCGTCCTGGCCCGGCCCGCGCTCGAGCACGCGGCCGTCGGCGGAGGCCTCCAGCAGGCCGCGCCGAACGAAGAAATCGATCGTGCCCTGCATCTGCGCCACGAAGCCGTCCGTGTCCCACGGCAGGAACAGCTCGCCCTGGATGAACGGGTAGATGATCCGGCCCAGACGAAGGATCGAGGCGCGCGTCATGCGCCGGTTGTTCAGGAAACAACACGACACCCACGCCGCGGTGGCGGTCAGGTGCAGCACGTTGTTGCGGAAGTACGACAGCAGCACCGCCGGCTCGTCGTCGGCCTTGAGCACGTCGCCCAGCGAATGGCGCACGCGGCGGATCCAGCCCATCTGCTCGCCGTAGGCGATGATCGAGGGCGGGTCCATCGGGGTGACGGTGACCCGATCGGAATAGGGCAGTTCGACCAGCAGCGCGCGGGTCAGTTCCAGCTGCGCGAGCAGGTCGCTCTCGGCCATCGCGTGCTTGGGCGTCGCCAGCAGCGCCAGCGCCAGCAGGTTGATCGGATTGACGTCGGCGGCGCGGTTGATGTTGACCTGGATGCGCTCGGCCAGGTCGTCGACCGTGCGTCCCAGCCACTCGGGCTTGGCGTCCGGATCGCCGGTGGCGGCGCGCCAGTCGGGACTGGCGGCGTCCAGCAGCGGGGTCAGCTCGATCGGCTCGCCGAAGTTGAGCGCCACGTGGCCGTAGCGCTGGCGCAGCACCTTCAGGCCCTTGAGCAGGCCGAGCAGCGATTCCTTCTCCTTCGGTTTGCCGGAAAGCTCCCCGATGTAGCTCTTGCCCTCCATCAGCTTCTCGTAGCCGATGTATACCGGCTGGAACAGCACCGGCCGGCGAGGCGCGCGCAGGAACGCGCGTACGGTCATCGCCAGCAGGCCGGCGCGCGGCGCCAGCAATCGCCCGGTACGCGAGCGCCCACCCTCGATGAAATATTCCATCGGCACGCCGCGGTCGATCAGCTGCGCCATGTACTCGTTGAACACCACCGAGTACAGCGCATTGCCCTTGAAGCTGCGGCGCAGGAAAAAGGCGCCGCCGCGGCGCAGGATCGGCCCGATCACCGGCAGGTTGAGGTTCACGCCCGCGGCGATGTGCGGTACCACCACGCCGGAGACGTGCAGCTGATAGCTCATCAGCAGGTAGTCGGCGTGGCTGCGGTGGCTGGGCACGTAGACGACTTCGAAGCCTGGCGCGGCGGCGCGCGCCTTGTCGAAGTGGTGCATGGCGATGCCGTCGTACAGCTTGTTCCAGAAGTTCGACAGCAGGAACGAGGCCGAGCGCACCACCGGGTGCGAATAGTCCGCGGCGATCTCCATCACCAGCTTGTGCGCGCGGCGCCAGGCCTTGGCGTAGGAGATGTGTTCCTTGGCCGCGGTGGCGGTGATCGCGGCGCGCACTGGCTCGGCATTGAGCACGGCGTCGGCGACGGTGCGCTTGTGCGACAGGTCCGGCCCGATCACCGCGGCGCGGATGCGGTGGAAGTGCGTGCGCAGCACCCGCGCGATCTTGCGCGCGAAACGTTCGGGCCGGGCTTCGCCGGCCTCGTCCAGCACCTGGCGCAGCGATACCGGCGCGGAGAAGTGCACCACCGTGTCGCGGCCGTTGAGCAGCAGCGCGAGCAGGCGGCGGAAGCGGCCGACCATCACCCAGTTTTCCGAGAACAGCACGCGGAACCAGCCGGTGTCGCGGCTGGGGGCGCGGCCGACATAGATCGACACCGGCACGATCTGGATGTCGCGCTCGGGCTGTTCTTCCAGCGAGCGGACCAGCTGGTCGAGGGTGTCGTACGGTGCGCGCTGGCGGCTGCGGCCGAACAGCCAGCCGTCGCGCCGGGCCAGCGCGAACACCGAGCGACGGCGACGGGTGCCGGAAAGGGGCTGCATGGGCGGGGGCAGGCCGGCCTCGCGGCAGGCGCGGTCCAGGATCAGCGCGTCGGAAAAGCCGTCGCGTTCGATCACGTAGCACACCGGTGCGCCGGCCCTGAGCAGGCTGGCCGGTTCGGCCGGGTCGCGCCGGATGCGCACCCAGGGTTCGAGCAACTGGCCTGCGAGGCTGAACCACCAGGGTGCGCGGCTGCGGGCGGGGGAATCCGCGGTCATGTTCTGCATCGGCGGATTGTAGCCGGTGGGCCGCCGGGACCGCTCAGGGCACCGCGGCGACCGTCCCCGCGGTGGCCGGTGCGGTCAGGTGGCCATGCGCCTGGCGCACGCCTTCCAGCAGGTCCTGGTCGTACCAATGGCCGTTCTGCTGCACCAGCGTCGACTCGATCGACAGCGGGGTGCCCATCAGCAGGTACTCCACGCGCACGCGCGCATACGGCGGGTGGTATTCCAGCGGCACCACCCGCGCGGAGGCCAGCGCCTCGTCCAGCGGCAGCCCGTAGATCGCGAGCATGCGTTCGAGGCCGTGGAAGGCGATCGCGTAGCTGCGCATGGCCTGGTCGAAGTCCATCGCACGCAGGCTTTGCGCGTCCTGCAGATCCAGCTCGCGCGCGGTGGCCACCACCACGCCGACCGCCTGGCGTGCCCTGGCCGGATCGAACCACGGCGCTTGCTGCGCCCACGGGCCGAGCGCATCGACCAGCGCGGAGGCATGGCGTTTCTGGGTGTCGGTGAGGCGCGCGTCCTCCTCGATCGCCTTGCCGGCCAGCGCGCGTCCGATGCCGATCAGCAGCGGCAGCTGGTCGCCGTAGCGGGCCTGGGCGTCGGCCAGCCAGGGCTGCAGCCGGGCATCGAGCGTGGCCGCGGCGTCCGGCGCGGCCAGTTGCTGCAGGGCGCTGTCGATGCGCGCGCGCTCGGCGTCGGTCAGCGGCGTCTCGCCGGTGCGCGCCTTGCCCCAGTCCTCGCGCAGCATCGCGTAGTCGTGCGGCGGCAGGGCATGTTGCCAGAAGCCCGCGAAGTCGCCGGCGCGCACCAGTGCGATCGATTGCTGCACGGCCCCCTCGGGCGACTGGCTGGCCGTGTTGGCGGCGGGCGCGTGCTCACCGGAATGGCAGGCGGTCAGCGCGACCAGGGCCAGGCATGGCAGGAGGCGACGGACGAAGGACGGACGCATGGACCTCATCTTGCGGAGGGCGTTGGGGCGGGAGGCGCAAGCATGGCCTCGCAGGCGTACGCGGCCCGTCGAACTGGCGGCAAGCGGATGTCTGTTCGCCAGGGGCCGCAAAAAGAAAAACCCCGCGGGCCTGGAGCCGCGCGGGGGAAATCCGGCCGGGCCGGAAGGGAAATGGCCTTGCCCGCGATTAGGAGGTCAGCAGGTTTCGGCGAAACAGAGCTTACGCGGGCCCGCCTTCTAAGGCAATGGTTTTGTTTTGTGCTGCAAACCATTGATTTCAATATCACTCAACGCGCAGGCTTTCAATCTTGCGCTCGCGCCGCTCCTGCGGCGCGAGCTGCCAGTCGTTGCCGAACAGCGCCGGCTCCCAGCTGCCGTAGGTGGGGTTGGGCAGCACGAACCAGCGCTGGCCGATCCAGTCCAGATACGGCTTGACCGCCGACTCGCGGCCCGCGGGCGTGTTCTGCGCGATATCCAGGAAATCGCCCAGCTGGTCGCCGAACTGCATCAGCACGCGGTAGTGCCGGCTGACCCATTGCCGCCGGCAGCCCTTGTCCGAACCGTGCGCGGTGCAGCCGGGCACGGTCGTGCCCAGGCCGAGCAGGGCATCCGGCCCGGCCACCGGCACGCCGACCTGGCGCAGGTTGGCCAGGGTCGCCTCGTCCAGCGCCTTGTCGCGATTGGAAATGAAGATCACCTTGACCCCGTGCGCAGCCGCGTCACGGGTGAAGGCCACCACCCCGGGTACGGCACGGGCGCGCGCCTCGCGACACCACGCGTCCCAGCTGGCCTGGTCGAACGGGGCGTGCGTGCGGACCAGGCGCGCCTGGTAGGGCGAGTTGTCCAGCACCGTCTCGTCCACGTCCAGCACCACCGCCGGCGGCAAGCCGCCGGCGGGCCGGGTGCGATCGACCGGGGTCAGCGCGTCCCACTGGGCGTCGGCCAGCGCGGCGGCCAGGTGTTCCCGGGCGTCGCGGTAGGTCTGCAGGTAGATCAGGTCGTGCTCGACCGCGTTCTGTACCCAGGCGGTGGCGTTGAGGTTGTCGTCCGCGGGCACCGGCGCGGCTATCGGCCGGGGCGGCGGCGCGGCCGTGCAGCCGGCGAGCAGGAACAGGGCGGCCAGGGCGGCCAGGGCGGGAAAGCGCGAGGTCATCGCTTTGGAATCCTTGTGCGCACGAACGGCCGGCCAGTGTACGCCAGGCTGGCAGGCGGGCCGGCCTGCTGCGAGACTGGGGTTCCCCTCCCCGAAGCCGTGGCCCATGGCCCCCAACCCGTCCCTGCTGCGCGAACCCTCGCGCGCCACCCGGATCGCCAGCTATGTGCTGGCCGGCATCGCCCTGGTGCTGGTGATGGAACTGCACCTGCTTTCGGCGCTGCTGGCCGGGCTGCTGGTGTACGAGCTGGTGCAGACGATCAGCCCGTTGCTGGAGCGTCGCCTGTCCGGCCCGCGCGCCCGCGTGGTGGTGGTGGCGCTGATCGGCGCGGTGGTGGTGGGGTTGCTGATCCTGCTGGCGCTGGGCGCGATCAGCTTCTTCCACAGCGAGATCGGCAATCCGCAGGAGCTGTGGGACAAGCAACTGATGCCGCTGGTGGAGAAGGCGCGCGAGCAATTGCCGGCCGCGCTGGTCGGCTCGCTGCCGGACAGCGTGGACGAGCTGCGCGTGATGGCCGGCGACCTGACCCGCAAGCATGCGGCCAGCCTGCAACTGGCCGGGAAGGACACCGCGCGTGGCTTCGCCCACGTGATCATCGGGCTGGTGCTGGGTGCGATCGTGGCGCTCAGCCACAGCGCCGGCCCGGCGCACCAGCCCGGCCCGCTGGCGGCGACGCTGGGCCAGCGCTGCAACCGGCTCGCCGATGCGTTCCACAACATCGTGTTCGCGCAGATCAAGGTCTCGCTGATCAACACCATGTTCACCGCGATCTTCCTGATCGGCGTGCTGCCGTTGATGGACATCCACGTGCCGCTGGCCAAGACGCTGGTGGCGGTGACCTTCGTGGTCGGCCTGCTGCCGGTGATCGGCAACCTGATCTCCAACACCGCCGTGACCATCGCGGGCCTGTCGGTATCCCTGGGCGTGGGCATCGCCGCGCTGGTGTTCCTGATCCTGATCCACAAGCTGGAGTACTTCCTCAACGCGCGCATCGTCGGCACCCAGATCCGCTCGCGCGCGTGGGAGCTGCTGATCGCCATGCTGGCGATGGAAGCGGCCTTCGGCCTGGCCGGCCTGGTCGCTGCGCCGATCTACTACGCCTACCTCAAGAGCGAGCTGGAAGGCGAGAACCTGCTTTGAGTATGGGGACCGGCTCCGCGCTCGAGCCGGTCGATCTTCCGGCCTTGCCGGGAGAGCCGGCGCGGCCGCAGCTGCAATCGATCGGTTCCTGCTCGCCCGTGTCGCAGGAACTTGGCCTGGCCTTCCCTCCGCCTCTTTCGCCCGCCTGCGCGCCACCGCAGGAGTAAACGCGGAGCAAAAAAAAGGAGGCGACAGTGTCGCCTCCTTTCCTGCTCGCTCGATGGCCTGGCTTAGAACTTGTAGTTCAGCCGGGCAAAGAACGTGCGGCCGTACCAGTCGTACTGCGAGGCGTAGAGCGGCGTGTTGCCGACCACGGTACCCGCGCTTGCCGAGATCTGGTCAGGCTTCTTGTCGAACAGGTTGCGCACGCCGAACATCGCACCCCAGTGGCCCTTTTCGTAGGCCACGGACACGCTGTGCAGCAGCTGCCAGCCCGCCTTGATGTCGCGCGTGGCACCCTCGTAGCCGGAGTAGTTGAAGGTCCGGTCCAGGTCCATCGCGGACGTCGTGCTCACGTAGCGGCCCTGCCAGGCGAAGGTCCAGTCGCCGTGTTCCAGGCTCACGTCGCTGATGCCGACGGTCTTCGGACGTCCGATGAAGCCGACCTGGTTCTCCTGGCTGAAGCCGCTGGCCTCGGCCGTGGAGAACAGCAGGGTGGTGTCCTCGACGGTGTAGGTCACCTGGGCATCGGCCGACAGCTTGCCGAACGACAGGTCCTTCGCGTAGTTGACCTGCAGGTCATAGCCACGCGTCCGCTCACGGTTGATGTTGATGTAGGAACCGTAGACGTCCGTGATCATGAACGGGGTCGACGGGTCGTTTGCCGGCTTGCGGACGATCTGGTCGCAGAAGGAGTTCGGATAGACCGTCGACAGATAGCAGCCGGAAATCACGTCGCCTGCATCCAGGTTGGTGATCTCGCCCCGCACGTCGTAGTCGAAGTAGTCCACCGCCAGGTTGAGGTTGGCGAAGTCCGGCGACCAGGCAAAGCCCAGCGACTTGGCGCGGGAGGTCTCCGCTTCCAGATGGCCCTTGCCGCCACCGGAGTGGATCGTGGCCGAGGAGGCGCCGCCAGCGGAATAGTCGGCGGGGATGCCGGCGGCCGCGCAGTTGGCACGCAGGCGGTCGTTGGTGCTGTCGCCCCACAGGATGCACGGATCGATCGTCGTCTGGGATTGGAAGCCGGTCTGGTCGCCCAGGTACAGCTCGTACAGGCCCGGCGCACGGTAGGAAGTGCCGAGCGTGCCGCGGATGCGGAAGGTCGGGGTGATCTGCCAATTCAGGCCGGTCTTCCAGACCTGGTCGCGGCTGTCCACCGAACCGTACTTGAACACGCGCCCGGAAAGGTCGACCGAGAGCGATTCGACCGCCGGCAGGCCCTTCAGCAGCGGCACGTCCACTTCGCCGAACACTTCACGCACGTTGTCCGTGCCGTGGGTGCGCTGCGCCGAGGTGTAACCCCAGGCCCTGGAGGCGAGGGTGAAATCGCTCGGTACGTCGTCGATCTTGTAGTGGCGGTATTCCACGCCGAACGCCGAGGCAACGTCGCCCGCCGGAAGCGTGAACAGGTTGCCGGTCAACAGCGCGTTGGCGGTGGCCTGGGTGTAGAGCGTATGGCCGGTGTTCCAGACGCCGATGGCGTTGACCAGATCACCCATGCGCTCGCCGCTGAGGATGCCCGGGTCGAAATAGTCGACCGAAGCCTCGCCCGAATCGGCATAGCTCAGGTCGCCGGTCTTGGACACGTCGATGTCGCGGTGCGCGTAATCGCCGCTCGAACGGCTGTAGCCGGCGTTGACTTCCCACGACCAGCTGTCGGTCGAGGAGAACAGGCCTTCCAGCTTGGTGGTGCCGTACAGGTAGTCGACCTTCTCGTTGCCGTCGTCCGGGAACGGCATGATCGGCTCATACACGTTGGAAAGATCCGGCTGCAGCGGGCCATCGGACACCAGCGGGAAGAACTGGCGGTAGGAGTGGTCCTTGCTCTCGCGATGGTTGAACAGCCACTGGGTCTTCCAGTTCACGCTGCCGAAGCTGAAGTCGGTCGCCGCGTAGGCGCTGGCGCGCTTGCGCTGGTTGATGACGTAGGCGTCGTTCATGAACGGATAGTTCAGCACGTCCTCGTAGTACGCCTCACCGTTGGTGTCGTAACGGGGCGTGGGGTACGGACGCGGGTGGTAGCCCGGGAACGGGCCGACCGTGCTGCCGTCAGGCGAGGGCACGTAACGGACGCGCGAATCGAGGTACCAGATGATCGAGTTGGCGTAGAGGTTGTTGCAGCCGGCGAGCGAGGAGCCGGAGATGATGGAGCGGTCCTCGCGATCGATGCGCTGCCCGTCCGTGCCCCAGGCCATGTCCTGGTTGCACTTGAGGAAGTCGCGGTCGCCCAGCTTAAGCGCCTCGAGCTTGTCCATCTGCACCGCAGCCACGACGCTGCCGTTCTTGAAGTTCCAGCCGGTACCGAACGAAGCGCTGTACTGCTCGCCGCCGCCGTGTTCCGGGACGCTCGCCGCGAAGGTCATCTCCGGACGGTCGATGTTCTTCTTGGTGATCAGGTTGACCACGCCCGACAGCGCGTCGGAGCCGTAGATCGAGGACGAGCCATCCTTGACGATCTCGATGCGCGACAGGATGACCTGCGGAATGACGTTGAGGTCGAACGCGCCCACCTGGCCGCGCACGCCCGCCGGACCCGGCCGCTGGCCGTCGAGCAGGATCAGCGTGCGGTTGGCGCCGAGGCCGCGCAGGTTGACGGTCTGCACGCCGGTGCCGCCTTCGACGATGTAACCGCCGAACTGTCCGTTGATCTGCGTGGAACCGGCCGCGGCGGCCGAGGTCTGCAGGAAGTCGGCCGTATCGAACTGGCCGGCGGCGATGTTGTTCTGGATCTCGATCACCTGCACGGGGGCGGTGGTCTCGTACTCAGGCCGCTTCAGCAGCGAGCCGGTAACCGTGATCGTTTCCAGGTTCTTGGCCTTCTCCGTGGTGGAAGGCTGGCTGGTCGATTCGGTGGACTGCGTCGTCGAGGGCGACTGGTCCTGTGCAAAAACGGGCATGACTTGCAGTGCAGCAATGACAGCCACTGCCAGCGGCAGGCGATGAAGCCCGCGTTGGGCAACCTTGTTCATCAAATTTCCCCTTGTTTCCCCAGTTGACGCAATAAGCTGCGACCGCGTTAGGCTGCGGTTCAGCCAATGTAGCCGCACGGGGCGAGAACCTTGCAAACGATCCCGTCCGGCCGAAAGAAGTCACGTTAGCGAGCCAGGCCGCAGTCCTTGGCGAGATAGCCCTCGATCAGGCTCAGCGTCTCGCGCTGCTGGCGCGGGTACCACGGCATGCTGTGCGGCATGTCGGCGATCACGTGGTATTGCGCAGGCACGATGTCCTTGACCGCCTTGTAGAAATCTCGCGGATGGAAGGGCGGGACACGCACGTCGCGATCGCCACCGAACAGCATGATCGGCAGGTGGGCCTTGCTCGTGTTGTCCATCGGGTCCATGCCCTTGACCGTCTGTCCCTGCAGGATGCGCTGCAGACGGTTGTCGCTCCATGAGGTGCCCAAGCGGCCCAGGTTCGCCACCGGTGCACCGGCGATCGCGCACTGGAACGGCGACGGGTTGCGCACGACGGCGGCCACGGCGGCAAAGCCGCCATACGAATAGCCGAAGATGGCGATGCGATCCTTGGCTGCGATGCCCTGGGAGACCAGCCAGGCGGCTGCGTCGTCGTTGTCGTCGGACATCTCCAGGCCCCACTGCTTGTCGCCGGCGAGCCACAGGCTGCGTCCGAGCCCGGACGAGCCACGGTACTGCGGGCGCAGCACGGCGTAGCCGCGTGAGGTCAGCAACGGCACCCAGCCGGAAACGTCCCAGCCGAGGTAATCGCGTGCCCACGGACCGCCATGCGGGAGCACGACGGCCGGCGCGGGGGCGTCACCCTTCTTCCAGCCGATCGGCAGGTCGAGGATCGCGGGAATATCGCGGCCGTCGCGGGCCTTGTAGGTCACCCAGCTCTCGTCCAGCGCGAGGCCCTTTTCGAGCCACGGGCGCTGGCTGCCCAGGTTGACGATCTTCTTGTCCAGCAGCAGGTGGTAGGCGATGGGCGTACCGGGCGCCTGGGTGCTGAACAGTACGCGCGAGAAATCGTCCGTGTAGTCGCCGATCGAGACCTGTTGGCCCGGGAACGCGTTCTTGATGCCGGCCTGGATGGCCTTGAGCATGGGGTCGACGTAGACCACCTGCCGGTGCGGGCCGTTGATGGCGAAACCCACGACCTGGTTGAAGTCCGCGCGGCGCGTGCTGAACAGCAGGGCGTCGATCGAGTAGTCCGGGTCGGCGACGACCGGCTCGCTGTCGTACTTGTGCTGGACCGGGTCGTACAGGCGCGCCTGGACCTTGTCCGAGAACTGGTCGGTCAACAGGTAGAACTTGCCCGAGGCATCGTCCATGCCGACGACGTCCACCGTGTACCGGTCCGAAAGCTTGGTGGTCAGCGGCGCCTGCAGCTCGAACTGGCCGGTCTTGGCATTGAGCAACTGCACCTGCTGTTCGTAGCCGCCGCCGACCGGAACGATCTCGGTCTTGGCCAGCACCTTGCCCGTGCGCGAGTCGAACAAGGCAGGCGTGGCGCGGGTGCCGCCGCGGAACAGCAGGTCGGTTTCCTTGGTCTTGAGGTTGTAGAGGTAGTAGCTCGACGTGAGGCTGAGCTCGCTCAGCTGCCTGATGATCACCCGATCCGGATCCAGCGGCAGCATGTTGACCAGCGAGGCGGTGCCGGCCAGCTCCAGGCAGCGCTGGGTCTGTTCGCTGACGCCCACCTTGCGGACGTCACTGGTGAACGCCTCGTCGAAGTTCTTCTGCTGCTCGCCGGTCAGGTAGGCCTTGACCATGAAGGTACGCGTGGCGCCGGTACTCTTGCCCTCGCCGCAGCCGCCGAGGTCGCCCGTCCACTCCTGGCGTGCGATGGCCAGGATCTTGTCCGCCTTGAGCGCGGAAGCGGCGATGAACTTCATGTGCTCGCCGGAGGGAGTGATCACCTTCGGGCCCGCGGACAGGGCATCGATGTCCCACGTCGCAAGGGCCGTTTCATCCGGGTTCTTCGGCGAAGGAATGAGGGCGACAAGATGCTCGCCGTCCGGGCTCATGGATACCGACTGCAGCGCGGGCAGACGCGCGAGCGCCTCGACGGTAACCGGCTCGGCCGCCTGGACCTGGGCCATAGCCGTGGCCAGCAGGCCTGCAAGCAAGGCCCGATGAAGTGTGTGACGCATGTTTTCTCCCCTTTTGCGCAGTGCTCGCGGCCCCAACCGTGGCACTGGCGTTACAGAACCGTGAAGGTATCAGAAAAGAATAATGTCTTGGGCATCCATTTCAGGAGGCCCTGCGCACAGGCGTTTGGCGTCCTGCGGAGGTCGTGCGGACGGCGCGAGCGTGTTGCAGTTCCGTCGCTACCCGCGCGGTCAGGTGAAAGCCGGCGACCGCAGGCTGGCCGGATGTGTCACCCCAGCATGGCCTTGATTCTTGCCATGTGCGATTCGGCGGTCTCGCGCACGATTTCCTTGTCGGCTTCCGGGTCCTTGCCCTGCCAGTGCAGGTCGGCCTGCGGCAGCTCGTGCAGGAAGCGGCTGGGCTGGTTGGTGTGGATCTCGCCGTAGCGTCTGGTGCGGGCGGACCAGGACAGCGTGAGCAACTCCTTGGCGCGGGTGATGCCCACGTACATCAGGCGCCGCTCCTCGTCGATGCGGCCCTCGTCGATGGCGCCCTCGTGCGGCAGCGTGCCTTCCTCGCAGCCGACGATGAAGACGAAGCGGAACTCCAGCCCCTTGGCCGCGTGCATGGTCATCATGCGCACCGCGTTGCCCGGCTCGTCGCGGTCGGCGTGGCTGAGCAGGGCCAGCTGCGCAGCCAGGTCGCCGGCGCTGTTGCCCTTGGCCATGGCGCGGAACCAGTCGGCCAGCTCCTGCAGGTTGGCCATGCGGCGGTCGCGCAAGCTCGCATCGGGCGTGCTGGCGGCGATGTGCGCAGCGTAGCCGGTGCGCTTGAGGATGCGCTCGACCAGATCCGCCGCGCTTTCGTGCAGCGAGGCACTGCGCAGTTCGTCGAGCAGTTCGGAAAAACCCGCCAGCGCGGCGGCCGGGCGCGGCGTGAGCTGGCGCAACACCGCGTCGCTGCGGGTCGCTTCCAGCAGCGAGCAGTGCCTGGACTGGGCGAGCTGGCCGAGCTTCTCCAGCGTGGTCGCGCCGACTTCCCGCTTGGGCACGTTGACCACGCGCAGGAAGGCGGCATCGTCGCTGGGGTTGGTCAGCAGGCGCAGGTAGCAGAGCAGATCCTTCACCTCGGCGCGGTCGAGGAACGAGAGCGCGCCGGTGAGGTGGTAGGGAATGCGTGCCAGGCGCAGCGCCTTTTCCAGCGGACGGGCCTGGAAGTTGCCGCGGTAGAGGATGGCGATGTCGTGCCAGCGCGCCTTGTGCTTCTCGGCCAGCGTGGTGGCGATCGCGGCGACCTTCTCGGCCTCGTGCTCGGCGTCCTTGCATTCCAGCACGCGGATCGGCGCGCCCTCCGGGTGCTCGCTCCAGAGCTTCTTCTCGTGCAGGTGCGGGTTGTTCGCGATCAGCTGGTTGGCCGCGCGCAGGATGCGCTTGCCGCAGCGGTAGTTCTGCTCCAGCTTGATCACGCGCAGGTTGGGCCAGTCGCGGCCGAGCTGGTCGATGTTCTCCGGGTTGGCGCCGCGCCAGGCGTAGATCGACTGGTCGTCGTCACCCACGCAGGTGATGCTGCCGCGCTCGCCGGCGAGGGCCTTGAGCAGCCGGTACTGCGCGTCGTTGGTGTCCTGGTATTCGTCCACCAGCAGGTAGCGCAGCCGCTCGCGCCACGCGTCGCGGCATTCGGTATCCGATTCCAGGATACGCAGCGGCAGGCGGATCAGGTCGTCGAAGTCGACTGCGTTGAAGGCGGCCAGGCGCTGCTGGTACATCTGGTAGATCGTCGCCGCCTCCAGCTCGCGCGGCGCGCGGGCGGCGGCAAGTGCCTCCTCCGGCGAAAGACCGGCGTTCTTGGCGCGGCTGAGCAGGTTGCGGATGCCGAACAGCACATCCGGCTTGGCGCCCTTGGGCGCCAGCTCCTTGACGATGCCTTCGCTGTCATCGGCGTCCAGCACCGAGAAGCCGCGGCGCAATCCGGCGCGCGCGTGTTCGATCTGCAGGAACTTCAGGCCCAGCGCGTGGAACGTGCACACGGTCAGCGCCGCGGCATCCTCGCTGCTGACCAGCTTGCCCACGCGCTCGCGCATCTCGCGCGCGGCCTTGTTGGTGAAGGTGATCGCTGCGATGCGCCCGGCCGCGAGCTTCCGCCGCTGGATCAGATGCGCGATCTTCTGGGTGATCACCGAGGTCTTGCCGGACCCGGCGCCGGCCAGCACCAGCAGCGGGCTGTCGCAGTGTTCGACGGCGGCCAGTTGTTGCGGATTGAGCATGGAGCGGGCGGTGGTACGGGCGGAGGCTGATGGTAGCAGAGCGCCTCTGGCGCACCCGGACGCTTCGGCCATAATCGGGCGGCCATCACAGGTTCGCCGGGGGAGCGGATGGAGCGGGAACAGGCAATCGAATCATGCGACGTGGCGATCATCGGCGGCGGCCCGGCGGGCAGTACCGCCGCGGCGCTGCTGGCTCGACGCGGATACAAGGTGATCGCGCTGGAGAAGGAGCGCCACCCGCGCTTCCACATCGGCGAATCGCTGCTGCCGATGAACCTGCCGATCCTCGAGCGCCTCGGTGTGCTGGACAAGGTCCACGCCATGGGCGTGTTCAAGGCCGGCGCCGACTTCGAGGCCGAGAACGAGCGCGGATACAACGTGTTCTCTTTCGGCCGCGCGTTGTGCCAAAGCCCGCCGCACAGTTACCAGGTGTGGCGGCAGGACTTCGACAAGATGCTCTACGACCACGCACGCGAGTCCGGCGCCGATGCGCGTGAAGGCCAGCAGGTGGTCGCCGTCGATCAGGTCGGCGCGCGGCAGACGCGCCTGGAGGTGAAGACCGACCTGGGCGAGCGCTACACGATCGAGGCGCGCTACCTGATCGACGCCAGCGGCCGCGACGCGTTCCTCTCCACCAGGAAGAAGCTCAAGCGCAAGAATCGCCAGCACCAGAGCGCGGCGCTGTTCACCCGTTTCAGCAACGCGGCGCGGCGCCCTGGCGAGGACGCGGGCAACGTCAGCATCTACCGCTTCGAGCACGGCTGGATGTGGATGATCCCGTTGCCGGACGGCAGCATGAGCGTCGGCGCGGTGTGCTGGCCGGAGTACCTCAAGCGCCGCCGCGGCGACACCCGCGAGTTCCTGCTCGACACGCTCCGGCAGAACGCGCAGCTGTGGCAGCGGCTGGAGGGCGCCGAGCCGATCGACGAGATCCGGGCAGCCGGTAATTACTCCTACGACTCGACGCGCATGGCCGGTCCCGGATGGATGCTGGTCGGCGATGCCTTCGCTTTCCTCGACCCGGTGTTCTCCTCCGGCGTATTCCTGGCGATGGACGCGGCCGAGCGCGCGGTCGAGGTGGTCGACGGCGCATTGCGCGAACCGAAGCGCGAAGCGGCGCTGCAGCGCGCGCTGGAAAGGCGCCTGCGCAAGGGCATGGCGCGCTTCGCCTTCTTCATCTACCGCTTCAACGAGCCGGTGATGCGGCGGATGTTCGCCTCGCCGCGCAACACCTGGCAGCTGGAGCAGGGCGTGATCTCGATGCTGGCCGGCGACCTGTTCGACCCACCGCCGGTGCTGCACAGGCTGCGCGTGTTCAAGATCGTCTACGGCGTGTCCGTGCTGGCCAACCTGCGCCAGTGGTGGGCGGGGCATCGCTATCGCCTGGCGCAGGCGCGCGCGGAATAGTCCCCTACAATGCGCCGTTTCCGCTGACCGCTTCGCCGCCTCATGGCCAAGTTCTACTTCTATTACTCGGCAATGAATGCCGGCAAGACCACCACGCTGCTGCAAAGCGCCTACAACTATCACGAGCGCGGCATGCGCACGCTGATCCTCACTCCCGCGCTGGACGAGCGTTTCGGCGCGGGCGTGGTTGCTTCGCGCATCGGCCTGAAGGCCAATGCGCGTCGCTTCGCTGCGGGCGAGGACCTCTTCGCGCTGGTGGAACAGGACATCGCCGAGCGCGGCGCGCTGCACTGCGTGTTCGTCGACGAGGCGCAGTTCCTGTCCAAGGCGCAGGTGTGGCAGCTCTCCGACGTGGTCGACCGGCTGAACATCCCGGTGCTGGCCTACGGCCTGCGTACCGACTTTCGCGGCGAGCTGTTCGAGGGCAGCCGCTACCTGCTCGCCTGGGCCGACAACCTGGAGGAGATCAAGACCATCTGCCACACCGGCCGCAAGGCCACCATGGTGGTGCGGGTGGACGAGCAGGGCCGCGCGGTGACCGAAGGCCCGCAGGTTGAGATCGGCGGCAACGACCGCTATGTCTCGGTCAGTCGCGCCGAGTTCAAGCACATCACCGAAGGTCGCGGCCGCATCGAACTGCAGCAGAGCGTGCTGCCGCCGGACGACCGGCCCTGATGTTTCGCCAGGCCGGGCGCCCTCTCCTGAAGGACACCCCATGACCGCAACCCCGGAAGCCTGGCCTCGCCCCTACTGGCAGCCGAGCGACGAAACCCTCGTGCTGAACTTCTACGTCTTCGGCCGCTTCGCCGAGGACCTGGCGATTCCCGCCGCGCGCTACGCGAGCCGGGGCTTGCCCGAGGGCGTGGCGCTGCAGCGCTTCGGCCACAACGCGCTGCGTGGCTGGGAGGGCTATCCGCTCAAGGGCGCGCTGGGCGAATTGCTGAAGGAGGATGCGCCCGACGCCTTCGAGCAGGCCCGCTCCACCCCGGACGTACTGGTGGTGCGTGGCGAGCTGGCCGACCGCGACAGCCTCGACTACCTGCGCGACACGATGGGCGTGCTGGCCGGCCTGCTGGACGTGGGCGGCGTCGCGATCCTCGATCCTCAGATCCTCACCCTGTTCGACGCCGAAGCATGGCGCCGGCATTACCTGGTGCCCGGTGGCGCGCCGCCGCGCAACCACGTGCTGATTCTGCGCAACCCGGACGATGAGGGGCGCTCGCACATCCACACGCGCGGCCTGCGCAAGTTCGGCCGTCCGGACCTGAGCCTGCGTCACGTCCCCGATGCGCACGCCGGCCAGGCCGGCATGTTGTGCGAACGGCTGGTGGAACTGCAGGCGCTCGGCGCCCGCTTCGCCGAAGGCCAGCCGCTGGAGGTCGAAGGCCTGCCTGGCGAGCTGGTGGCGCACCCGGGCGGCAGCCTGGACGACCCGCGCTTCAACAACACCCACGTCGCCTTCGACTGGCCGGCCTGACGCGGGTGGCCTTGGGCCCGCCCTGCGGGGTCCGGCGGCGGAGCCACCGGACCCCGGGGAACGCCTACTGCCCGCTCTGGTAGAGCGTCATGTAGCGTCCGGCCGCCACCGCATAGGCGGCACGCGTGACGACCTTGTTCGGGTCGAAGTACGCGTGCATCGTCGGCTGCAGGTCATACGGGCCCTGGGTCACCTTGAAGCGCGCGTTGATCACGCCACGGTCCAGCGCCAGCTGCACGTAGCCGCGCAGGTTCGCCGGCACCTGGCCGGCGTCGTCGACCGGGATGCGCTGGCCCTCGTAGAACGCGGTCAGCGGTCCGCTGAAGGCGCGGGCTTCGGCCTGCAGCGCCAGGCTCTGCACGAGCGAGTAGGCCAGGCTCAGCCGCGTCACGCTGTCGTCCGGGTGGAACTGGCCGCCCCACAGGTTCATTACGCCGTCCTGGCGCTGGCTGGTGTCGCGCAGCGCGCCGCCGGGTGCGATCGCCGACTCGGCGAAGGGATAGGCCTTCTTGCCGGTGCCCAGGTCGGTGAAGCTCGGCTGGCCGTCGAAGGGCAGGTACTGGCGCACGCTCGCGCCCATTACCAGGTACTTGGCCAGGTCACTGCGCTTGAGCGGGTCGTCCGGATGGTAGAGACCATCGGCCAGGCCATCGACCAGCCGGTGGGCGACGGCGAACTCGATCGCCTGGCGCGCCGGGTGGTTGGCGATGTCGCCCAGGCCAGTGTAGCCGCCGCTGTTGAGGAAGCTGACCTCGCCGGTGACCGTGCCCGGCGCGGCGTAGCCATTGGTGACGCCGGCCGGGTCCAGGCCGGTGCCGGAGACCGAGCCGATACCGCGCACGGTGACCTTCCACACGCCCGGCTTGCCCGGCGCGCCGGTGGTGACGGTGTCGCCGAGCACCGGCAGGGAGATCGCCGAACCGTATTCTTCGCCATCCGGATCGATCAGCACCAACGCCAGCGTGTTGGTACCGATGGTCGCGCGGGCGCTGACGAAGGCCACTTCCGGCCCGACCGTGAAGCTCTGCTCGCCGACCGGCCCGACCGGGGCGAAGTCCACCGAGAACGGCACCGGCGGTGCGCCCGGAGTGACCAGCGCGTTGCTGTTGAAGCCATGCAGCGTGTTGACCGTGCCGCCGAAACCGCCGCGGATGCCGGCCGCCTCGGCCACCGCCGTGTAGGCGTTGATGTGGCCGGCACCGACCTCCCAGCCAAGCCGGCCGGTCATGTTGGTGGCGGTGCGCTCGAGGATGTCGCGCACCTGCGCCGGGGTCAGGTTCGGATTGGCCTCCAGCATCAGCGCGATGATGCCGGCCACGTGCGGCGTGGCCATCGAAGTGCCGCTCATGATCGTGTAGAAGGGCAGGTACGCCGCCGGGATCACCTCCGCGTCCTGCTGCGCGGCCAGCGCCGGCAGCGTGCCGGTGGTGTCCCGGGTGGAGATGATGTCCACGCCGGGTGCCACGATGGTCGGCTCGTTGACGTAGGTCCACTGCTTGCCGTCGGGCATGGTGAAGCTGCCGCTCTCGCCACGTTTGCCGCGCGAGGAGAAGTCGGTCAGCACGCCGTTCTTCTCGCTGGCACCGACCGAGATCACCCAGGGCGCCTGCGCGTAGGGGTTGTGGGTGTCCTCGCCCGGGCCGTCATTGCCGGCGGCGAACACGCTCACGATGCCGCGCTTGTAGAGCTCGTAGGAGGCGACATTGACCGGATCGGCCGGGTCGAACTTGCCCGAGCTGCCCCATGAGTTGCTGACCACGCGGATCGGGTTGCGGAAGCTGAACTGGTGGGTCGCGGCGTAGTCCAGGCCACCGACGGCATCCAGGATCAGCAGCACGCCACCGGAGCCATAGCCGACCAGGTCGGCACCCGGCGCCACGCCGGTGTACAGGCCGTTCGAGCGCGCGCCATTGCCGCCGACGATGCCGGCGCAGTGGGTGCCGTGGCCGGAGCCCCAGTCGGTGTTCGGCACGCCTTCGAGGTAGGTGATCGGCAGCGTCGTGTCGTAGGCGGCCAGGTTGGTCAGCGCCTGCGTGTTCTGCACCACATGGGTGCCGTACTGCAGGTCCATGTGCGTCGCGTCGATGCCCGAATCGTTGATCTCGACCGTCACGCCCTTGCCGCTGAAGGGAATCGCGCGGTGGTAATCGGCCGGGTTGGCGGTGGTGCGCGTGGCGCCCGAGAGGCCGTTCGCTTCGGCATCCAGGTAGGTCAGCCGGCGGTTGGCCCAGATCGAGAGGACGTCGTCGCGCTGTGCCAGCGCACGGATCTCTGCCGGCGTCGCCAGCGCCCCGGCGATCGGCAGCGTGCGCATGGTCAGGCCCTGGGTGATGCCCAGCGACTCGAGCACGGCCAGTTGGTCTGACGTGACCGGCCCGGATTGCTTGTAGGTGATCACCACCTGCAAGGGTTCGGCGGTTGCGGCGGCCCCCATCTTCGCCAGCAACTGCGGATCGAGCTGCGCATCCGCGAGCGCCACGCCACTGGCGAGCAAGCCCGCCGCGATGGCGCAGAGACGGAAGGTGGTGTGTCTGATCGACGGCATGAACTTCGACTGCATGCGTAAGCTCCCCGAGACGCCCGCGGGATGGGGCGGTCCGGGGCAGCATTTGCAGGGTCGCGTGAACAACCGGTCGTCTGCTTCCACACCACGGCGTATGGTTGCCTGCCGGGCAGCGAGCCCGGAAAGCCATGCCAGGCAAGCGTTTGCCGGGCGCGGGGCGCGTGCGAGGATGGTTATCCCGAAGCTGAACCTTGACGCCCCGCATGCGCTCCTCTTCGCCCGACGACGACTTCATCGAGCTCTACCCGGAGGCCCTGCCTCCGGCCGCGTGCGCCGCACTGGTCGAGCGCCTCGCGGCAAGCGACGGGCTGCGTCCCGGCCGGGTCGGCGCGGGCGTGTTGCCCGAACTGAAGGACAGCCAGGACCTCGGCATCAGCGGCCTGCCCGCCTGGCAGGACGCCGAGGCAGCGCTCAACCAGGCGGTGTTCGCCGGCCTGCTCGCCTATCTGCGTCGCTACCCGCACGCGCTCGTCGCGCCGCTGATGCTGCAGGTGCCCGGCGCCGACGGCGCACCCGAACGCCTCACGCCCGAGCGCCTGCAGGCGATGGACGATGCGACGCTCGCGCCGCTGGTGGAGACCGTGTTCCGTCCGGGACCGATCAACCTGCAGCGCTATGCCGCCGACCGCGGCGGCTACCCCTACTGGCATTGCGAGCTGTACCCGCGCGATCCCCACGCCGAGACGCTGCACCGGCACCTGCTGTGGACGATCTACCTCAACGACTCATTCGACGAGGGCGAAACCGAGTTCCTGCACCAGCGGCGCAAGGTCGCGCCACGCACCGGCGCGCTGCTGCTGGCGCCGGCGGCCTTCACGCATACCCACCGCGGCAACCGGCCGCGCGGTGGCGACAAGGTGATCGCCACCAGCTGGGTGCTGTTCCAGCGCGCCGAGCAGCTGTACGCAGGCCGCTGATCAGCGCTGGCAGCGCGGGCACCAGAACGTCGAGCGCTGGCCGAGCACGGCCTGGCGGATCGGCGTGCCGCATGCCTTGCACGGTTCGCCGGCGCGGCCGTAGGCGTTGAGCTCGCGGAAGAAGTAACCGGGCGCGCCGTCGGGATTGAGGAAGTCGCGCAACGTGGTGCCGCCCCGCTCGATCGCCCAGCCCAGGATGCGCTTCACCTCCGCGGCGAGCCGCGCGTAGCGCTCGCGCGAGACCCTGCCGGCCGCGCGGCGCGGGTCGATGCCGGCGGCGAACAGCGCCTCGCTGGCGTAGATGTTGCCCACCCCGACCACCACCGCGTTGTCCATCAGGAACAGCTTGACCGCGGCGCTGCGGCCCCGCGACAGGTGCCACAACAGATCGCCGTCGAAGGCGTCGGTGAGCGGCTCGGGGCCCAGCGCGGCGAGCAGCTCATGGGTCTCGCCGGGCGGCTGCCAGAGCAGGCAACCGAAACGGCGCGGATCGGTGAAGCGCAGCACGCGCGCGGGCCGGCCTGCTTCGGCGGCGAGCGCGATGTCGACATGGTCGTGTGCGCCCGGCGGTGCATCCGGCGGCAGCACGCGCAGCATGCCGCTCATGCCCAGGTGCATCAGCGCGCTGCCGGCCTGCGTGTGCAACAGCAGGTACTTGGCGCGGCGCTCGACAGCCTCGATGCGCTGGCCAGGCAGCAGTTCGCGCACCTCGCGCGGGATCGGCCAGCGCAGGTCGGGGCGACGCAGCACCACGCCGGCGACGCGGCGGCCTTCGACGTGCGGAGCGATGCCGCGGCGGGTGGTTTCGACTTCGGGAAGTTCGGGCATGGTGAGGGATGTCTTGGTGGGGCTGGGGCAAGGTCGCCCCCATCCGCCCTGCGGGCACCTTCCCCCGTCTTCACCGGGAGAAGGATCGGAGGCTGTTCCCTGGCGGCGGTCCCGCACGAGACGGTGACCGCAGGAGGGATGCGGAGGTTTCGCCACAAGTCTGCCAATTTGCGGCTGACCCGGTCCTTCCCCCGCACGCGGGGGAAGGTGCCCGAAGGGCGGATGGGGGACGCCTTGCCTCAGGCCTCCCAATCCACATGGAAACTGCCGGGCCGATCGATGCGTTCGAACGTGTGCGCACCGAAATAGTCGCGCTGCGCCTGCAGCAGGTTCGCCGGCAGGTGCTCGCTGCGGTAACCGTCGAACCAGGCGATCGCCGACGCCAGGCAGGGCGTGGCGACGCCACAGGCCACCGCGGTGGCGACCACCTCGCGCAGGGCCTGCTGGTAGCGCGTGGCCGTGTCGGCGAAATAGGGATCGAGCATCAGGTTGGCGAGGTCCGGATCGCGCGTGTAGGCCTCCATGATCCGTTCCAGGAAGCCGGCGCGGATGATGCAGCCGGCGCGGAAGATGCTGGCGATGGTGGCGTAGTCCAGGTCCCAGGCGTGCGCCGTGGAGGCGGCGCGCAGCTGGGCGAACCCCTGCGCGTAGGAGACCAGCTTGCCCAGGTACAGCGCGCGGCGCACCGACTCGACGAATGCCGTGCGATCGCCGGTGAACGTGGCGTCGGGACCGTGCAGCACGCGGCTGGCGGCGAGGCGCTCGTCCTTCTGCGCCGACAGGCCGCGCGCGAACACCGCCTCGGTGATCAGTGGCAGCGGCACGCGCATCTCCAGCGCGTCCTGGCAGGTCCACTGGCCGGTGCCCTTCTGCAGCGCGCGGTCCATGATCATGTCGACCAGGTCGTTGCCGCTGTCGGGATCCTTGCGGGTGAAGATGTGCGAGGTGATGCCGATCAGGTAGCTGTCCAGCTCGCCGCGGTTCCAGTCCGCATAGACGCGCGCCAGCTCGGTATTGGACAGGCCCAGCACCTGGCGCAGCACCGCGTAGCTCTCGGCGATCAGCTGCATGTCGCCGTATTCGATGCCGTTGTGCACCATCTTCACGTAGTGGCCGGCGCCGTTGGGGCCCATCCAGGCCACGCAGGGCGTGCCGTCCGGTGCGCGTGCGGCGATCTGGGTCAGGATCGGCTCGACCTTCGCATACGCCTCGCGGGGGCCGCCCGGCATGATCGACGGCCCGAGCAGCGCGCCTTCCTCGCCGCCGGAAACACCGCAGCCGATGAAGTGGAAGCCGGCCGCCTGCATCGTTTGTTCGCGGCGGATGGTATCGCGGTAGTAGCTGTTGCCGCCGTCGATCACGATGTCGCCCGGTTCGAGCAGCGGCTTGAGCGCCTTGAGCATCGCATCGACCGGCGGGCCAGCCTTGATCATCAGCAGGATGCGCCGCGGGCGCTCGAGCGACGCGACGAAGGCGGGCAGCTCGTGGAAGGGCACCAGGCGGCGGTCGGGATGGGTCGCCATGACATGGTCGGTGAAGGCGCCGTCGTGGTCGTAGACGGAGACCGCGTGGCCGCGGCTTTCGATGTTCAGCGCCAGGCTGCGTCCCATCACGCCCATGCCGAACACACCCATCACCTGCTCGCTCATCGCGCGCTCCTTCGGTCTTCGATCCGTTTCATATGGGACCGCCGCGTCCACGCCACAAGCGCCCGGCGCCTTCCTACGGGATCAGTGGATGCGTTCGGCGTTCTGCGTGGCCGGGCGGGGTGTGTAACGCAGCGGTACCAGGGCGATCCGGTGACCCGCGCGCACGTAACGCAGCGGCCCGGTCACGGCGGTGGTGCCGAAATCGAGCACCTGGCCATCCAGCGCGAGCTGTGCGAGCGGCGGTGCCAAACCGAGTTTCGCCGCATCGAAATCGGCCGCGGGCCGCCAGCTGACGACCGGTGCCTGCGCGATCTCGGTGAGCTCCTGCAGCCGGCCGTCATCGGCACGCTTGCCGTTGGCTTGCCACCAGTGGCCGTCGTGGCGACGGTAGCGCTCCGGCGGCTGGCCAGGCAGGGCGAGCGTCACGGACGTGATCGTGGCCGGATCCAGCGCCAGCAGCGTGCCGGGCGCCTGGCGCTGGTCGTGCAGGTACTGCACGGCGGCCAGCGCCAGTAGCGCCAACGCGATCGCGCCGACGATCCAGCGCTGGCGTGCCTTGCGCCGCATCAACGCCGGCGCCGGCGCCAGGTCAGCACGCCGCCGATGACCAGGAGCAGCAGCGGCAGCGCGATCAGGAAGCCCAGGCTGACCACGTTGAGTCCGGTCTGCGAGAGTTCCAGCACGCGGTCCGGTGCGCCGCGCGGCGGCAGGCTCACCAGCGCGTCGTCGCCGAGCAGCCAGTCGAACACGCGTTCGCCCAGCGCACGGTTGCCGCCGTTGCCCAGGAACGTATTGGACAGGAAATCGCCGTCGCCGATCACCGCCACGCGCTGCTGGCTCTTGTCCGGACTCGGCGACAGGCGCGACAAGGCCAGGCCGAAGGCCAGCGGCCCCTTCAGTTCGCCCGCCGCGGCGTCGTAGCGGATGGTCGAGCTCGACGCGTTTTCGATCGGCTGGAATTCGGTCCAGCTCTGCGGCCCCGATTCGAGGAAGTCCTGCACCGCCCAGTCGTTGCGGTTGACCTGCGCCAGCGCGGCCACCTGCGGGAACAGCGTGGTGAGCATGAAGCCGCGCGTGATCGCATGCGGCGGATAGGCGCCCAGTGCGATCAGCCGCGGATCCTTCAGGCCCAAAGCCGCGCCGCCGCCGTCGACCAGCACGCCCGGCAGCACGCGCAGGCCCAGCGCATCGGCGAGCGGCGCAAGGTTGAGGTCGCTGTTGGCCGGCTCGGTGAGCCACAACAGGTTGCCGCCGTTGGCCAGGTAATCGACCAGTGCGCGCACGGCGCCCGGCTCGAGGGCCAGCGAGGGGCTGGCCAGCACCACCAGGTCGGTGTGCTGCGGGACCGCGGTGACCTGCGCGAAGTTGAGCGGCACTGCACGCATGCCGCGGCTTTCCAGCTGCGCCATGAAGGTGCCCAGGTCGGCGTTGGCCTGGCCGTCCGCGCGGCGTTCGCCGTCTCCGGTAACGAAGGCGACGATGCGCTCGCCGCCGCGGGCCAGCCGCTCCAGCGCGTTGGTCAGGCTGCGCTCGGACAATTCGTCCAGCCGCTGCTCGCGGCCGCGGTAGTGCACGATGATCGCGCCGTCGACGGTGATGCCCAGCTCGCGCATCTTCGCCGGGTCCTGTTGCGGGTCGACGAAGCGCAGCGTCAGATCGGGCTTGGCACGGCGGTAGCGCTCGAGGAAGCCGGCGATCGTCGGGCGCAGGTCGCCCTGGGGGTTCGCATAGCTGACGATCCCGACCGGCCCGTCGAGCTGGTCGAGCACGGCGCGGCTCTCCGGCGACAGGCTGGCGCGTCCGCCCGCGGTCCAGTCGGCGACGAAGACATGCCGCGTGGTGAGGTAACCGACGGCGCCCGCGCCGATGAGCAGGGCCAGCGCGAAGAGCCAGCCGTCCAGGCGTCCGAATAGCGTGCGCATCAGCCGCGCTCCCGTTCAGCCGCGACGCGGCGGATCGCCAGCGCCAGGCAGACCACTGTCAGCAGCGCGAACCACGCCACGTCGACGCTGGTCACCAGCCCGCGCAGCAGCGGCTGCAGGTGCGAGCTCATCGCCAGCCAGTTGATCGCGCCGCCTTCCATGCCGGCCAGCTGGGCGCCCATGTTCACCGCCCACAGTCCCAGCGTGAGCACCAGCGCGGCGGCCGCGGCGAGGGCCGGATGCGAGGCGAATGCCGAACAGGCCAGCCCCAACGCAGCAAGCGAGGCGAGCAGCAACGCCATGCCGAGCGTGGCGGCGGCGAGCTTGCCCCAGTCGATCGCGGTCGCGTGCGCCAGCGCCGCCGGCATGGCCAGCACCAGCGCCAGCCAGGCCAGCAACCACACCAGCAGTGCTGCGTACTTGCCCAGCACGATGCGCGAGGGCGACAGGCCCATGCCGAGCAGCAGCGTCAGGCGTCCCTCGCGACGTTCGCCGGCCAGGGCCGACATCGACAACAAGGGCACCACCAGGAAAGCGAGCTCGGCCAGCTTGGCCAGCAGCGGCACGGCCACCAGGTCGGTGTAGCCGGGGCCGTCGGGCAGGGCGGCCAGGCGGATCTGCGCGGCGAGGAAGCTGCCCAGCAGCAGAGTGAAATTCCACGCCAGCCAGGCGAGCGTGAGCGCCCCGAGCACCCAGGCGAGCGGGCGCACGAACAGCCGGCGCAGTTCCAGTCGCGTCATGGCCAGCGCGCTCACGCGGCGGCCTTCGCGGTGGCGATGGCGAAGAAGCGCTCCTCGAGCGCGGCGTGGTCGCCGGCGTCCAGCGTACCGGCGTGGCGCAACGTACCGTCATGCAGGATCGCCACGCGATCGCACACCGCGGTGACCTCCGCCAGCACGTGGGTGGACAGGATCACCGCGGTCCCGGCGGCGGCCTGTTCGCGGATCAGCGCGCGCAGCGCGGCGACCTGCACCGGATCGAGCGCGTTGCCGGGCTCGTCCAGCACCAGCAGCGCCGGCTGGTGCAGCAGCGCGCAGGCCAGTCCCAGCCGCTGGCGCTGGCCCTGCGAGAGCACGCCGGCGAGGCGGCGTTCCAGCGGGGCGAGTTCCAGTCGCTCGACCATGCGCGCGCATGCCTGCCTGAGTGCCGCGCCCTTGAGTCCACGCAGGCGACCGTGCGCGTCCAGATGTTCCCCCACCGTCAGTTCCTGCCACAGCGGGGCACGTTCGGGCAGCCAGCCCACCAGGCGGCGCGCGAGTGCCGGCTGCTCGGCCAGATCCTCGCCGTCGAGCAGGATGCGCCCACTGTCGGGCGCCAGTGCGCCGGCGATCATCGACAGCGTGGTCGACTTGCCCGCGCCGTTGACGCCCAGCAGGCCCAGCACCTGGCCGCGATCGAGCGTGAGGTCGAGGTCGCTCACCGCGGCCCGTCCGGCGCGGCGGCGGCTGGCTTTCTCCAGCGTTAACAGCGGTTGTGGCAGAGTCATTGCATGATTGTCACGGCGACCCCACGTTTGCACAACCTGCGGGGCGCTTCACGCATGCGCGAAGCGCAAAGCGCCATGCTGGCGGGTACGGAAACCCCTCCGATAGACTGCCTCTCAACTTCCCCGGTGTTTTCCTGATGCTCGATGCGGTGCTGACATTCCTTTCCAACGGCGTGACCCACGCCGGTTGGCTTGCCATGCTGGTCTACATGCTGGTGATGACCCAGCTCACCATCTTCACGGTGACGCTGTACCTGCATCGCAGCCAGACCCATCGCGGGGTGGATTTCCACCCGGTGCTGGCGCATTTCTTCCGTTTCTGGGGCTGGTTGACCACCGGCATGGTCACCAAGGAGTGGGTGGCGGTGCACCGCAAGCACCACGCCAAGGTGGAGACCGAGGAAGATCCGCACAGCCCGATGATCTACGGCATCAAGAAGGTGTTCTGGGACGGCGTTTCGCTGTACCGGGATGCCTGCGAGTCGAAGCAGGACATGGAACAGTACGGTCGCGGCACGCCCGATGACTGGGTCGAGCACAAGCTTTACGGCGCGCACCCCTACTGGGGCCCGACCCTGATGCTGCTCATCAGCCTCGCGCTCTTCGGCGTGATCGGCGCGGCGCTGTGGGCGGTGCAGATGATCTGGATCCCGTTCTGGGCGGCCGGGTTCGTCAACGGCATCGGCCACTGGGCCGGTTACCGCAACTTCGAAAGTGCCGACACCGCCCGCAACCTGCTGCCGTGGGGTTTCTGGATCGGCGGCGAAGAGCTGCACAACAACCACCATGCGTTCCCGAGCTCGGCCAAGTTCGCCCTGCGCAAGTGGGAGTTCGACATCGGTTGGGCGGCGATCTGCGGGCTGCGCGCGGTGGGCCTGGCCAAGGTGCTGCGCGTGGCGCCGGCGCTGGACGTGCGCCCGAACGTGAACCTGCCCGACGCCGAGACGCTGAAGGCCGTGCTCACGCACCGCTTCCAGGCGATGACCGACTACTACCGCGGCGTGATCATGCCGACCCTGCGCGAGGAAGCCGTCCACGCCGGCGACAACCTCAAGGCGATGCCGCGCCGGATGCGCCGCGCGCTGGCCGACGGCGGCCGCTGGCTGGACAGCGAAGGCAGTGCGCGCCTGCAGGCCGTGCTGGCCAAGCGTCCGACCCTGCTCACCGTGTGCGACTTCCGCAACCGCCTGGCGGCCCTGATGGAGCAGCGTGGCGCCGAGCAGACCCTCAAGGGCCTGCAGCAGTGGATCGCCGAGGCCGAGCAGAGCGGCATCCGCTCGCTGCAGGAGTTCGCGGGACGGCTGAAGGGCTACCGCGTCGCCAACGCCTGAGCAACCCGACGCATGACAAAAGGCCCGCCTCCATGGCGGGCCTTTTTTTTTCGCCTGCGTAGGTGGGCTTCAGCCCACCGCTCTTGTTCTGCCACCGGCCGGTGGGCTGAAGCTCCCCGCGCGGCGCCGGCGTTACAGCTTCGCAGGCCCCCGCGCCAGCCAGCGATCGATCGTGCGCTTTTCGTAGCGCAACGGATCGGTGTCGGAGAACCCGCCCGGGCTGTCGTACATGAAGCCCAGGTCGGTGAGTTTGCGTTCGCCTTCGCGCAGGACCTGTCCCTGGCCGTCGAGCAGGCGGAAGTACAGGGTGATGCGCGGCGGGTAGACCTCCTTGACCACGCGTACCGGTTGCAGTGAACCCATCGAGGGTACGTAAGAGCCGGCGCGGTCGATGTCGGTCACGACGATGTCGAGCGTCTGGCCCGGTTGCAGTTCGGTCGCGGCCTTTTTCTCGATGTAGGCCTTGAGGGTCCCGAGATAGTCCGAATCGGCACGCGACGGGGCGAACGCCCGCACTTCCTTCGTTTCGGTGAAGTTCTCCGGGTGGTCGTAGCGGACGGTGACGGTGCCGGCGGCAGCCGCCGCCGTCGACATCGCGAGGGCAAGGGCCAGGCCGATGGTGCGGCAGAGGGGGAGCTTGGACATGGCGTATCTCCGATGGCGATGCGAAGCCGGACTGGGGACGCAAGCGCGGCGCGGGGTTTCCCGCCTGCGTGGAAACGCACCGGCGCAGGCACGGTGGACAGCCTCCCCGATGCGATGTTCCGTGGCACTAGTCGAGGAAGCGCCAGGCCTGCGCCGGCTCGGGCAGCCGGCAGCTGGCGCGCTGCCCGAACAGCCGGTACCGGTGACGGGCGATCCAGCGGTAGGCCGGATCGCGGCAGGCACGCGGAACGGCCTGCAGCAACGCCGCAGCCAGGCGCCAGCGTCCGCCGAAGCCACGCAGGACCTGCGCGATGGCGTCCGTCTCGGTCTGTCCACGCCCGTCCTGCACCAGCAGGAACGACACCGGGTCGTCCGCCGACAGGCCATGGGCCTGCAGCAGCGCGCGCCCATGCGCGCCCTGCATGGCGGCGAGGCGGAAGCGGCCCGCGTGGTCGTGGCGGAGCACGAAGTCGACCCAGCGGCTGCACAGCACGCAGACGCCGTCGAAGACGATGATCGCGGGCTGGTCAGCCATCGACCGGCTCCAGCTAACCGCGGTAGGCGACCAGTCGCCCCACCAGCGGCAACCGCGCGTCGATATCGAAGGCGTAGCGTCCCGCCTGGGTGCCGCTGCACGAAAGCACCGAGCCGAACCAGGCGCGCGGAAGCGGCAAGCCCAGCAGGCTGCCGCCGCAGAGTTGCCAGTCGATCGCGTCGTCCGCGCGGCGCAGCTCGAAGTGCAGCGTCACCGGGCCGAGCCGTTCGTGCAGCCGGCCGCCGCGAGGGCCCGCGGTCAGGCGCGAGCGCATGCGGCCGCCAGCGAAGCGCCGCGTCCAGGTTTCATGGGCGCGATGCCATTCGATCAACAGCTCGACGGCCTGTGACGGGCCCGGCTCGGGCAGTCCCAGCAGCCGGCGCAGGAGCCGCGCCGGCAGGTGCGTCGCTCCCTTCACTTCGGCCAGCAACCGCCCGTACGTGCGGCGCCTCGCCATGCAACTGGCGCACCGGCGCCGCCAGCGCATGCCATTGTTCGCCGAGCAGTGCAGGGAACAGGGCGCCAGCCATGGCGCGCATCATAAGCGGGCGGAAGCTCCCGCGCGCGCAAAAGAAAACCCGCCGTGGGGCGGGTTCTCTTCGGAGATCACTTGATCTTGCCTTCCTTGTAGATCACGTGCTTGCGCACGACCGGATCGTACTTCTTGAACTCGAACTTTTCCGGCGTGTTCTTCTTGTTCTTCTGCGTGGTGTAGAAGTGGCCGGTGCCGGCCGAGGAGATCAGGCGGATCTTGTCTTGGGTCTTGTTAGCCATGGTTCAATCCTCAGACCTTCTCGCCGCGGGCACGCAGCTGGGCGATCACGGCCTCGATGCCATTCTTGTCGATGGTGCGCAGCGCGGCGTTGGAAACGCGCAGCTTCACCCAACGGTTCTCGCTGGCGACCCAGAAGCGGCGCTCATGCAGGTTCGGCAACCAGCGGCGACGGGTCTTGTTGTTGGCGTGCGAGACGTTGTTGCCGGTCTGCACACCCTTTCCGGTGACTTGACATACACGGGCCATGAGGGCCTCCGTAATCGGTAGTTTGACCGCCCGTTGGCCAGGACGGCATCGGCCCAGCGGCGCTTGCGGCGCCACGCAATGCTGGAGGGTGTTGCACTTCGAGAAGGGCCGGCTTGCGTTTCCGCATCGCGTCGCGGAAGGCCCGAGGTCGGGGCAGCCCTGGATCGAGCCGCGTATTCTCCCGGAAAAACAGCATCCTGCGCAAGTCTTCCAGGCTGCCGGCCCATGGCGGGGCGGCCGGATGTATGGAACAATCCCACTCTTTGCTCCGCCGCACTCACGAATTCGAGGGATTCCACGATGGCTGAAGTCACGCCCGCCAACGACCAGGCCGCCGGCCAGGCCATGCCGCAGCTGATGCTGCAGAAGATCTACGTCAAGGACGTGTCCTTCGAGGCGCCCAACGCGCCGCAGATCTTCCAGGACATTGGCGAGGACGGCCAGGTCCAGCCGCAGGTGCAGCTGAACCTGGGCCAGCGCGCCACCGACCTGGGCAACAGCCTGTACGAGGTGGTGCTGAGCCTGACCCTGACCTGCACCATCGGCGAGCGCACCGCCTATCTGGCCGAAGTGCACCAGGCCGGCGTGTTCGGCATTGCCGGCTTCAATGAGCAGGACCACGCCGGCATCATCGGCAGCTACTGCCCGAACCTGCTGTTCCCGTACGCCCGCCAGGTGATCTCCTCGCTGGTGCTGGAGGGTGGCTTCCCGCCGTTCCTGCTGCAGCCGATCAACTTCGACGCGCTGTTCGCCGAGCAGCAGCGCCGCATGGCCGGTGGCGGCGAGGCGCCGACGCTCAACAGCTGACGCCGACCATCCATGCGGGACCAACCGATCCTCGCGGTGCTCGGCGCCGGCTCCTGGGGCACCGCGCTGGCTGCGCTGGCCGCGCGCAACGGCGTCACCACGCGCCTGTGGGGCCGCGACCGCGCGGCGCTGGCCGCGATGGCGCAAAGCCGCCGAAACCAGCGTTACCTGCCCGACCTCGAGCTGCCGGCCGCGCTCGCCTATGAGCCTGAACTGGCGGTGGCCGTGCGCGATGCCGACATCGTGCTCATCGTCGTGCCCAGTCACGCCTTCGCCGCGATGCTGGACGAGCTCGCGCCGCTGCTCGGCCCCGACACCGCGATCGCCTGGGCAACCAAGGGGTTCGAGCCGGGCACCGGCCGCTTCCTGCACGAACTGGTGGCGCAGAAGCTGCCGGGCCGCGCGGCCGCGGTGGTGACCGGTCCGTCGTTCGCGCGCGAGGTCGCCGCGGGGCTGCCCAGTGCGGTCACCGTGCATTCGGACGACGAGGCTTTCGCCAAGGCGCTGGCTGCCTTGCTTCACGCGCCCAATTTCCGCGCCTATTCGGGCAACGACGTGCTGGGTGCCGAGCTCGGCGGTGCGATGAAGAACGTGCTGGCGGTGGCTACCGGCGTCGCCGACGGCATGCAGCTGGGCCTCAACGCCCGCGCCGGCCTGATCACCCGCGGCATGAACGAGATGCTGCGCCTGGGCCTGGCGCTCGGCGCGCGTCCGGAAACCCTGATGGGCCTTTCCGGCCTGGGCGACCTGGTGCTGACCTGCACTGGCGATCTCTCGCGCAACCGGCGGCTCGGCCTGGCGCTGGGGCAGGGCATCGCGCTGGACGAGGCGGTTCGCCAGATCGGCCAGGTGGTCGAAAGCGTGGTCACCGCCGACGAGGTGTCGCGCCTGGCCGAGCAGCACGGCCTGGAGTTGCCCATCGCCAACGGCGTGCGCGCCGTGCTGCACGGCGAGGTCACCCCGGTCGAAGGCGTGCGCATGCTGATGGCGCGCGAGCAGAAGCCCGAATACCCGCAGGGCCTGTTCGGCAACGCCTGACCGTTATCTGCTCCTCTCCCTCCGGGGAGACGAGCGGGGGAAGGGGCGGGATTCGCCCGAAGCCCCTTCCCGCATTCAGGCCGGGTGAATCGCCTGCGTCGCGCGCCGCGCCAGCCACCCCGCATGAACTTGCGCCCTCGACGCGCACACCACCCATCCCCTTGCTAAGCTCGTTGTTTTGGCCGGCAAGGCGGACCGCACGCGCATGCAGCAACCGGACGAAAAGCAGCCTGCCGATCGTGCCTCCCCTGCGGAGGACATGGCCGGAGGCGGCTTGCCGCCGGCCTGGCGCCGCCTGTTCAAGCCGGTCGCCCCGCCCGTCACCGAAACCCAGGTGCTGGGCTTCTTCCTGGAAGTCATGCCCGAGGACGGCGCCGCCTGGGCCCATCTGGACGTCGCGCCGGTGGCGCTGGGCGTGGCCGAGGCCGGCCGCTACGTGCGCCCGGTCCCGCTGGACAGCCGCCACCTCGCCCAGGCGCCGCTGCAACCGCACGAACAGCATCTGGCCGCCGCCCTGCTCGGCCTGCCGCAGAGCGTGCGCAAGGGCCGCACCTACGTGCGCCTGGCTGGCCACATCGGCGACGCCCTGCTGGCCCAGATGCTCGATACCGCGCCGTGCTTCCTCGGCGGCCTGGCCGGCTTGCGCCTCTCGCGTGGCAAGGCGCATCCGCTCAACTGGCACTGGCAGCTGGAACAGGACGGCAGCCAGCGCCTGCTGCCCACGCTCGGGCATAACCAGCGCCTGCTGCGGCTCGATTGCCTGTGGTACCTGGACGCCGAACGCGCCACGCTGGGCCTGCTCGAGGCGGACAAGCGCGAAAGCCACTGGCTGGACCTGCCGCCGCTCAAGCACGAAGCCGGCCGGCCGCTGCTCAGAGCCCTGAAGAACAGCCCGCTCGGCCACCGCCTGCCTGCGCCCCAGGTGTTCGACGAACTGCGCCGCGCGGAGCTGGCTCCCAAACCGGTGCTGACCCTGCACGCGCTGACCCGCCATGCGCGCCTCGCCGCCGGCACGCCGCCGCTGGCCTACGCACGGCTGGCGTTCGATTACGCCGGCGAGCGCCTGCCCGGCCGGGGCGGTGAGCCGCTGGTGCGCCGCGTGCGCAATGGCCACCTGGTCGAGATCACGCGCCGGCGTGCCGAAGAACTCTCGGCGATGGAGCAGCTCGAACGCGCCGGCCTCACGCCGGGCGTGGACACCGAAGGCCTGCCCTGGGACCTGGCCGACACGCTGCCCGAGGACGCCTGGCTGTTCCCGGGCAAGGGCTACGCCGGCGCATTGGAAGTGAACACGCCTGCGCGCTGGCTGGCGCTGCGCGGCAAGCTCGAGGCCGAAGGTTTCCAGCTCGACTACGCGCCGAGCTTCCCGTTCGAGGTGCTCGAAGGCCCGGTGCGCTGGTACGGCAACGCCACCGAGGATGCCGACGACCACGCCTTCGACCTGGAGATCGGCATCGAGGTCGAGGGCAAGCGGCACAACCTGCTGCCCGCGGTAGCACAGGCGCTGGCCGAGCACCAGTTGAACCTGAGCCCCGCGCCGAACGAGCCGGAAGATGCGGTCTGGTATGCGCCGGTAGACGAGCGCCGCCGCGTACCGGTGCGCCTGAAGGAACTGCGCGGCCTGCTCGCGCCGCTGGCCGAATACCTCGAACGGCCGAAGAAGAAGCTGCACCTGCCGCGCGTGCAGGCCGGCCGCCTGGAGGAGCTGGTCGAGGCGCTCCCCAGCGGTGGCGAACTGCGCGCACCGGACGCCTTGCGCGGCTTCACCGCGCGCCTGCGCGATGCCGCGGAGCGCGCGAGCGACGCCATTCCCGAGGGCCTGACCGTCGAGCTGCGGCCGTACCAGCGCGAAGGCCTGCGCTGGTTGAACGCGCTGGCCGAAGCTGGCGTCGGCGGCGTGCTAGCCGACGACATGGGCCTGGGAAAGACCCTGCAGCTGATCACCCACCTGCTTGCGCTCAAGCAACACGGCGCGCTGGCGCAACCGGCGCTGGTGGTGGTCCCGACCAGCCTGATCCCGAACTGGCAATCGGAGATCGCGCGCTTCGCGCCCGGCCTCACGGTGCTCGCCCTGCACGGTCCGCAGCGCAGCGGCGATTTCTCGCAACTGGGCGCGCAGGACATCGTATTGACCAGCTACGCGCTGCTGCCGCGCGACGTGGTCACCCTGCGCAAGCAGCCGTTCGCGCTGATCGTTCTGGACGAGGCGCAACAGGTGAAGAACCCGCGCACGCAGGCGCGCCGTGCCGTGCTCAGCCTGCGCGCGCCGCGCTGCATCTGCCTGACCGGCACGCCGCTGGAAAACCACCTGGGCGAGCTGTGGTCGCAGATCGACCTGGCGGTGCCCGGCCTGCTCGGCGACGAGGGCGCGTTCCGGCGCCACTACCGCGTGCCGATCGAGAAGCAGCACGACGAGGCGTGCCAGGCACGCCTCAACCGTCGCCTCGCCCCGTTCATCCTTCGCCGCACCAAGGCGCAGGTGGCGTCGGAGCTGCCGCCCAAGACCGAGATCACCCGCCGCGTCGTGCTCGACGGCCGCCAGCGCGAGCTGTACGAAAGCCTGCGCCTGACCCTGGCCGAGGAGCTGCGCGAGGTGATCGCCCAGCGCGGCATCGCGCACTCGGGCATCGTCGTGCTCGACGCGCTGCTCAAGCTGCGCCAGGTGTGCTGCGATCCCCGCCTGGTCAAGCTCGAGGCCGCGCGGGGGGTGCGCGAGTCGGCCAAGTTCGAGTTGCTGATGGACATGCTGCCCGCGCTGCTCGCCGAAGGCCGCAAGGTGCTGCTGTTCTCGCAGTTCACCGAAATGCTCAAGCTGATCGCCGCCGAACTGGACCGCCGACGCATCCGCTACGTCATGCTCACCGGCGAGACGCGCGACCGCGCCGAGCCCGTGCAGCGCTTCCAGGACGGCGACGTGCCGCTGTTCCTGCTCTCGCTCAAGGCCGGCGGCGTGGGTCTGAACCTCACCGCCGCCGACACGGTGATCCACTACGATCCGTGGTGGAACCCGGCCGCCGAGGCGCAGGCCTCCGACCGCGCGCACCGCATCGGCCAGGACAAGCCGGTGTTCGTGTTCCGGCTGATCACCGCCGACACTGTCGAGGAACGCATCGAGGAGTTGAAGGCGCGCAAGGCCGAACTGGCCGAAGCCGTGCTCGAAGGTGGCGGCGCGCGCGAGAAGCTCAGCTTCGACCAGGACGATCTGGACGCGCTGCTCGCGCCGGGTTGAGCGCGCGGCCCCGCAAGGTGGCTTCAGCGTACCGCTCTCCATGGGCAATGCCGGGCTGAAACCCACCTGCGATGGAACCCCGGGGACGCCGCGCGAGCCGGCTCAATCGCGCGCGGCGACTTCGTCGATGTGGTACAGCAGATCGGCCGGGTCCTCGTACACGCGGAAGGCGCCCGCACGCTCCAGCTCCTCCTGGCCGTAGCCGCCGCAGAGCAGGCCCACGCCCAGGGCGCGGCAGCGTTGCGCGGCGAGCATGTCCCAGATGCTGTCGCCCAGTACCAGCGCATGCTGGATATCCACGCCCAGCCGGTCGGCGGCGGCCAGGAACAGGTCCGGATCGGGCTTGGCGTGGCGTACGTCGTCGCGCGTGATCACCGGCACCCTGGACGGGTCGACACCCAGCGCCTCCAGGTTGTGTGCGGCCGTCTGCATGCGGCCGCTGGTGGCGATCGCCCATGGCAGGCCGGCCTCGGTGAGCCAGCCCAGCAGCTCGCGCGCGCCGGGCAAGGGCCGCACGCTGCCGGCCTCGGCGCGGCGCGTGAACGCTTCGGCGTGCCAGCGCCGTAGCCGCGCCACGCGATCCTCGGTGATCTCGATGCCGGTCTCGCGCAGCAGGATGCGTGTGAACAGCCCGCCGCTCATGCCGATCTTGCGATGGATGCGCCACACCGCCAGCTCGATCCCCTCGCGGTCGAGCGCCTCCTTCCACGCCAGCACGTGCTGGTAGACGCTGTCGACCAGCGTGCCGTCGAGGTCGAACAGGAACGCTGTGCGCGGGCGGGTCACGGGCTCTCCCGGAAAGCAGGCGTTGCATCCAGCAGCCCGATCTTCTGCAGGCCCGCACGCAAGGCGGCGCGCTGCGCGTCGCCCGGCCAGCCGACGACCGTGTCCACTACGCGCCCCTGGCGCAGGAAGTAGAACGTCGGTGTCGCGAAACGGGAAACGAAAGGCAGCCCGGCATCCTCGTGCAGGACGGCCAGCGGTTGCGCGGGATGTGCGCGGTTCCATGACACGAGCGCGTCGAAGGCGACGATGTCGTGGGCCGGCGCCACCCATTGCGCGTGTTTGCTGAACAGCTCGCGCAACAAGGGATCGGCACCAATGCTGCGTGCGGCGGCTTCGGAGAAATGGCAGCCGGTGGATCCGAGCACCACCACCTGGGCATCGGCATCCAGGTGGAATGGCTGGCGCCACAGGTCGCGCCCACCGCGTGCGATCCAGAGACTCGCCGAATCGGACGCGATGTTCGCGTCGTGCAAGGTCGGCGGCGGTTGGCGATCCAGGATCGGATGGGCGGCGAGCAGGGCACGCGCTTGATCGGGGCGATGAGCGGCCAGCAATGCATCGTAGAGCGCATCGACGTGTGGACGATCGAGCCGGCGTCGCCGTTCGAGCTCGGCGACATCGCGTTGCATGTCGAGCAGGTAGCGCGTCTGAATGGGATCGATGCGGGCCAGGCGACCGGCCGCGCGCAACAGCAACTCCACGTCTCGGTCGCCGAGCGTGCGCAACCTGGCCTGCGCCGGCGCAAACGCGCGAGCGTAGACCGCCACGGCGGCTTTGCCAGACACCTCCGGCGAGGCGCCGACCAGCTCGTCGTAGGCCGCATTGAGCGTCGTTACGCGCGCATCGGCCGGGCGTAGGCGGGTGCGCGTGGCCAGCCCGGCGGCGTAGTGCTCCGCGCCGAACAACCGCAACACGTTCCACGCGTGCTCCCGCGTCAGGTCGTACGTGAGGTCGTCGAAGCTGAAGCCGCCGAGCCCGCGCGGGCCGAACACCAGGCCGGCAAGGAAGCGCCGCTGGCCCGCCGGGCTGAAGGCGCTGAGCGGCGAGGCGGCCGGCGGCGTGTCATGCCGATACGCGTCGAGCTCGGCACGCGAGGCGATCGGCTTGTCCGGCCAGCGCAGCGGCGGAGCGAGCGTGACGGCGGTCGCTGGCGGCAACGGCTGCGCCGCCCAGGCGAGTGGCGTCCACGCCCATGCGCAAGCCAGCGCGAAACCGAAGAAAGACTGTCGGGTCATCGCCATCCTCCCTGGGGTTGCGTGGAGGATAACCGCGCGGTGCTCAGGCGATGTCTACGGCCTCGGCAGCAGCGGCCGGCCGGCTTCCATCACCGCCAGTGCGGCGGCGCCGAGCAGGCCCGGTTCCGGATGCAGTACGGCGATCGTGGGCACCTGACGCATGGTGTCGCTGAAGCGGCCCTTGGCCTCGAAACGCTGGCGGAAGCCGCCGCGCTGCAGCCACGGCAACAGGATCGGCAGCAGGCCGCCGGTGAGGTAGACGCCGTCCCAGCCGCCCAGGGTCAGCACCAGGTCGCCGGCGACCGAGCCGAAGATGCCGGCCAGCGTTTCCACCGTGCGCACGCACAGCGGGTCGGTACCGGCGCCGGCGTGCGCGGTGATGTCTTCCGGGGTGTAGGCCTGAGCGCGCTCGCCGGCGATGTCGGCCAGTGCGCCGTACAGGTTCACCAAGCCGTTGCCGCAGATCAACCGCTCGTTGGACACGCGGCCGAAGCGTTCGTTGAGCCGGTGCAGGATCTCGATGTCTTCACGGCTGTGCGCGGCAAAACCGGCGTGGCCGCCTTCGCTTTCCAGCACGCTGCAATGGCCGTCGCGGCGCAGCAGGCCGCCGACGCCCAGGCCGGTGCCCGGGCCCATCACCACGAAGGTCTGGTGGTCGCAGCGGTCCAGCCGCGGCAGCGGCAGGTCGCCGACGGCCTTGAGGTGTGCCGGCTGCAGCAGCGGCACGGCCATGCTCTGCGCGGCGAAGTCATTGACCAGCCGCACCGATTCCATGGCGAGATCGGCCTGCAGCGCATGCGCGGCGACCGCCCAGGGGTTGTTGGTGATCTGCACCGTTTCGCCGTCGGCGATGCGACCGGCCGCCGCGATGATCGCGCGCGGTGCGGTCAGGCCGGTGTCTGCGAAGTACTGGCGGATGGTGTCGGCCAGCGTGGCGAAGTCGCGCACGCGGTAGCGGCGCACGCTGTCGGCCACCAGCGGCTGGTCGGCGCCGACGTCGGCGAGCGCGAAGCGCACGTTGGTACCGCCGAGGTCGGCAAGCAGGGTCGGGGGTCGGGTGTCGAAGCTCATCGGGTCGTTCTGTGGGCGCAGCGTCGCGGGCGCGGCGGCAATCGGGGGAAGGTATCGGAAACCGGCCTGACTGGCTACTTGCGGGGGCCCGCTCCGGTTGCGACACTCGAAGAAGTGTGATGCAAGGGGAATCATGCATGGTCTGCATGGAAGCAGTGACCCGGCACTACCGGGTCGGCGATCAGACGATCGCCGCATTGGATGGCGTGAGCTTCACGGTGCCGCGGGGCCAGTTCACGGCCATCGTCGGACCGTCCGGGTCGGGCAAGTCGACCCTGCTGAACATGCTCGGTTGCCTGGACCGGCCCGATGGCGGGCGTTACCTGCTCGAGGGCGTGGACGTCTCCACCTTCGATGACGAGCGCGCCAGCGATTTCCGCAACCGGCGCATCGGTTTCGTATTCCAGTCCTTTCACCTTCTCCCGCGGCTCTCGGTGCTGGAGAACGCGATGCTGCCGGCGCGCTTCCTGCGCGGGTCCGACGAAGGTCTGGCCGGGCGTGCGCGCGATCTGCTCGAACGCATGGGCCTGCATCGGCACCTGGAGCATCGCCCGGGCCAGCTTTCCGGCGGGCAGATGCAGCGCGTGGCGATCGCCCGCGCGCTGCTGATGAAGCCCGCGCTGCTGCTCGCCGACGAGCCCACCGGCAACCTCGATTCGAAGAGCGCTGCCGACGTGCTCTCGCTGCTGGACGAAGTGCATGCGCAGGGACAGACCGTGGTGATGGTCACCCACGACGCCGACGTCGCCGCGCGCGCCCAGCGCCAGGTCGGCATCCGCGACGGGAGGGTCGAGTTTGATTCGGCCGCGTAAGTACCTGTGCGCCGCGCTGCTGGCCTGGCCGGGACTCGCCGCGGCCACCGTGTTCAGCGGCGAGGTGCAGATGGCCAACGCGCAGGGAATCTACACGCCGCCGTCGATGAGCTCGCCGGTGGTGCTGCGCTATTACGTGCCCGACGGCGCACACGTGGGCAAGGGCGACGTGCTGCTGCGCATCGATGCCGGCCCGGCGGAGGCCGAGCTGCGCAAGCTCAAGGCGCAGCTGGTCCAGACCGAGGCGAAGAACGCCAAGGAGATCGCCGAGCTCGAACTCAAGCACTCCGACGCCGAGCTGGCGCTGGCCGACGCACAGGCCGAGCGCGATACCGCGGCGCTGGACGCAGCCGTTCCGAAGAGCCTGATCTCCGCGCTCAACTACGACCGCTACCAGAGCGAGATGGAGCGTACCGGTCGCGCGCTCGCGCTCAAGCGCGAGGCGGCCACGCAGGCGGCCGATGCGGTCGCGCGCCGGCGCCACGACAGTGAGCTGGAGCTTGAAAAGCAACGTCTCTCGCTCAGCTTCTACCAGGACCAGGTGACCCAGGCGGAAGTGCGCGCCACGCGCGCGGGCACGGTCATCCATGGCTTCGACAACGTGTTCGGCAATGGCGGGCGCTTCGAGGAGGGTTCGTCTTCCTACCCGGGCAACAAGGTCGGCGAGGTGGTGGGGCAGGGCGACGATTTCACGGTGACCGCCTGGGTGCTGGAGCCCGACCGCGATGGGCTCAAGGTCGGCCAGGCCGTCCACCTGGCGATCGATGCCTTGCCGGGCAGCCACGCGCAGGGGCGCATCCAGGCGATCGCCGGCGCCTCGATCGAACGCAAGGAGTGGGGTGATGGGCGCTACTTCGAGGTCGCCATTGCGTTCGACCAGGGCACCCACCTTGCGCTGCGCCCGGGCATGAGCGTGCGCGTCGACACCGACGCGGAAGCCGCCGACACCAGGCCGGCCGCGGCGGCACACGCGCCGCTGAGCATCGCCGGCGAACTCTTCGCGCAGAGCAGCCTGGCCATCTCGCCGCCCGCGGTCGACGGCCTGTGGCAGCTCACCGTGACACAGATGGCCGACGATGGCGCGAAGGTGAAGAAGGGCGAGCCGCTGGTGGTGTTCGACGGCAGTGAGGTGACCAAGAACCTCACCGCCAAGCGCAGCGAACTGGCCGAGAAGCAGCGCAAGCAGGAGCAGCTCAAGCTCGACCTGGCCGACCGCACGCGCGAGGCGGAACTGGCCACCGCGCAGGCCCGCGCCGATGCCGAAAAGGCGCGCCGCAAGGCGAGCGTGCCGAAGGACTACGTGGCCGGCATCGAATACCGCAAGCTGGTCGTCGCACGCGCCAGGGCCGAGCGGAAGCTGCGCCTGACCGTCGAGCGCGAGCGCATCGCGGAACGGGCGCGTGCCGCCGAACAACGCCTGGCCGATGCGGAGGTGGCGCAGCTCAGCGAGGAGGTGGCGGAACTCAAGGCCTCGCTCGGGGCGCTGACGGTCCATGCGCCACGCGACGGCATCCTGCTGCACGAAGCGAAGTGGAACGGCGAGAAGATCGACAACGGCTCGCAGATCTGGCGCGGCCAGTCGGTCGGGGAGATGCCGGACCTGTCGACGCTGGCCGTGCGCGCGTCGCTGCCCGAGCGCGAGCTCGCGCGCGTGCGCGTGGGCCAGGGCGTGCAGGTGCGCGTCGCCGGTGGCGGCCGGCAGCGGCTGGACGGCACGGTGACGTCGATCGGCAACAACGTGCACAGCAAGTCGCGGGTCGAGCCCATCCCGGTGGTCGACGTGCTGATCCAGCTGCAAGGCGGCCAGCGTGCGGGTCTCAAGCCGGGGCAATCGGTACAGGTGGCGATCGCGCCAGCCGGGGAGGGCGCCTGATGCGCCGCGTGCATGCGCTCTTGCCGGCCCTGCTGGCGCTGGCCGCCTGCGGCAACGCGCCGAAAGCGGACTACACCGTGCTCGAACAGGCCCATGCCGGCCCGCTCGAATTCAGCGTGCAGGCCGAGGGCGAACTGCGCGCAGTCACCGCCACGCCGCTGCTGGTGCCGGGCCAGCAATGGACGCCACGGCAGCTGGCGTGGATGCTGCCCGACGGCAGCCACGTCACCAGGGGCGAAGTGGTGGCGCGCTTCTCCGCCACGCAGAGCGTGCAGGACCTGGCGCAGGCGCGCATCGACCTGGAACGCAACCTGCTCGCCCGGGCCGGCAAGCAGGACGACCTGGACGGCAAGCGCGGGCAGCTGGACGTGGACCTGATCCAGGTGGACGGGCAGCTGGCCATCGCGCAGCGCTATGCGCACGCCACGATGGCGGCGATTGCACGCAACGACATCCTCGACGCGGTGCAGGATGCGGCGTACCTGGGCGTGCGACGGCAGATCCTCCAGTGGCGCGAGCAGCAGTCCAGCGCCCGCGGCAGGGCCGAGCTTGCCGTGCTCGACGCTCAGCACGACACCTACGCCACGGTGGCCAGGCAGAAGAAGGACGACCTGGACGCGCTGGAGCTGCACGCGCCGCACGATGGCGTGCTGGTGCTCGAACGCAACTGGTCGGACGAGCTGCCGCACGTGGGCAGCAGCATGTGGGCAGGCTTCAGCTTCGCCAGCCTGCCGGATCTGGACGCCCTCGAAGTGCAGCTTGCCGTGCCGCAGATCGAGGCCCAGGGCATTGCCGTCGGCCAGGCGGTCGAACTGCATCCGTGGGGGCGTCCGCAGCAGGACGTGACGGCGAAGCTGAGCTGGATCGCGGCCGCTGCGCAGCCGCGCGATCGCGAGAATCCGGTCAAGTACCTGCTGATGAAGGCGCGCGTGCCGGCCGATGCCGCGCGACGCTACGGCTGGACGCCGGGCCAGCGCTTCGTCGGCAAGATACTGCTGCTGCGAACTGCGCGCGGCATGAGCGTGCCCAACCTCGCCCTGGGTGGCGACGATGGCGCGGCGGTGCGCGTACTGAGCGAGGGGAACGAAGTGCTACGCAAACTCAAGCTTGGTGCGCGTGGCGCCACGCGCACGCAGGTGCTCGATGGCCTGCACGAAGGCGACCGCATCCTGCTGGATGCAGGCAGCCACGGAACCGGCGCATGACGGCCGGCCCCTGGCGCGAGGCGATCGAGGAGCTTTCGCGGCGCAAGCTGCGCACCCTGCTCACGCTGCTGGGCATGATCTTCGGTGTCGGGGCGATTGTCGCGATGCAGGGCGTCGGCGCCGGCAGCCGGCGCGAGGCGCTCAAGCTGGTCGAGAGCCTGGGTTTGCACAACCTGATCGTCGAGGCGCACAGCGCCGACGGCGATGCCCTGAAGGAAGCCCGCGCGCGCAGCCTGGGCCTGACCGAGGCCGACGCGCGCGCGGCGCTGTCAGTGGTGCCGAGCGCCGAGCGCTACGCGGCGGAGAAGCGCATCAAGACCTGGGCGGTCTTCAGCGACGCGGGGGCGAGCCAGGCGCAGGTGAGCGGCATCAGCCCCGGCTACTTCGAACTCGCCTCGCTGCGCATGGCGCAAGGGCGCCCGCTCGGTGCGGAGGACGACGCCCGCCTGGCCGCGGTGGCGGTACTCGGCGCGCAGGCGGCGCACGAGCTGTTCCCCGACGGCAGGCCGGTCGGCCGGCTGGTCAAGGTCAACCAGGTGTGGCTGCGTGTGGTGGGCGTGCTGGCCGATCGCGACCTGGACAAGGACCGTTTCGAGGGCGTGGCGCTGGGCGCCGACAGCAACCGCATCTTCGTGCCGCTGGCCAGCGCCCGTGCACGCTTCCGCTTCCAGCCGATGGAGGACGAGATCGACCGCTTCCTGCTGCGCGTGGCCGAGCCGGACCGGCTGGGCGACGGCGCGCGCGTGCTTGGCCAGGTGCTCGACCAGCGCCACGCCGGCGTGGACGACTACCAGCTGGTGGTGCCGCAGCAGCTGTATCGGCAGAACCAGCAGACCCAGCGCATCTTCTCCATCGTGATGGGTTCGATCGCGGGCGTCAGCCTGCTGGTCGGCGGCATCGGCATCATGAACATCATGCTCGCCAACGTGCTCGAGCGACGCCGGGAGATCGGTCTGCTGCGCGCGATCGGCGCGCGCCGGCACGACATCGTGGTGCGCTTCCTGCGCGAGGCGGTGGTGATCTGCACGGCGGGGGCGTTGATCGGGCTGCTGTTCGGCGCGGCACTGGCGTACGCGATCGCGCTGTTCGCCGGCTGGCAGGTGGCATGGGAGCCGGTCGGGATCCTTGCGTCGGTGGTGGCCTGCCTGGCAATCGGCCTGGTGTTCAGTTTCTACCCGGCGCGGCAGGCGGCGGCGCTCGATCCGATCGCGGCGATACGCGACGCCTGAGGTGGGCGGAGCAGAGCCGTCGTCCTTTCCCGCTTGCGGGGAAAGGCAAGGGTTTGGAGCTTCGGCCATGCCCCCGCGTTCGCGGCGGACGGACACGCGCGGAGCCTTCCCGGCAAGGGAGTTCAGGCCTCCGGCGTACAATGGCGCCTTTCGCACCACCGCAGGATCGCCATGAACTTCCCCGCCATCCGCATGCGCCGCATGCGCCGTGACGCCTTCTCCCGCGCGCTGATGCGGGAGCACAGCTTGCTGCCGAGTGACCTCATCATGGTGGCGTTCGTGATCGAGGGCGAAGGCCAGCGCGAGAGCGTGCCTTCGATGCCCGGCGTGGCGCGGCTTTCCATCGACGAGCTGCTGAAGCTGGCCGGCGAGTGCGTGCGCCTGGGCATTCCCGCGCTGGCGCTGTTCCCTTCGCCGGACCCGTCGGTCAAGAGCGAGGATGCCGCCGAGGCGTGGAATCCGGACAACCTGATGCACCGGGCCACCCGCGCGCTGAAGGCGAAGTACCCGGAGCTGGGCCTGATCGGCGACGTGGCGCTCGATCCCTACACCACCCACGGCCAGGACGGCCTGATCGACGCGCACGGCTACGTCATGAACGAGCCCACCGTCGAGGCGCTGGTGAAGATGTCGCTGGCGCAGGCCGACGCCGGCATGGACTTCGTCGCGCCCTCGGACATGATGGACGGCCGCATCGGCACCATCCGCGACGCGCTGGAAGCGGCCGGCCATATCCACACCCGCATCCTCGCCTATTCGGCCAAGTACGCCTCCAGCTTCTATGGCCCGTTCCGTGATGCCGTCGGCTCGGCGGCAAACCTGGGCAAGGGCAACAAGCACACATACCAGATGGACGTGGCCAATTCGGACGAGGCGTTGCGCGAGGTGGAGCTCGACCTGGCCGAAGGCGCCGACGCGGTGATGGTCAAGCCGGGCATGCCGTACCTCGACGTGCTGCGTCGCGTGAAGGACGCCTTTGGCGCACCGACGTTCGTCTACCAGGTGTCCGGCGAGTACGCGATGCTCAAGGCGGCCGCGCAGAACGGCTGGCTGGACGAGAGGGCGATCGTGCTCGAGTCGCTGACCGCATTCAAGCGCGCCGGTGCCGATGCGATCCTCACCTACTACGCGATCGACGCCGCGCGCTGGCTGCGCGGCGAATGACGTCCAGGTCGGCGCGCACCCCTGTGCGCGACTGCCGGTAGTGTGCAGTTGCAGGGTCGCGCCAAGGGTGCGCTCCTGCAGCCAAGGATCACGAGCATGGATGCATCCGACCCGAACACCCACGACCTGGCCGCGCTGCAGGGCATCTGGCAGCAGGTCGCTTTCGAGGAAAACGGTGATCCTGCCGCCATCGACCGCACCGGCGCACCGGACGCGTTGACCACCATCGACGGCCACCATTTCGCGGTGCGCACGCCGCAGGGCGAACTCCTGCTGGAAGGCCGCTTCACGCTGGATGCCTCGGTCACGCCCAAGGCGATCACCTGGATCGACGCGGTAGGCCCGGACACCAGCAAGCCGTTGCCGGCCAGCTATCGGCTGCAAGGCGACCGCTTCGTGTTCATCGCCGCCGACGCCGGCGCACCGCGGCCAACGACCTTTCGCACCGTGCCGGGCCTGACCATGCGCACCTTCGTGCGGCACGTTCCCGCCTGAGGAGGCAGGAAGCCAGGACCACCTGGGTCGACCCGATCACCGGCAAAGCGGCCGGCCGGGAACGTTCCTGCGGCGTGCGTGGGCGACGGTGCCTCTAAGGGTTGGCCCGCCCTGATCGGGCCTTCCCCGGGGCACGGCTGGCCGTTGCATCGCGCGGTTGCGGCACCAGGCGGATCTCGTACACCCGCGGCCAGCGCTTGCCGGTGACGAACAGCCGATCGTGCGCCGCGTCGTAGGCGATGCCGTTGAGTACGTCGTTGACAGGGTCCACGAGTTTCCCGGGTGCGGGAACCAGCCCGGCCAGGTCGATCCATCCGACCACCCGGCCGGTCGCCGGATCGATGCGCGCGATGCGGTCGGTCAGCCACACGTTGGCGTAAAGCTCGCCCTTGACCCACTCCAGCTCGTTGAGGTTCGCCAGCGGCTTGCCCTCGGCGGTGACGTCGATCTGGCCGACCTGCTGCAGGGTGTCCGGATCGAGGATGCGGATGGTCGGCGTGCCGTCGCTCATCAGCAGGTGCGTGCCATCGGTGGTCAGGCTCCAGCCTTCGCCGGGGTAGCCGAATTTCGCGCGCGGGGCCAGCGTGGCCAGGTCGTACAGGAAGCCCTCGTGGTCCTGCCAGGTCAGCTGGATCAGCCGGTCCTTCCACGCCACGATGCCCTCGCCGTAGTCCGGCCACGGCGTAGGCGTCTGCTGCAGCACCTTGCCGCTGGCCAGTTCCACCTTGCGCACCGAGGACGCGCCGACGGTGCCCGTGGCCTCGTAGAGATAGCCGTCCCGATAGAACAGGCCTTCGGTGTAGGCGGAGGGGTCGTGCGGGAAGGCATGCACGACCGCGTAGCCCTGGACCGGGATGGGCGACGCCATGGCCAGGGACGGCAACAGCAGCAGGGCGATGGCGAGCGTGGCGGATTTCATGGCGCCCATGATCCCACGGCCGCGGGCCTGCCATCGTCGCGGGTGCGCCGTGGAATAATCGGGCATCCCCAACAAGGCGTCGCGCGCGTGGAAAGCCATCACTACCTCCAAACCGCGCTGGTGTTCCTGCTGGCCACCGTGATCGCCGTCCCGCTGACCAAGCGATTCCGGCTGGGCTCGGTGCTGGGCTACCTGCTGGCCGGCGTGATCATCGGGCCGCAGTTGCTGGGGCTGGTCGCCGACACCGCAGGCGTGGCGACCATCTCCGAGTTCGGCGTGGTGCTGATGCTGTTCGTGATCGGCCTGGAGCTCTCGCCGCAGCGCCTGTGGGTGATGCGCCGCGCCGTGTTCGGCACCGGCCTGATGCAGGTGCTGGCCTGCGGCATCGCGATCGGCGCGATCGGTTTTGCCTGGTTCGGGCTGACCGTGCCGGCGGCGGTGATCGTCGGCGGCAGCCTGGCGCTGTCGTCCACCGCGTTCGGCCTGCAGATCCTGGCCGAGCGCAAGGAAGCGGGCTGGGCCTATGGGCGCCAGGCGTTCGCGATCCTGCTGTTCCAGGATCTGGCGGCGATCCCGCTGATCGCGGCGGTACCCCTGCTGGCCAGTTCCGGCGGGCAAGGCGTGGACCTGGCCAGCGTGCTGCGCACGGTGGGCGCGATCGTGGCGGTGGTGGTCGGTGGGCGCTATCTGTTGCGGCCGGTGTTCCGCTTCGTGGCCAAGGCCGATGCGGTGGAAGTGTCGACCGCGACTGCACTGCTGGTGGTGATGGGCACGGCCTGGCTGATGGAGCGGGTGGGTCTGTCCTCCACGCTGGGCGCGTTCCTGGCCGGCGTGCTGCTGGCGGATTCGGAATACCGGCACGAACTCGAGTCCCACCTGGAGCCGTTCAAGGGCCTGCTGCTGGGGCTGTTCTTCATCAGCGTGGGCATGTCGATGGACCTCTCGCTGCTGCTCAGCGAACCGCTGCGCGTGCTCGCGCTGGTCGTCGGGTTGCTGCTGGTCAAGGGCGCGCTGCTTTGGCCGCTCGGGCGCCTGGTCGGCGCGCTCGACCGCGGCGAGTCGCTGCGCCTGGCGGTGTTGCTGGCCAGCGGCGGCGAGTTCGCCTTCGTGGTGCTCAACCTGGCCGCCGGCCAGCGCATCCTCGACGGCACGTTGCACAGCCGCCTGGTGCTGGCGATCACGCTGTCGATGGCGCTCACGCCGTTGCTGGTCGCACTCACCGGGCGGCTGCTCGGCGCACGGCCGAAGAAGGCGGTGCGCGAGTACGACACGATCGAGACCGAAACACCGAAGGTGATCATCGCCGGCTACGGGCGCATGGGGCAGATCGTCGCGCGCGTGCTGCGCGCCCAGGGAATCCGCTTTGTGGCGCTGGACCATTCGGTCGAGCAGATCGATCTGGTGCAGCGCTTCGGCGGCTGGAACGACATCTTCTACGGCGACCCGGCGCGGCCCGAACTGCTGCGCGCGGCGCAGGCGAACAAGGCCGAGGTGTTCGTGCTGGCCAGCGACGATCCCGAATCGAGCCTGCGCGTGGCGCGGCTGGTGCGCCGGCAGTATCCGCACCTGAAGGTCGTGGCGCGTGCGCGCAACCGCCAGCACGTATGGCGGCTGATGGACCTGGGCATAGACGATCCGGTGCGCGAGACGCTCTGCTCCAGCCTGCAGATGACGCAGATGACGCTGGAGGCGCTGGGCATGCCGACCGACGTGGCCGCCGCGCGCGTGGAGCGCTTCCGCCAGCAGGATGCCGAGCTCCTCAAGCGGCAGTACCTGGTCTACGACGACGACGCGCGCATCGTGCAGACAACACGTGAGGCGCTGACGGACCTGGAGCAGTTGTTCGAGGCGGATGCGGAGCGGGAGCGGCCGGCACCTTCCTCGCCGTCTGCTTGAGCCTTCTGCTCGTTGTCCTCGGCGAGGCTGGGGAAGAGCACCTTGTGTTGCGCTATCGGTGAGGTCCCCGCGAGCCCGGCCCCTCACCCCAACCCTCTCCCCGGCGGGGAGAGGGGGCTGTTTCGCTCGATAGTGACAACGCTCGTCCCGCCCGCCGCTGGAACCCTCTCCCCGCCGGGGAGAAGGCTCCAACCTGATGCGCGCGTGGATTATTCCGCTGGCTGTGCCGGCTGGCGCAGCATCTGCCGCACGCTGGGCACGGCGTTGCTGCGCGCGGCCAGTTCGTGGGCGATGTCGATCAGGCCCAGGTGGCGAGCAACGTCGGCCGGCGTGCGGCCGAAGGCATCGTTGGCCTGGCGGTCGGCACCGCGGGCGAGCAGCACGCGGGCGGCCGGCAGCAGCGCGTGCATGGCGCAGGCGTGCAGCGCGCTGACGCCGCGCTGGTCGGCGTGTTCGAGCTGTGCGCCGGCGTCGAGCAACACCGGCAGCAGCGCAGCCAGGTGGGTAGCGTCGCAGGCCGTGCCCGGCTTGAACTGTGCGCCGAGCAGGAGCAACAGCGGCGTCTTGCCCTCGCTGTCGGCGCGGTTGACGTCGGCACCGTGCTTGAACAGCACGTCGAACAGGCGCCGAGCGCGCAGGCTGTCGTTGTGTTCGAAGCCGAACTGCGCGGCAGCGTGCAGCGCGGTGCGTCCGCGCATGTCGACGGCGTGGATGTCGGCCCCGCCGGCAAGCAGGTGTTCGACGATCTCGGGATAGCCAAGTGCGGCGGCGACCATCAGCGCGGTGGTCTCGCCCGGCAGCCGCTGGTCCACGGCCACGCCGTGGTCGAGCAGCAGGCCGACCAGCGCATCGCGGCGCGCGCCCACGGCCGCGGCGAGCGGCGTGACGCCCGTACCGGCGGCCAGCGTGGCGTCCGCGCCGGCGTCGAGCAGGCGTTGTGCGATCTCGCGATGGCCAGCGCCGCAGGCGTGCAGCAGTGCGGTGGCGCCCTGCGCGTCCCGCGTGTCGACATCGAAGCCGAGTTCCAGCAGGCGTTCGACGGCGGTCAGCCCGCCCGCGCGGGTGGCCGCCGGCAGATCCGCGGCGGTCAGCGTGCGACGCGGACGCGCCCAGTCGCCCCAGTCCAGCCAGTGCTGGATGGCATCGTGCTCCAGGGCCAGGCCGAGCGGGGTCTCGCCGTTGGCGTCGGTGGCCTCGGCGTCCGCGCCGTGGGCGATCAGCGCGCGCACCAGTCCGAGCCCGCCCTCGCCGTGCTCGATCGCGGCGAACAGCGGCGTGCGCCCGGCGCCGTCGCGCGCGTTGGGATCGCAGCCTCGCGCCAGCAGGGCTTCCAGCAGTGCCCCGTGGCGGTGGATCGTCGCCAGGTGCAGCGGCGTGCGTCCCCGCGCGTCGCAACCGAACGCATCGGCGCCGGCATCGAGCAGCTTGAGCGGCAGGGCCGCGCCCTGGACGCTCTCGCCCGAAGCGCCCAGCGCCTGCGCGAGCAGGCCGGTGCCAGCGGGCGTGGCGCCGGCCTTGAGGAGGTCGTCGACCGCTTCGGTGGACGCGGGCAGTTGCGCCAGCAGCGCATCGAACAGGCGCCGGCCGAGCGCGTGCGACGCCTGGTCGGCGTCTGTGGACGCCGTGGGCAGACGCGCTTCGGCGGGGAGCCCGTGCTCGAGCAGCCAGCGCCGCGCCGGGCCCAGGCCGGGCGCGGACAGGTCCAGGAAGAGCTGCGCAAGCTGCGCCTGCGGCCACTGCCGTGCGCGTTCGGCAAACGTGGCGATCACCGCCCACTGTCCCAGGCGCAGGGCTTCGAGCAATCGCGCCGGGGTGTCGTCCTCTTCCGGCGCGTCGCCACCCAGGCTGGCGGGGAGCGGCGATTCGGGATCGAGCAGGGCGACCAGGTCCCAGCGACCGGCGGCCGCGGCATGGTCCAGTGCGCTGCGGCCATCGCTGCCGGGGCGCTTGGGCTCGGCGCCGAGCGCCAGCAGGGCTCGCACGGTACCGGCCTGCGCGTGGGGCGACTGGCAGGCGAGGGTGAGCGCATCGCGTTCGTGGCTGTCGCGGGCGCGGGCGTCCGCGTGCGCGTCCGCCAGCACCTGCACCAGCTCGCTGGCACCGCAGCGAGCGGCCTCCATCAGCGCGGTGCTGCCATGGCGATCGGCCAGGTTGGGGTCGGCGCCGGCGGCGAGCAGGGCGCGGGCGATCTGCAGGTGACCTTCGGTGGCGGCGGCCATCAAGGCGCTGCGGTGGTGCGCGTCGGTGGCATTGACGTTCGCGCGGTGCTTGAGCAGCAGCTTGACGCCCGCCGGGTCGTCGTCGGCGATGCCGGCGGCGGCGACCAGCGCCGGTTCGCCCTCGGCGGGCGCCGGCTTGGCACCGTGTTCGAGCAGGTATTTGGCGAGTGGCCAGTTGGCCGCATGGCAGGCGGCGGCGAGCGGGCTGACGCCGGCCTTGTTGAGCGCGTTCACCGGTGCGGCGGCATCAAGCAGCATCGCCGCGACGATCGGTTCCTCGCTCAGTGCCGCGCCGTGCAGCGCGGTGTTGCCCTCGCCGTCGGTGGCCAGCGGGCTGGCGCCGTTGGCGAGCAGGGTCATCACCGCTTCGGCGCGGCCATGCCAGCTGTCGCGGGTGGCCGCGAGCAGCGCGGTGAGGCCGCCGCTGGCACGGTTGACGTCGGCGCCCTTGGCGATCAGTGCGCGCAGCAGGCGCGTATCCGGCAGCAGGGCGGCCAGGGTGAGGACCGGGCGCTGGTCGCGCTCGCCCGGCGCAGGTGCCGCGTCCGGGTCGGCGCCTGCTTCGAGCAGGGCGAGCGCGCGCTCGATGTCGCCGTCGCGTGCGGCCGCAAGCAGCGCGGGCCCCTGCTCGGGCGCGCCAGCGGTGCGCTCTTCCTCGCTCAGCGCAACCGGGCGCGGCCCCGGTGGCGCGGGAAAGCCGGACGGCAGCGGTGCATCCTCGGCGCGGCGGCGTGGCCGCGTGCGCTCGCACAGCAGCGCGCGCAGGGTGCGGTTGGCGATGACCAGGCAGCCCAGCGGCAGCACTGCCAGCCCGTAGACCGCCAGCGCCGCGGTGCGCAGTTCCGACGGGAGCACGCCGTACAGGCCGGTCAGTGCAATGGCGCCGTAGGCCAGCACCAGCAGCGCGAAGGCCGCCGGCAGGAAATGGCTGAAGAAGCGCTCCTCGCGCGCCAGGTGGCGACCGAACGCCAGGCTGCGCGCGGTCGCGGTGAAGATCCACGAGCCGTCGCTCTGCGCCGGGTAGGCGTCGTCCCAGACGAACACCAGGCCGAACGCCGGCCACACGCGCCAGAGCGACACCAGCGCCACCACCAGCGCGGCGGCCAGCAGCAGCACGGCGCCCAGCGTCGGCTGCTGGCGCAGTTCGAGCATCGGCCAGGCGATCAGCAGGAACACCAGTGCCACGTAACCGGTGAACATCACCAGATGCGCCGCGCCCCGGCGCAGCACCGTGCGGCCGAAGCGCGGCTCGGGATCGAAGCCGATCGCATGGCATACCGCGGCCATCGTCAGCGCGTTGGCCGCGAGCAGCGGGATGAGCGCCAGCGGGTGCGCGCCGAGTGCGGCGATCGCCACGGCGATCCATCCAGGCAGGAACCAGGCCGCTCCCTTGAGCAGGGGCGGCGGGCGGTGGCGCGATCGGGGCTCGTTCATGGCGCGAGTATAGGAAGCGTGGGCGCCGCAGACGGTAACGCCACGTTAACCCCGGCACCACAAATCACTCGTCGCGATCGTCCGGCATGCTGCGCTGCATCTGGTTGGCCACCGCGAGCGTCTCCTGCGGTGGCAGCTGCAGGTGCCAGCCCTGACTGCGCAGGTGTTCGAGCACGACTTCGGTGTCTTCGTGCGGCAGGCGGCGCTGCTCGTCCAGCTGCACTTCGAGCACGAAGCGCAGGTCGCCGAGCAGCATCGACAGCGACTCCGGGATCGCACCGAATTCGTCGCGCGCGGCGAGCCACACGTAGGTATCGGATTTGCGCTGGCTGGCATAGACGAAACAGTGCATGGGACGACTCCGACGGCGGTGGCGTGGGGCGGGAGACGCGCAGGTTAGCAGCGCGCGGCGCAAATGCTGCGGTCGCACTTGCAAGGCCCCGGGTGGCTGGGCAGAGTGTCGCGCGGGGGCCTCAAACGCGCGTATGAAAACAGCCGTGGCGGTCTCCGTTGCCACCCCGAGCCGCGTCTTAAGATAAGCAGGAGCAAGCGATGCCTATGTCTTTTCGTTCCATCCCGGGCCGTGCCCGGCCTTTGGCGCTGGCCGCGCTGAGCCTTGCCGTCGCCGGTGCGCTGGTGCTGCCGCAGGCCGCCGATGCCAGTGCCTTCCAGCTGAAGGAAAACAGTGCCAAGGGCATGGGCCGCGCTTATGCGGGCTCGGCGACTGCCGGCGGTGACGCCTCGGTGGTGGTCAACAACCCGGCCGCGATGACCGACCTGGACGGCACGTATTTCCAGGCCGACGTCACCGCGATCAACTTCAGCGCCAAGTTCTCCGGCAGCGCGACCGACGCGCTGGGTCGTCCGATCAGCGGCGGCAACGGCGGCGACGCCGGTACCACCTTGCCTGTCCCGGCGCTGTTCTTCGCCACCAAGGTTTCCGACCGTGTGCATCTGGGCTTCGGCCTGTCGGTGCCGTTCGGCTTCCAGACCGAATACGACAACAACTGGGTCGGCCGCTACAACGGCCTGAAGTCGAAGTTCCAGTCGACCGACGCGACCCTGTCCGGCTCGTTCGACGTGACCGACAACTTCGCGCTGGGCGCCAGCGTGATCGCGCAGAAGACCTCGGCCGAGCTGACCTCGGCGATCAACTACAACGCGATCGGCCTGAGCGTGCAGCAGGGCATCCAGGCGCAGACCGCCGCCGGCGTGGCGCAGATCCAGGCCGCCGCTGCGGCTGGCCTGATCCCGCCGGCGCAGGCTGCCGCCATGATCCAGGCCGCCGTGGCCCAGGGCCAGGCCGCCGCCGCCGGTGTCGCCGCCGCCACGCCGGTGGGTGTCGATGGCTATGCCCGCATCAAGGGCGACGACACCGCCTACGGCTGGCAGCTGGCCGCCTACTGGAAGCTGACGCCGAACGACAAGCTATCGCTCAGCTACCGCTCCAAGATCGACCACACGCTGGAAGGCACCGGCAACTTCACCCGTACCCCGGGTTACGAGCTGCTGCTGTCCAACCCGCAGCTGGCTGCCTCGCTGCCGCCGTTCGAGCACACCACCGGCAGGGCCGACTTCACCACCCCGGCCACTGCCATCGCCAGCTACTGGCACCAGGGCGAGAAGTTCGGCCTCGGCGTCGATCTGGCCTGGACCAAGTGGGACGTGTTCAAGGAACTGCGCGTGACTTACGGCAACACCCAGCCGGACAGCGTGGAGACCTACAACTGGCGCAACACCTGGTACGCGGCGATCGGCGGCGACTACTACGTCAACGACAAGCTGACCCTGCGCGCGGGCATCTCGGTCGACACCACGCCGACCTACAACGCCACCCGCACCCCGCGCGTGCCCGACTCGACCCGCAAGTTCGCCGCGGTGGGCATCGGCTACAAGGCCAGCGAGCACTTCGAGATCAACGCCTCGTACGCGCACATCTTCGTCAACCAGGCCCACGTCAACGCCACCAGCGGTACCGGTGACACCGTGACCGGCAACTTCGACGACTACGGCAACCTGCTGAGCTTGTCGGCGCAGTACAAGTTCTGATCGGTTGTGCGATGAAAACCTCCCCGCGCGAGCGGGGAGGTTTTTTTTATGCCTTGCGATCGACGCCGGGCCGCTCAACCATTGCGCAGCGGCTTCTCGCCGCGGTCGGTGGCGACGTAGTTGCCCTCGCCCTGTGGTTCGCGGAGGGTCGACGCACGGTCGTCCTGTTCGCCCACGCCGCTCTGTCCGGCGGGGCGGGCGCGGTAACCGGCTTGCGCCTTGTCCGAGCTGTGTTCCGGACGTCGGCCGTGTTTGTCCTGCGTTGGACGATCTTGGGCTTCCTCGTCCGCCTTGGCCTCCAGCCGCGCGCCTTCGGGTTCGCCCCCGGCCCCGCCCGCGCCGCTCTGCGGCCCGGCATTGACGCCGGCGGGCGCGGGGGTGTGCTCGTCGTTGGGAAGGTTCGGGTTGGCCATGGCGACTCCTGCGAAGCGATGCTTCCATGCAGTGTCATTGCCACGCCGTAAGCAGTACGTGCATGTAGCAGCCCGCTTGCCGGCGATGCCCTCGGCCGACCGGAAAAAGAGCAGCGCCCGCAAGCGGGCTCCTGCGCGAAGTCAGCCGTGTCGCAGCAGCAGTTCCAGCAGGCGCCGGAAACGCGGCCCGTAGGGCGGCCGCAGCAGGCCCGCGCCGTTCCAGCGTGACTGCGCGAATACCGGCTTGAGATGCGAAAACGTCTCGAAACCGGCCTTGCCGTGGTAACCGCCCATGCCGGAGGCGCCGACGCCGCCGAACGGCAGGCCGTGTTGGGCAATGTGGTAGAGCGTGTCGTTGAGGGTGATGCCGCCGGCCTGTGTGCGGGCGAGCACCGCATCGATGGTCGGGCGGTCGCGCTCGAACAGATACAGCGCCAGCGGGTGCGGACGGGCGTTGACGTAGTCGATCGCCTGCGCAACCGAATCGCAGGCGACCAGCGGCAACAACGGGCCGAAAATTTCCTCGCGCATGACCCTTGCATCGTCGGGCACGTCGAGCAGCAGTTGCGGCGGGAACAGTCGACGTGCGGGGTCCGCCGGCGCCTCGTCCAGCGGCTCGATGCGCGCGCCGGCATCGGCCGCTTCGTTGCGGAGCGCCGCCATGCGTTCGAAATGGCGATCGGAGATGAGGCTGGTGTACTGCCGGTTACGCGCCAGGTCGGGGTACAGCCGCGCCGTCGCGGCGCGTGCGGCGGCAACGAACTCGTCCACGCGCGTGCGCGGCAGCAGCACGTAATCCGGCGCGATGCAGGTCTGACCGGCATTGACCAGCTTGCCTACCAGGATGCGTTCGACTGCCTGTGCCATGTCGGCGCCCGGACCGATGATCGCCGGCGACTTGCCGCCGAGCTCCAGCGTCACCGGCGTCAGATGGGCCGAGGCGGCCCGCATCACGTGGTGTCCGACGGCGGTCGAGCCGGTGAACAGCAGATGGTCGAAAGCCAAGCCTGAGAAGGCCTGCGCCACTGCCGCGTCGCCGGTGACCACGACGACCTCGTCGTCGGCGAAGTACGCCGCCACCTGCTCGGCGAACAGGGCCGAAAAGCGTGGCGTGAACTCGCTCATCTTGACCATGGCGCGGTTGCCCGCGACCAGCGCGTCCACCAGCGGGCCCACCGCCAGGAACAGCGGGTAATTCCACGGCACGAGGATGCCGACCACACCGCGCGGTTGCGGCAGCAGGCGGCTGTGCCCGGGCAGGAAAGCCAGCGACGTCGGCGCGCGCCGTGGACGCATCCAGCGCTTGCCGTGGCGAAGCGCGTGGCGGACCGCCGACAGCGAGGGGAACAGCTCCAGCAGCTCGGTTTCCTCGACCGGACGCTGGCCGAAATCGGCGTCGATCGCTTCGGCGAACGCCGCACGCTGCTGGCACAGCATGCGCGCGAGGCGTTGCAGCCGATCGGCGCGCACTGGCCAGGACGGCAGCGGATCACGCGCCTGCGCGGCGCGCAGGCGGTGCAGGGTAGTGGTCAGCTCGACGGTATCGACCATGGCGTGCGCCTGATGGAGATCAGGCACATGGTTGCACGACGTTGCGTCAAGCGCTGCGGCATGAGGGCTCTGTTGCCTCTCCGCGGGATAGGGCCGGAGTGAGGGGCCCGAGCCCCCCGCGCGACACCCGCAGTCCGCCTGGCGACTTGGCCCCGGAGTACGCCGGACCAAGCGTGGTCGGTTTCTTCGTCGGCTTGTGGCATAGCGCCAATGCGCGCGCTACGCAGATCGACCAGCAGTGGATCACGCCGATCCTCGCCCCACGCCGGCCGCGTCTGGTCGGTCCGAGGCCGGACGCGGCCCACACCCCCGGGGAGGGGTGAGGGAGCGATCGGTGGCTTGCCGCCTTCCTACTCGCCGATGGTCAGCAGTGAAGCGTTGCCGCCGGCGGCGGTGGTGTTGATGGTGAGCGTGCGTTCGCTGGCGAAGCGCAACAGGTAGTGCGGGCCGCCGGCCTTGGGGCCGGTGCCGGAAAGGCCCTCGCCGCCGAAGGGCTGCACGCCGACCACCGCGCCGATCTGGTTGCGGTTGACGTAGCAGTTGCCCACGCGGGTGTGGCGGGCGATGTAGTCGATGGTCGCGTCGATGCGGCTGTGCACGCCCAGGGTCAGGCCGTAGCCGGTTTCGTTGATCTTCTCGATCACCTGCGGCAGCTCGCTGGCCTTCCAGCGCAGCACGTGCAGCACCGGCCCGAAGATTTCGCGCTCGAGGATCGACAGCGTGGGGATCTCGTAGGCACGCGGCGCGAAGAAGGTGCCGTGCGCGGTCGCGGCCGGGTCCATCGGCGCCTCGGCGATTTTCTTCGCTTCCTTGTCCATGCGCTCGGCATGGGCGACCAGGATCGCCTTGGCGTCCTCGTCGATCACCGGGCCGACGTCGGTGGAAAGCAGGCCGGGGTCGCCGACCTTCAGCTCGGCCATCGCGCCGGTGAGCATGGTGATCACCTTGTCGGCGATGTCCTCCTGCACGTACAGCACGCGCGCGGCCGAGCAGCGCTGGCCGGCCGACTGGAAGGCCGAGGCCATCACGTCCTTGACGATCTGCTCCGGCAGCGCCGAGGAGTCGGCGATCATCGCGTTCTGGCCGCCGGTTTCGGCGATCAGGATGGCGATCTGCGCCTTGCGTGCGGCCAGCGCGCGGTTGATCGCCCAGGCGGTTTCGGTCGAGCCGGTGAACACCACGCCGGCCACGCGCGGGTCGCGGGTCAGCGCGGCGCCGACGGTCGGGCCGTCGCCCGGGACGAACTGCAGCACGTCCTTCGGGATGCCGGCATCGTGCAGCAGCTGGGTGGCGACGTAGCCGATCAGGCTGGTCTGCTCGGCCGGCTTGGCGATCACCGTGTTGCCGGCGGCCAGCGCGGCGCTGACCTGGCCGATGAAGATCGCCAGCGGGAAGTTCCACGGGCTGATGCCGACGAACACGCCGCGGCCCTCCAGGAACAGCTGGTTGCTCTCGCCGGTCGGGCCGGGCAGGGCAATCGGCTCGCCGAACAGGCGGCGCGCCATGGTCGCGTAGTAGCGCAGGAAGTCGGCCGCCTCGCGGATCTCGGCGATCGCGTCGGGCAGGCTCTTGCCGGCCTCGCGGACGCACAGGGCAATGAATTCGCCACGGCGCGCCTCCAGCTGCTCGGCGGCGTACTCGAGCATGGCCGCGCGGTTGGCGACCGGGAAGTTGCTCCAGCGGTCCTGTGCGGCGTGCGCGTTGGCCAGCGCCTGCTGCACGGTGGCCTCGTCGGCGGCGACGTACGTGCCGAGCTTGCGGCGGCGGTCGGACGGGTCGGTGACCTCGACGGTCGGGCCCTGGCTGGTGGCGCCGGGCACGAGGGGACCTGCGGTCCACGGACCCTGGTGGGCGTTGGCTTCGTCGGCCAGCGCCTTCAGTTCGTTGTCGTTCGCAAAGTTCACGCCCATGGAATTCTTCCGTAGTTCACCGTAGAGGTTGGCCGGCAGCGGGATGCGGGGGTGCGGGATCGACTCGAACGCGCGCACCGTCTGGCACGGATCGGCGACCAGCTCGCGCGCCGGCACGTCTTCGTCCACCACGCGGTTGACGAAACTGGTATTGGCGCCGTTCTCCAGCAGGCGGCGCACCAGGTAGGGCAGCAGGTCCTCGTGCGTGCCGACCGGCGCATAGACGCGGCACGGCGCGCCGAGCCCGTTCGGCCCGATCACTTCGGCGTACAGGTCCGCGCCCATGCCGTGCAGGCGCTGGTATTCGAACGGCCGGCCCTGCGACAGGTGGTGGACCGCGGCGATCGTGTGCGCGTTGTGCGTGGCGAACTGCGGGTAGATCAGGGTCGGGCCGGCGTTGAACAGGCGCCGCGCACAGGCGATGTAGGACACGTCGGTATTGGGCTTGCGCGTGTACACCGGATAGCCGGCCAGGCCGCCTTCCTGCGCGCGCTTGACCTCGGCGTCCCAGTAGGCGCCCTTGACCAGGCGCACGTACCAGCGTCGGCCGTGCGCGAGCGCCATCTCGACCAGCCAGTCGATCACGAACGGGGTGCGCTTGGAGTAGGCCTGCACCACGATGCCGAGGCCGTTCCAGCCCGCCAGCGAGGGATGCGCGAACACTTCGCCAATGATGTCGAGGGAGAGCTCCAGGCGATCGGCCTCTTCGGCATCGACCGACAGCGCGATGCCGGCCTTCATCGACAGTTGCGAAAGCTCGAGCAGCCGTGCCACCAGCGCCCTGCGCGCACGCTCGCGCTGGCCTGGTTCATAGCGCGGGTAGAGCGCCGAGAGCTTGACCGAGATCGACGGTGCGTCGGTGTGGTTGGCGAACGGGCCACGGCGGCCAATGGCGGCGATCGCGTCGCGGTAGGCCTGCTGGTAGCGCTCGGCGTCGGCGGCGGTCAGCGCGGCCTCGCCGAGCATGTCGAACGAGTAGCGGTAGGCCGCGTTCTCTTTCTTTTTTGCACGGTCCAGCGCTTCGTCGATGGTACGGCCCATCACGAACTGGTGGCCCATCAGGCGCATCGCCTGGCGCACGGCGGCGCGGATGGCCGGCTCGCCCAGGCGCGCGACCAGCCGGCGCAGCGAGCCGGTGAAATCGTTGCGGGTGGTATCGGCCAAGTTGACCAGGCGGCCGGTCAGCAGCAGGCCCCAGGTCGAGGCGTTGACCAGCGCCGATTCGCTCTGGCCCAGGTGCTTGCGCCAGTCGGCGTCGCCGAGCTTGTCGCGGATCAGCTTGTCGGCGGTGCCCTGGTCAGGAATGCGCAGCAGCGCCTCGGCCACGCACATCAGCAGCACGCCCTCCTCGCTGGACAGGTCGTACTGGCGCATGAACGCCTCGACCATGCTCTGGTCCTTGGCCCTTGCCCGTACGCGGGTGACCAGCGCGGCCGCGCGGTCGACCACCGCCTCGCGCTCCTCCGGCGGCAGGTCGGCCTGGTCGAGCAGGTCGAGCACCGCCTCGGTTTCGTCGCGCAGCCAGGCGGCGGTGATGCGGGCGCGCGCAGGGTCGGCGACCGCGGGAATTTCGGGGCTCAGGATAGGTTGCGTCACGTGGGGGATCTGCGGCTGATGGCCGCCCGGGGCGGCGGCGAAGCACGCGATTGTACGCCCCGCACGCGGGCGGACGCATCCGTGCGCGGGCGCATCGGCCGCTCCCTGGCACGTGCCGTGAGCGAAGGGCGCACGCCACAGGGACTGCGCAGCACGTGCAGGCACGCGCCCAACGGCGCGTTTCAAGCGTCCGGTTCGCGGTTTGCCGCCCCATGATCCAGGTCAGAGGGGTGCGACATTCTTGCCTCGCGGCGATTCAGCGGCCTATCATTCCCCGGTTCCAGGCACGCCGGATTCCCATGATCGTGCTTCGACCAGCTGGCGCCGGCCTGCCGTGCGTGACGATGTGGCTCCGGCCCAATCGCGCACTCAGCCGACGCGGACTGCGTCGACTGATCATGGTGCTGGCGGCCCTGGCGCTGACGACGGCCGGGTTGGGTGCGTGGCAGGGGAATGTGTTCGCTCCGCTGTTTGCCCTGATCGAGTCCTGCGCGATGGCCCTTGCCCTGCGGCAGGCCTGGCGCGCGGGCGACCGCAGCGAACGCATCCGCCTCGACGAATCGTCGCTGGAGGTGTGCTCGCTGCCCGGGCGACGCCGCGCGTGCTTCCAGTCCTACTGGGTGCGCGTGCGGCTGGCGCCCGGCAACGGGCACGGACGTCTGCTGCTGGGGTCGCACGGGCGCGAGCTGGAGATCGGGGCGTTCCTCGCCGAAGAGGAGCGCCTCGAGCTGTCGAGGAAACTCAAGGTGCTGCTGGCGGACATGCAAGGCCAGCAGCGCAGGTAGCTACAACAAAGGTGCAGGACATGACATCTGGCGGCATCAGGATCAAGGCATGGGCGGCGGCAGCGGCCCTTGCGCTGTTCAGCGGCGCGGCATGGGCCAACCCCCAGCCGGGCCAGCTCAACATGACGCGCGGCGTCAGCGAGTGGTCGCCCGAGGCCTACTTCCTCAACAACGTCGCGCTCGGCGTGTGCACCGTGATCGGCGTACTCGTGTTCGGCGCGATGTTCATCGCGATGTTCCGCTTCCGCAAATCGCGCGGGGCGGTCGCCGAGAAGTGGTCGCACAACACCATGCTCGAAGTGGTCTGGACCACCATCCCGGTGATCATCCTGATCGTGCTGGCCTGGATGTCCACCGGCGGCCTGGTGTCCTTCGCCGACACCACCGGCTCGCAGATGACCGTCAAGGTCACCGGCTACCAGTGGAAGTGGCGCTACGACTACGTCGACTACCAGGGCAAGGCGATCGACGGCGTCGGCTTCATGTCCAAGCTGGACGAGCAGAGCAACGAGACCCGCCAGCTCGATTCGGGGCTGGATCCGAAGTCGGTCAAGGTCGGTGAAGAGAACACCTATCTGCTCAACGTCGACAAGCCGCTGGTGGTGCCGGTCGACACCAAGATCCGCTTCGTGATCACCGCCGGCGACGTGATCCACTCCTGGTGGGTGCCGGCGCTGGGCTGGAAGATCGACGCGATCCCGGGCATCGTCAACGCTGCCTGGACCAACATCAAGGTGCCGGGCACCTACCGCGGCCAGTGCGCGGAACTCTGCGGCCAGGACCACGGCTTCATGCCGATCGTGGTGAAGGCGGTCTCCAAGGCCGAGTTCGCCCAGTGGCTGGCGCAGCAGGAGGCGGCCGGCAAGGCGCCGCCGGCCACGCCTGCCACCCCGGCGGCGCCCGCGCCGGCGTCGACCGCCGCCGCGCCGGCATCCGCTTCGACCACGGCCGCCCCGGCAGCCAAGACGCCGGGCAAGCAGGGCTGAAGTCCCTACAGCCCATCCGCTTTTCAAGTATTCGCATTAGGTAGAGGTGCAAGGCCATGGCCCACGCAGCCACCCACGATCACCACGACGACCACCACGGCGCGCCGTCGAATTTCTTCACGCGCTGGTTCATGTCAACGAACCACAAGGACATCGGCACGCTGTACCTGGTCTTCTCTCTGCTGATGTTCTTCATCGGCGGCAGCTTCGCGATGGTGATCCGCGCGGAGCTGTTCAAGCCCGGCATGCAGCTGGTGCAGCCGTACTTCTTCAACGAGATGACCACCATGCATGCGCTGGTGATGATCTTCGGCGCGATCATGCCGGCCTTCGTGGGCCTGGGTAACTGGATGATCCCGTTGATGGTCGGCGCGCCGGACATGGCGCTGCCGCGCATGAACAACCTCTCGTTCTGGATCCTGCCGTTCGCCTTCGCGCTGATGCTGTCCACGCTGTTCATGCCTGGCGGCGGCCCGGCCGGCGGCTGGACCATGTATCCGCCGCTGTCGCTACAGAGCGATTCAGTCGCCTACGTGGTGTTCGCCATCCACCTGATGGGTATCAGCTCCATCATGGGCGCGATCAACATCATCGCGACCATCCTCAACATGCGCGCACCGGGCATGGACCTGCTCAAGATGCCGGTGTTCGTGTGGAGCTGGCTGATCACCGCGTTCCTGCTGATCGCCGTGATGCCGGTGCTGGCCGGCGCGGTGACCATGCTGCTGACCGACAAGTATTTCGGCACCAGCTTCTTCAACGCCGCCGGCGGCGGCGATCCGGTGCTGTACCAGCACGTGTTCTGGTTCTTCGGTCACCCCGAGGTGTACATCATGATCCTGCCGGCGTTCGGGATCATCTCGGAGATCGTGCCGACGTTCTCGCGCAAGCCGATCTTCGGCTACAAGGCGATGGTGTTCGCGATCGCGGCGATCGCGTTCCTGTCCTTCATCGTCTGGGCGCACCACATGTTCGCGGTCGGCCTGCCGCTGGGCGCCGAGATCTTCTTCATGTACGCCACCATGCTCATCTCGGTGCCGACCGGCATCAAGGTGTTCAATTGGGTGAGCACGATGTGGGGCGGCTCGCTGACGTTCGAGACACCGATGCTGTTCGCGATCGCGTTCATCATCCTGTTCACGATCGGCGGCTTCTCCGGCCTGATGCTGGCGCTCGTCCCGGCCGACTTCCAGTACCACGACACCTACTTCGTGGTGGCGCACTTCCACTACGTGCTGGTGACCGGCGCGGCGTTCGCCATCATGGCCGCCACGTACTACTGGCTGCCCAAGTGGACCGGCCGCATGTACAGCGAGTTCTGGGGCAAGGTGCACTTCTGGTGCTCGGTGGTGTTCGTCAACGTGCTGTTCTTCCCGCAGCACTTCCTGGGCCTGGCGGGCATGCCGCGCCGTATCCCGGACTACAACGTGGCGTTCGCCGACTTCAACATGATCAGCTCGATCGGCGGCTTCCTGTTCGGCGCCTCGCAGCTGATCTTCCTGGGCGTGATCGTGCATTGCGCGTTCTTCTCCAAGAAGAAGGCGGCGGACCGCGTATGGGAAGGCGCACGCGGCCTGGAGTGGACGGTGCCATCGCCGGCGCCCCACCACACCTTCGCGCTGCCGCCGGTGATCCACGACGACGAACTGGCCCACGGCCACGTGGATGATTGATGCAACGGGCGCGCCGGCCCTGGCCGGTGCGCCGGATGGGCGCCGGGCGATGAACGGGCAGGGCAACGATGGGGAGCTGGCACGCCGGAAGGGTGTACGGCGCACCCTCTGGATCACCGGGACGATCGCGGTGGTGCTGTTCCTGCTTTCGATCCTCAGTATGGTGAAGATCGGCTAGCGTCAGGTATTCCCCGGGTCCGCCGCGGCGGCCCGGCAAGCAGTTCCCCGCGCGACATGGCGGGGATGGAAGCAAACAAAGAGATATCCACGGGGATCACTCATGGGTCAGCAGCAAGCGTATTTCGTACCGGCCAAAAGCCAATGGCCGATCGTGGCCGCGGTGGTCATGTTCCTCACGGTGTTTGGTGCCGCGCACTGGCTGAACGCGCCCCCGGGCGAGGCGGGCTTCGGCAAGACGGTCATCACGATCGGCTTCATCGGCATCCTGCTGATGTTCTTCGGCTGGTTCCGCTCGGTGATCCACGAGTCGCTCTCCGGCAAGTACGACGCCCAGGTGGACCGCTCGTTCCGCATGGGCATGATGTGGTTCATCTTCTCCGAGGTGATGTTCTTCGCCGCGTTCTTCGGCGCGCTTTTCTACACCCGCATGTTCTCCGTGCCCTGGCTGGGCGGCGAAGGCCACGGCGTGCTGACCCACCAGTTCCTGTGGAGCGATTACGCCGCAGCCTGGGGTGCCGGCGGCGGCAACGGGCCGGGCAACATCGGCGGTGATTTCCAGACGGTGGCGCCCTGGGGCCTGCCGCTGCTCAATACCCTGATCCTGCTCACCTCGAGCGTCACCGTGACCATCGCGCACCACGCGCTGAAGGCCGGCCACCGCGGCAGGATCCTGGTGTTCCTGGGCCTGACCGTGCTGCTGGGCGCGACCTTCGTGTATGCCCAGGCGCACGAGTACATGGAGGCCTACAAGGAGCTCAACCTCACGCTGCACACGGGCGTGTACGGCTCGACCTTCTTCATGCTGACCGGCTTCCACGGCCTGCACGTGACGCTGGGCACGATCATGCTGGCGATCATCTGGCTGCGCGTGCTCAAGGGCCACTTCAGCCCCGAGCACCACTTCGGTTTCGAGGCGGTGGCCTGGTACTGGCATTTCGTCGACGTGGTGTGGCTGGGTCTTTTCATGTTCGTCTACATTCTCTGAGACGACAGCCGCACAAAGGAAAAGCCCGCCGATCGGCGGGCTTTTTTTTGGGAGTGCCCTTGCAGGCGATGCTTTTCCGCGTTCCGGCCAAACCACCGCCCACAAGTGGGTTCTATACGGGCGATGCGTGCGCTAAATGTCGCGCTTGCGGGCTTCGCTCGCGCGGGACCGCTACAATTAGCGGCCGACGCCGTGGGGCTGCAGCCAGCCCATCCAGATGCCCAGCATGATCATGGCGATCAGCACGATCGACAGGCCGATGCGCCGGGTCAGCGCCCAGGCGGTGCGTTTGCTGCCGTCCTTGTCGGTCATCATGTAGTACAGCGCCTGGCCGAGGTTGAACACCACGACCAGGAACATGATCACCAGCGCGACTTTGTAGATGGTTTCCACGTGAGCGGTCCGATCAACTTGCGAGCCGGCAGTATAGCCACCGCTGACGGTGCCTCCGCGTGACACGTTGGCGCAGGCCAGCCTGGTGGAGCGTGCTGCTGACCGTGGCTGCCGTGGCGCTGTTCGTGCGCCTCGGCGTGTGGCAGCTGGACCGGGCGGCCTACAAGGACAGCCTGGTGCGGCGTTATGCCGCCGCGGCCTCGGCGCCGCCGGTGCCTTTTGGCCAGGTGGCGGCGGCGCCGCCTGCGGATGCCTTTCCACGGGTGGCGGTGCACGGCAGCTGGCTGGCGGACCGCATCTACCTGCTGGACAACCCGCACCACGACGCGCGCGGCGGCGTGGAGGTCTACGCGCCGCTGGCGCTGCCCGGCGATCCGCGCCTGTTGCTGGTAGACCTCGGCTTCCTGCCCGGCCCCGGCAAAGACATGCCGCCGTTGCCGGCTGGGGAGGTCGACCTGCACGGGCTCTACCTGCCGCCGCCGGGCGTCGGCCTGGAGCTGGGCGGCGATGCGCTGGCCAGCCAGTCGCGCTGGCCCAAGACCAGCATCTACCTCGACCTTGGCCAGGTGGCAAAGGACCTCGGCCGCCCGTTGTATCCGCGGATACTCGCGCTCGACGCGGACCCCTCCGCGATCTACCAGCGCGAGCACGCGTTCGACTTCTCCTCGATGCCGCCCGCGCGGCACCGGGCCTACGCCTTCCAGTGGTTCAGCTTTGCGGTCGCGGTCGTGGCGATCTTCCTGGTCCTGCACCGCAAGCGCCGCCCCCGACGCACGGATAACCGATGAGCACACCCACGCCTCCCTCGCTCAAGGCCAGCCGCCTGAAGCTGCTGGCGATCATGGCGGTCTTCGCGCTGCCGATCATCGCCGCCGGCGTGCTGACCTTCACCGGCTGGCAGCCCAGCGGCAAGGGCTACGGCCAGCCGATCCAGCCGCAGCGCAATTTCGTCGACGAGCACCTGCGCGTCACCCTCGCCGACGGCCACGACTACGCCTGGCGTGACCCCGAAGAGCCGCGCATGACGCTGGTCGCGCTGGCGGGCCCGGACTGTGCCGCGCGATGCTTCGAGACGCTGACGGGCATGGCCAAGGCCTGGGTCACGCTCAACCGCAACCAGAAGCGCCTGCGCCTGCTTTACGTGGGCGAACCGCCGGCCGATGCGGGCCGGCTGGACGCGATGAAGTCGTTCTGGACGCTCGGTCGCGACGCGGGCGGCAAGCTCGATGCGTTCCGGCCGCAGGCGTCCGACAGCGTGAGCGCGCTGCTGGTCGAGTCCAACGGCACGGCGCTGGCGTACTACCCGGCGGGCTTCGACGGTACCGGGCTGCTGCGTGACATGCACAAGGTGATCAAATGAACGGTGGGGACGGCGGCCGCATGCGGCGCGCGGATGGAGAAGCATCGGCCAGGACGCGGCGGATCATGCGCTGGCTTGCGTTGTGTGCGGCGGTGTTCGCCTTCGGCGTGGTGATGTTCGGTGCCTTCGTGCGCCTGTCCAACGCGGGCCTGTCGTGCCCGGACTGGCCGACCTGCTACGGCCAGGTGACCTGGCCGCACCACGAGCAGGCGGTGGCGCGTGCCGACGCGGCCTTCCCGGACCGCCCCTACGAGGCGACCAAGGCCTGGCGCGAACAGGTGCACCGCTTCCTGGCCGGCACGCTCGGCGTGCTGGTGCTGGTGCTGGCCCTGCTGGCAGCCTGGCGCCCGCGCTGGGCGCGTGGGGCGGTGATCCTGGGCGCGGTCTTCGCGGCCGCTGGCGTCACCCTGTACATGCGCGGCGAGCACGCCTGGTCGTCGCTGCTGGCGGTGGTGGCAATCGCGCTGCCGCTGGCTACCGCGATCCGCCTGCGCAGTCCCGGCGCGTGGCGCATCGCCGTGCTCGCGCTCGCGGTGATCATCTTCCAGGCCATGCTCGGCATGTGGACGGTGACCCTGTTGCTCAAGCCGATCGTGGTGATGGGCCATCTGCTCGGCGGCATCACGACGTTCGCGCTGCTGGCCTATGCGGCACTGCGCCTGGCCGGCGTCGGCGCCCCGGACGAGCGCCACGCGCCGCTGCGCCGGTGGATCGTGCTCGGCATCGTGCTGCTGGTCTGCCAGATCGCGCTGGGCGGCTGGACCTCCTCCAACTACGCCGCACTTGCCTGCGGCACCGGGCCGGGCGCCTTCCCCAAGTGCCTCGGCCAGTGGATGCCGCCGACCGACTTCAAGGAAGGTTTCGTGCTTTGGCGCGGCATCGGCGTGAACTACGAGGGCGGCATCCTGGACATGGCCGCACGCAGCGCGATCCAGATCGCGCACCGCTTTGGCGCGCTGGTGGTGTTCGTCTACCTGATGTGGCTCGGCCACCGCGTAGCCAGGCGCGGCCTGCGCCTGGCCGGCGCGGCGATCGGCGTGGTGCTTGTGGCACAGGTGCTGCTCGGCATCAGCAACGTACATTTCGGGCTACCCTTGCCGGTGGCGACCTTGCACAACGGCGTGGCGGCTTTGCTGCTGTTCACCCTGCTGGCCGCGCTGGCGCGGACCCAGCGGATCGTCGTTGTCGGATCGTCCCACCCACATTGAACCCAGGGAGTCGGAGCATGGCGAAATCTTCGGTCCGTTCGTTCGGTTGTGCGCTCGCCGCCGTGGCTTCGCTCGCCGCCGGCACCGCGGTCGCGCAGGAAAAAGCGCAGAAAGGCGTCAGCGTCGGTGCACTGGAACGGCACAGCCAGAACCAGACCAGCGGCCAGGACATGCTCTCGGTCCAGCAACAGCTCAAGCGCCGCGACGACGCCCGCCCGACCCTGTCGCCGCAGCAGCTCACCGACCTGTTCCTCAGCCTCGATCACGACAAGGACCTGCGGCTGAGCCGTTCGGAGCTCAAGAACCTGCCGGCCCTGCGTTCGCGCTTCGACACGTTCGACCTGGACGGGGACCACCGGCTGACCTATTCGGAGTTTGCCGACTACGCCGACACGGCCGTGGGCGAGCTTGCCCAGCACACGCCGTAGCCGCCAGGCACACTCATTCCCGCGAAGTTTCCAAGTGACCCTGCACCTGCCCCAGTACTTCCAACTGACCAAGCCACGCGTCGTCGCGTTGCTGGTGTTCTGCGCCGTCATCGGCATGTTCCTGGCCGTGCCCGGGATCCCGCCGTGGCGTGCGCTGGTGTTCGGCACGCTGGGTATCTGGATGGCCTCGGGATCGGCCGCCGCGTTCAACCACCTGATCGACGAACGCATCGACAAGCTGATGGCGCGCACCCAGCGCCGCCCGCTCGCCACCGGCCAGCTCAAGCCGCGGCAGGTGCTGGTCTTCGCGGTGCTGCTGGGCATCGCCTCGATGCTGGTGCTGGCGCTGCTGGTCAACCCGCTGACCGCGTGGCTGACCTTTGGCGGACTGATCGGCTACGCCCTGGTCTATACCGCGTACCTCAAGCGCGCCACGCCGCAGAACATCGTGATCGGCGGCCTCGCCGGGGCGATCCCGCCGGTGCTGGGCTGGACCGCGGTGACCGGGCAACTGCATGCGTTCGCGCTGCAACTGTGCCTGATCATCTTCGTGTGGACGCCACCGCACTTCTGGGCGCTCGCGATCTTCCGCCGCGACGACTACGCGCGCGCGCAGATCCCGATGTTGCCGGTGACCCACGGCGTGAACTACACCCGCTGGCAGGTGCTGTTCTATACCGTCCTGCTGGTGCTGGTGACCCTGCTGCCGGCGCTGACGGGGTTCAGCGGCGGGGTGTACCTCGGCGGCGCGCTGGTGCTCGGCGGCGGGTTCCTCTATTACGCGATCCGCCTGCTCAACCCGCCGGACGAGTTCTTCGCCATGCGCGTGTTCAAGTACTCGATCGTGTACCTGATGGCGCTCTTCGCCTTCCTGCTCGCCGACCACTGGATGGCGCCGCCGCAGCGGTCGGGGCTGGTGTTGCAGTCGACCGCCGCCGTGGCGCTTCCGCTGGCGGCTCCGGTCGGGCCCTGACGCCCGCCTTCACCCAACGGCCTCGATGCCGGCCGCCCGCAGCAACTCGCGCAGGTCGGCAAGTTCGCTCGCGTAGCGCTTCCAGCGGCCCACGCCGGCCTTGTGGATGGGATCGCGCACCTGCAGCGCGCTGGCGGTCGAGCTGGCGGCGCGGTTGCGCTCGAAGTGCAGGCAGGCGTCGTTCCAGGGCAGCTCGCAGTGCGCAAGCAGCCGCCGCGTGGTCGCTTCGGGCGCCTCGACCAGCGCTTCGTAGTCGATTTCCAGGACGCGTCCGGGCAGCACGCGCCGCCAGTGCGCCATCAGCCGATCGAACTGCACGTAGTAACGGCCGATGTCGAGCAGGTCGAACGCATAGCCGTGGAAGAACGAACCCTCGGCGAACGGCTCGCGGAAATTGCCCAGGCAGGTGTCCAGCGGATGGCGGCGAAGGCAGATCAGCTTCGCGTTCGGCAGCGCCCTGGCGATGAACCCGGCGTACAGGAAGTTGTGCGGGAACTTGTCGACGAAACGCGGCTTGAAAGTCGTCGCGGGGCGCGTGCTGGCGAGGTAAAGCTCGCCCAGCTGGCTCCAGTCCAGCCCGGATGCCCGCGCCACCACGTCAGGATCCAGCGGAAGGGGCGAGGTGCCGCCGGCCAGGCGCCGCAGCCAGACGCTGAAGTTTTCCAGTTCGCCGGCGGCATGCACTTGCGGATGGCTGGCGATGATGCGCTCGACCAGCGTGGTGCCGCTGCGTGGCATGCCCATCACGAAGATCGGCTCGTCGCTCGCGCAGCCGCCGGTGGAAGGCGGTGGCGCAGGGAAGGCACCGATGAGGGAGTTGACGAGCGCCGCGTCCTGCGCAGGCGCATAGGCGCGCCTCGCGCGGGCGGCCTGCTTGCCGCGGCGGAAGTGTTCGAATGCCAGCGCAGGGTTGCCCAGGTCCTCGTGCTCCTTGCCCAGCGCCATGTTGAGCTGGTACGCGGCCGTGGGTTCGGCGACGTGGCTCGCCAGCAGCGCGGCGAGCCGATCGAGATGGTTGCGTCCGGCTTCCTGGCGCCGCAGGCGCGACAGGACGCCATGGGCGACCCAGTGCAGGGGCGCCAGCGCGAGGCATGCGTCGAGTTCGCGCTCGGCCTCGTCGGCGCGGCCGGCGTACACCAGCGACATGGCGAGGTTGAACCGGCACACCGGGTTGTCCGGTAACAGTGCCGCGGCGCGGCGATACAGGTTGGCCGCGCGCTCGTGCGCCTGGCACTGGGTGAACACGGTGCCGAGCGCATCGAGCAGCAGCGGTTCGCCGGGCGCCAGCGCACTGGCGGCAAGGGCCACCTGCAGCGCGTCGCCGTGGCGGTGGCCGCGCACCAGTGCGCGCGCGAACTGCACTGCGTATTCGGCCCGCCGCGGCTCGGTGCTGGCGGCGCGGTGCAGATGCTCCAGTGCGACGCTGGTCCGGTGCAGTTCCAGCGCGCCGACGCCGGCCAGGTAATGGGCCTCGGCGCTCCCGGGCTGCAGCTTGAGCATGTGCGCGGCGAGCGCGCAGGTGCCGGGGAAATCGCGCTGGCGCAGCGCGGCGTGCGCAAGTTCGCGCAGATGCTCGAACGAAGGGGAAGCCGTTGCCGTCACTGGCCCGTCCGGCGAAAGAGGGGTGCGCAGCATGCCTGATCGCTGGCTGTACGGCCATGGGAAGGATGGCAGGGCACGGGCGGTTTCCCGATTGACAGGCGTGCGTGCGCGCACCAGAATGCGCGCGCCCTCCGGCGCGCCAGGCGCTGCGGCATTCCCCAAGACCTTCCAAGGCATATGGACGTCTACCCTAGTCGCAACGTCGACATCCGCTTGCATCGGGTGCCGGCGTCGCATCACAAGCTGAACGCCTGCGGCGACCGCCTGCGGTCGGCCGGCGCTTTCCTCGACTAGGAACGCCCGGCCCACTCCCGGCGTTGCCATGGGCATCGTTACGAGGAGATGGGTCATGAACCTCCTTCGCGAATTTTCGTTGCTGCGCCTGTGGCGCTGCGTTGGCGTGGGTCGTCGCGCCGCGCGACCGGTCTACAGCGTCACCGTGCCCGCGCCGCTGGGCGATGCCGGCGCGCCCGGGCGGTCCCGCCCGGTCGTGGTGACGCAGCACGCGCCGCTGCCGCGCGTGGTGAACGGATGAACCTGCGCCCGCCGTGCAAGGGCTGGCCTCCGCCAGCAGCGCGTCCGATCCGGCCGTCCAGGCGGCCGGTCCTGCGGTAGCCGGTGTCGCGCCTGGTCGAAGGCGAGCGCCGGCCGATGAAGCGACAGACGGAAGCGCACAGATGATCAGGCAGACTCTCCAGACCGCCGCGGCCCGGGCGACCGGCAGGAGCGCGGCGCCGGCGCGCGTGGTGGCGGCCGGCTACGCGCGGCTGCGCAACGACGAACTGCTGGCCGGTCTCGACACCGGCACCGCAGGCCTGGATGCCGAGCGCATCGCCGCACGCCTGCACCGCGACGGCCCCAACGAGGTCTCGCACGAGAAGCCGCCGCACTGGTCGCGCCAGCTGCTGCGCGCCTGCCGCAACCCGTTCATCGCGGTGCTGGTGTTGCTGGCGATCGTGCAGCTGGCGACCGACCGCCAGGACCTCACCGGGCCGCTGATCATCGCCGTGATGGTCGGCATCAGCGTGCTGCTCAGCTTCACCCAGGAATACCGTTCCTCGCGGGCCGCCGAGCAGCTCAAGGCGATGGTGCGCAACACCGCCAGCGTGACCCGCCGTGCGGCCGACGGCCACAGCGAGCGCATCGAGGTGCCGGTGGGCGAACTGGTGGCGGGCGACATCGTGCACCTGGCCGCCGGCGACATGGTGCCCGCGGACCTGCGCCTGCTTTCGGCCAAGGACCTGTTCATCAGCCAGGCGATCCTGACCGGCGAATCGCTGCCGGTGGAGAAGGCCGCGCCGATGGCGCGCGACCTGGTCGAGGGCCATGCCAATCCACTGGACCTGCCCAGCGTCTGCTACATGGGCACCAACGTGGTCAGCGGCACCGCGACCGCGGTGGTGGTGGCGACCGGCTCGCGCAGCTATCTCGGTTCCCTGGCGCACACGCTCTCGGGCCAGCGTGTGCAGACCAGCTTCGACCGCGGCGTGCGCTCGGTCAGCTGGCTGCTGATCCGCTTCATGGCGGTGATGGTGCCGGTGGTGTTCGTCATCAACGGGCTGGACAAGCACGACTGGCTGCAGGCCTTCCTGTTCGCGCTCTCGGTGGCGGTGGGCCTCACGCCGGAGATGCTGCCGCTGATCGTTACCGCGAACCTGGGCAAGGGCGCCATGGCGATGTCCCGGCGCAAGGTGGTGGTCAAGCGCCTCAACGCCATCCAGAACTTCGGCGCGATGGACGTGCTGTGCACCGACAAGACCGGCACGCTGACGCTCGACCGGATCGTGCTCGAGCGCCACCTGGACCTCGATGGCGAGGCGTCCGACGAGGCGCTCGAATTCGGCTACCTCAACAGCCGTTTCCAGACCGGGCTGAAGAACCTGATGGACAAGGCGGTGCTCACGCACCGCGATCTGGAGCCGATGGCCGCGCGCTTCCGGCTGGTCGACGAAATTCCCTTCGATTTCCAGCGCCGCCGCATGTCGGTGGTGCTCGCCGGCGACGATGGCCAGCACCTGCTGGTGTGCAAGGGCGCGGTCGAGGAGATGCTCGCCATCTGCACGGCGGCGCGGCTGGACGGCATCGACACCACGCTGGACGACGCGCGACGCGCGGAGATCCGCGCCATGACCCGCCGGCTCAACGAGGACGGCCTGCGCGTGCTGGTGGTGGCGATCAGCCGGCAGCACCCGAGCGGGCGCGCCTATGGCCTGGCCGACGAGGCGGGCCTGACCGCCATCGGCTGCCTGGCCTTCCTCGATCCGCCGAAGGATTCGGCCGCCACCGCGATCGCTGCCTTGCGCGAGCACGGCGTGGCGGTGAAGGTGATCACCGGCGACAACGAGGCGGTGACGCGCAAGATCTGCCGCGAGGTCGGCCTCCAGGTGGCGCACTCCGCGCAGGGCCGCGACATCGAGCCGCTGGACGAGCCGGCGCTCGATGCGCTGGTCGCGCGCACCACCGTGTTCGCCAAGATGTCGCCGCTGCAGAAGGCGCGCGTGGTCAGGTCACTGCAGCGCCAGGGCCACACCGTGGGCTTCCTGGGCGACGGCATCAACGACGCGCCCGCCCTGCGCGAGGCCGACGTGGGCATCTCGGTGGACAGCGCCACCGACATCGCCAAGGAATCGGCCGACATCATCCTGCTGGAGAAGAACCTGATGGTGCTGGAGGAGGGCGTGATCGAAGGCCGCGTCACCTTCGGCAACGTCATGAAGTACATCAAGATGACCGCCAGCTCGAACTTCGGCAACGTGTTCAGCGTGCTGGTGGCCAGCGCCTTCCTGCCGTTCCTGCCAATGCTGCCGCTGCAGCTGCTGGTGCAGAACCTGCTCTATGACATCTCCCAGCTGGCGATTCCTTTCGATCGCATGGACGAGGATTACCTGAGGTCCCCGCGGCAGTGGGATGCCAGCGACATCGGCCGCTTCATGGCCTGGGTGGGGCCGGTCAGCTCGATCTTCGACCTCACCACGTTCTGGCTGTTGTGGCACCTGTTCGGCGCAGACGACGTGGCGCACCAGGCGCTGTTCCAGTCCGGCTGGTTCGTCGAGGGACTGCTCTCGCAGACGCTGATCGTGCACATGATCCGCACGCGGCGGATCCCCTTCCTGCAGAGCATCGCCGCCGCGCCCGTGCTTGCGCTGACGCTCGCGATCGGCGCGATCGGGCTGGTCGTTCCCTACAGCCCGCTGGGCGCCAAGCTTGGGATGACCGGCTTGCCGATGGCCTACTTCGGCTGGCTGGCGTTGACGCTGCTCTGCTACGCCGCGCTGACGCAGCTGGTGAAGCGCGTGTATATCCGGCGCTACGGCCGCTGGCTCTGAGCATCCGGGAATTTTTCCTACGAATTTTGGCGATACCGCCGCCATCGGCCGAGGTCTATAAAACCTGTCGGGGGAATCCTTGCCAACGTGTAGGGGTTCATATGCATGCAAGGTTCTTGATGGCTCGCGCACTGATGTTCGCGGGCCTGGGATGCTGCGGCCTGCCGGCCGTGTGGGCCGCCACGGCGCTGCCCGACCACCAGGAATTCGAGGCGTCGCTACAGGTGCCGTTCCAGGCGACCGCCGGACGGCCCGTGGCGCTGCACTTCGCCTATCCGGGCGCTGCGCCCGGCACGCCGGTCGCCTGGGAGGTCGCGCTGCTCGACCGCGACGGTCGTGTGCTGCGCGCGTGGGAAGGACACAGCACGCTGCACGCACGCACTGCCACGGCCCGCCTGCGCTGGGACGGCAAGGACAGCCACGGCGAAGCCCTGCCGGCCGGCTACTACACGGTGCGCCTGCGCGCGATCGCGCTGGACGAGGCCAACATCCGCCAGCTGGGTACCGGCCTGCCTGGCCACGCGCTGGCCCTGGCCGTCGATCGCGCGCCCGGGCGCATCGAGGAACAGCGCTACGACATCCAGGTCGGTAACGTGGCGCCCGCACGCGTGCCGGCCTTCCGCGCGCTGCCGCGCCATGGCGACACGCTGCAGGCGCAATCGGTGAGTGCCGGCTCGCTGCCCTACACGATCTACTACGGCAACCTGCACAGCCAGACCAACCACAGCGACGGCGGTGGCGACCTGGGCACCTGCGACAGCGAGCAGGCGCCGCAGAGCAGCGCCTACGGTCCGGCCGACGCCTACCAGTACGCGATGAACCGCGGGCTGGACATGCTCATGACTTCCGAACACAACCACATGTTCGACGGTTCCACCGGCACCAACACCTCGGCCGATCCGGCCACCGCGAAAAACCTGTTTGCCTCCGGCCTGCAGGCGGCCTCCGCGTTCCGTGCCGCGCACCCGAACTTCCTCGCCGTGTACGGCCAGGAGTGGGGCGTGATCAGCAATGGCGGCCACATGAACATCATCAACGCCGACGGCCTGATCGAGTGGGAGAAGAACAGTGCCGGCCAGGTGATCGGCGACTACTACATCGCCAAGGGCGACTACGCGTCGCTGTACACGCTGATGCGCCAGCACGGCTGGATCGGGCAGTTCAACCATCCCGCGTCCAGCGGCCAGTTCGTGGTCAACGGCACCAACTTCGGCTACACCGCCGACGGCGACGCGGTGATGGTGCTGGCCGAGGTGCTCAACAGCTCGGCCTTCTCGGCCAACACCAGCGAGACCGAAACCTCGCGGCCGAACTACGAGACCGCCTTCAACACCATCCTCGAGCGCGGTTACCACGTGGCGCCCAGCTCGGACCAGGACAACCACTGCGCCAACTGGGGCGCGAGCTACACCAACCGCACCGGCGTGCTGATCCCCAGTGGCACCGCGCTCAGCCTGGCCAGCTTCCTCGACGCGCTGCGCGCGCGCCGCGTGTTCGCGACCGAGGACAAGAGCGACCAGATCGTGCTCACCGCCAACGGGCACGTCATGGGCGAGCGCTTCAGCAACTCAGGCCCGCTCACGCTCACCGTCAACTACGCCAGCACGTCCGGCGACAGCGTGCAGCGCGTGCAGGTGTTCCAGGGCGTGCCTGGCAGCAACGGCACCGTGACGTCGTTGTCCGAAACCGCGACCACCACGATCACGCCGACCGCGGGCGAGCACTTCTACTACGCCAAGATCACGCAGGCCGACGGCAACCGATTGTGGTCCGCGCCGGTCTGGGTGAGCCAGGGCAGCGGCGGGGGTAGCGGCGATACCACGCCGCCGACGGTCAGTGCCTCGGAAAGCGGCAGCGCCGGTACGATCACGCTCGCCGCGACGGCCAGCGACAACGTCGGCGTCAGTCGGGTGGAGTTCTACGTCGACGGCGCGCTCAAGGCCACCGACAGCAGCTCGCCCTACCAGGCCAGCCTCGACTCCACCACGCTCGCCGACGGCTCGCATACGCTCGTCGCCAGGGCCTACGACGCGGCCGGCAACGTCGGCAGCAGCACCGGCGTGGGCTTCAGCGTCGCCAATGGGAGCGGCGGCGGTAGCAGCCAGTTGCTGAGCAACGGCGGCTTCGAGAGCGGCGTCACCGCCTGGACGCAGACCAGCGGCGTGATCACCAGCGACAGCAGCGAGGCAGCCCACGCGGGCAGCTGGAAGGCGTGGCTGGACGGCTACGGCAGCAGCCACACCGACTACGTGCGGCAGCAGGTAAGCATCCCCTCGACCGTGAGCAGCGCCACGCTGGACTTCTACCTGCACATCGACAGCGCCGAAGGCACCGGCAACGCCTACGACACGCTGCAGGTGCAGGTGATCACCTCCACCGGCAAGTACATCACGCTGGCCACCTACTCCAACAAGGACGCCGCCGGCGGTTACCAGCACCACACCCTCAGCCTGAACGGCTACAAGGGCCAGACGGTGCAGGTGAACTTCTACGGTGTCGAGGACGGCAGCCTGCAGACCTCGTTCGTGGTGGACGACGTGGCGGTCAAGGTGCAGTGATCTGCTGCGGTGATGAAAACCCATCCCCACCCCGGCCCTGAGCTTGAAGGAAAGCGCGAAAATCGGGGCATCGCGCCTTCAGGCCCTTCCCTTCAAGGGGAGGGTCCGGGTGGGGATGGGTGCCCCGTCACCGTGCGAGCGGCATACCGCCGCGCCAGCATCGCACAAACCATCAACTGCACCTGGTGGAAAATCATCAACGGCAGCAGCAAGGCGCCCAGCCCGCCGGCCTGTGAGGCGAACAGGACCTTCGCCATTGGCACGCCGCTGGCCAGGCTCTTCTTGGAGCCGCAGAACACCAGCGTGATGCGGTCGGCGCGGGCGAAGCCGAACAGCCGCCCGGCCATGCCGGTGCAAAGCAGTGCCAGCGCCAGCAACAGCGCGCCGATGCCGAGCGTGGCCAGCAGGGCCAGCGGTGCGGTGGCACGCCACAGGCCCTCGACCACCGCCTCGCCAAACGCGGCGTAGACCACCAGCAGGATCGTGCCGCGGTCGGTGAAGCCCAGCAGCGGCCGATGCCGGTCGACCCAGCCCCCGATCCACGGCCGCAGCAGATGGCCAACGGCGAACGGCAGCAGCAACAGCTTGACGATCCCCCACACGCCTGCGGCGCCGGGCGCGTGTCCGCCGTGCGTGGCCAGCAACAGCTCGACCAGCAGCGGCGTCAGCACGATTCCGATCAGGCTCGACAGCGACGCGCTCACCACCGCGGCCGGCACGTTGCCGCCGGCGATCGAAGTGAACGCGATCGAGGACTGCACCGTGGACGGCAGCGTGCAGACGAACAGCATGCCCAGCGCCAGCGGCGGGGGCAGCAGCGCGCGTGACAGTGGACCGAGCAGCCAGCCCAGCAGCGGAAACAGCACGAAGGTGCTGGCGAACACCGCCAGGTGCAGCCGCCAGTGCGTCACGCCGCGCACGATGGCCTCGCGCGAAAGCTTCGCGCCGTGCAGGAAGAACAGCAGCATGATTGCGGCGTCGGTGGTGTTGTCCAGCCACACGGCCGCCTCGCCTCGGCACGGCAGCACCGTGGCCAGCGCGACAGCGGCGAGCAGGGCTAGGGTGAAACCGTCGGGCAGCAGGCGGCGCAGCGGAAGAGGTGGCATGGGGTGCGGCAGCGGAAACGAGCACAGCTGCGGAGTGTAGCGGGGGTGCGTCAGTCGCCCCTGCCGCACTGCATCCGACGACGATGGCGCCACCACAGCACCGGTCCGGCAACCACCAGCACCGCGGCGACGATCCAGATGCCGTGCTGCCCGCGCCCGATCCACGTGGTCAGCCACTCCCGGTTGTTGGCGCCGAAGTAACCGAGGTAGACCCACACCGGCACGCTGATCAGCGCGGCCAGCCCGTCGAGCAGGAAGAAGCGCAGGAACGAGACGCGGTGCGTGGCGCCCGCAGTCACGTACACCGCCGTGCGCATGCCGGGCAGGAAGCGCGCGAGGAACAGCAACCGGTTGCCGTAGCGGGCGAATTTTTCCTGCACCCTGCAGTAGCGCTCGGGCGTGAGCAGGCGCGCCACCAGCGGCCACTGCATGATGCGCGCGCCATGCCGGTGGCCGAGCAGGAACATCGCCGCGTCGCCGGCCAGCACGCCGACCAGCGAGACCAGCGCCATCACGTGCACGTTGGCAAAGCCCAGGCCGGCGATCACGCCGCCGGCGACCAGCGTGATGTCTTCGGGCAACGGCGCGCCGGCGCCGCACAGCAGCAACGCGCCGAACACCGCGAGGTAGCCGCTGTCGGCAAACAGCAGGATCAGCCGTTCAAGCAGCGGCATCAGTGCTCCCGGCAGGCGCGCGTGCGCAATGGACCTGGCGCACGCGCCGGCAGACGAACGGCATCGATCAGCCCTGCGTCCGGGCCGGGCGGCGGGCCGCCAGCAGTTCGCGTAGTTCGGCCTTCTCCGCGCTGGTCAGCGTGCCGTCGCGATGCCGGGCGGTGAGTGCCTCGCGGCGAAGCGTGGTGGCCTGTTCGTCCATGCGCGCCAACGCGCCGAGAAATTCCTCGCGCTGGGTTTCCGGCTCGCCCACCACCATCGCGGCCATCAGCTTCTGCAGCGAGAGGTACTCGGGCCGCTCGGCGAAGTGTTCGACCAGCATCGCCGGGTTGATGCCTGGCCGCGCGCGGCACAGGTCGATCAACTCGGCCAGCAGCCCCACGCCCGGCTTGTCCAGGCGCAGGAACCGGTAGGGCGCCTCGACCAGGTCGGCCAGCCCCGGCTGCGCCAGCAGCAGCGCAATGGCGCTGCGCACCAGCGAGCGCTGCACGGCCACCGGACGCTGCACCGCGCGGCGCGCGGCCGGCTCGGCCGGGACGTTGGCGCGGGCGCCGGTGCGCTTTTCCAGCTCCTGCGCCATCAGGTCGCGGAAGGCGCCGTCGGGGAGTTTGGCGATCAGCGGCCGCGCGCGCTCGGCCAGCCGCGCGCGGCCGTCGAGGCTGGCGGTGTCGACGTCGTGCGAGAGTTCGCCGAAGAAGTAGTCCGACAGCGGCGTGGCCTCCTTCAGGCGCTTCTCGAAGCCTTCCTTGCCTTCCTTGCGCACCAGCGAATCCGGATCCTCGCCGTCGGGCAGGAACAGGAAGTACGCCTGGCGGCCGTCGCGCAGCCGCGGCAGCGCGGCGTCGAGCGCCTTCCAGGCGGCGGCGCGGCCGGCGCGGTCGCCGTCGAAGCAGAACACCACGTCGGGCGCGGCACGGAACAGCACCTCGGTGTGCTCGGGCGTGGTCGCGGTGCCCAGCGTGGCCACCGCGATCGGCAGGCCCGCCTGATGCAGCGCGATCACGTCCATGTAGCCCTCGACCACCACGATCCGCGCGAGCTGGCTGTTGGCCTGCTTGACCTGCCACAGCGCGAACAGCTCGCGGCCCTTGTGGAACAGCGGCGTCTCGGGCGAGTTGAGGTACTTCGGGCCCGTGCTCTGTTGAGAAGTGCGGGCATGGATGCCCGCTTCTTGATCTTCGCGCGCGGGAGGCGCGCTGGAAATAATGCGTCCGCCGAAGGCGATCACGCGGCCGCGGCGGTCGAGGATCGGAAACATCAGCCGCTCGCGGAAGCGGTCGTAGCGATGGCCGCGCTCGCCGGTGGCGACCATGCCCGCTTCGGTCAGCAGTTGCATGCGCCGGTCATTGCCGCCGAGCGCCTTGATCAGGCCGTCGTAGCCGGCCGGCGCCCAGCCGAGGCGGAAGCGCGCGATGGTTTCGGCGTCCAGTCCGCGCCTGCGGCAGTAGGCCTGCGCTTCGGCGTTCCTGGGCAGCTCGCCCTCGTACCAGCGCGCGGCGCTGTCGAGCAGCCCGTAGAGGTCGGTCTTGTCCTCGCGCGGCGCCGCCTCGCGCCCGCCCTCGCGCGGCACGGTCAGGCCGACGGCCTGGGCCAGCTCCTCCACGGCGTCCGGGAACTCCAGCCGCTCGTAGTCCATCAGGAACTTCACCGCGCTGCCGTGCGCGCCGCAGCCGAAGCAGTGGAAGAACTGCTTGGCCGGACTGACGTAGAACGAGGGCGAGCGCTCGTTGTGGAACGGACAACAGGCGGTCCATTCGCGCCCGGCTTTCTTCAACGGCACGCGCCGCTCGATCACGTCGACGATGTCGACGCGGGCAAGCAGCTCGTCGATGAAACTGTCAGGAATACGGCCGCGCATAGACGGCCTAGTCTAGGGCTTGCGCGCGCGCTGCGGGGCGCCTGCGACGCCATGTAGGCGACGGCAGGGCGGGCTGGCCCACCACCCGCGTCGCGGCGCCGGTGGGCCCGAGGCCACCCTGCGTGCGCTACAGGATGTGGAACACTCCGATCACCGCCAGCAGGGCGATGATGAACAGGATCACGAAGATCACGAACAGCACCTTGGCGATCGTCGCCGCGATGCCGGAGATCCCGCCGAAACCGAGCCAGCCGGCGATCAGCGAGATGATGGCGAAGATGATGGCCCACTTGAGCATGCGGCTTCTCCCTCGCCGCGCGGCCGGAGGCGGGGGCCTCCGATCAGGCGACGCCGCGCTGTTGTAGGCGATGGGGCGTGAAGGGTGCGCATCAGCTCGCTGTGCGGGGCGTGACGCGAACTTGCTTCCTCTCCTCTCGGGGGCTGCGATCTTGCTCCCTCTCCCTCCGGGGAGAGGGCTGGGGTGAGGGGCCACTCTCGCGGCGGAGCAGGTCGGAGCGCGGCTTTGGCTGGGTTTCCTGCGAGCCCCGGCCCCTCACCTCAATCCTCTCCCCGGAGGGGAGAGGAAGGGCGGCTCAGCCGCCTAGCCGCGCCTTGATCCGCGCGGACACCTGCGCCATGTCGGCGCGCCCGGCGGCCTGCTGCTTGACCACGCCGACCACCTTGCCCATGTCGCGCGGCGAGCTGGCGCCGGTCTGCGTGATGGCGGTGTCGATAAGGGCGTCGACCTCGGCCTCGGAGAGCTTGGCCGGCAGATAGGCCTCGATCACCACCATCTCGGCGCGCTCGACGTCAGCCAGGTCCACGCGACCGGCGGCATCGTACTGCACGATCGAGTCGCGCCGCTGCTTGAGCATCTTCTCCAGCACGGCAAGCGTCTGCGTCTCGTCCAGCTCGATGCGCTCGTCCACCTCGCGCTGCTTGATCGCGGCCAGGATCAGGCGGATCACGGCCAGCCGATCCTTCTCGCCGCCGCGCATGGCGGCCTTCATGTCGTCGGTGATGCGCTGCTTGAGGCTCATGGGCTTGTCTCCGGAAACGCGAAAGGCCGGTGTCGCCTATGGGCAACACCGGCCTCGGGATGTCTTGCCACCGTGCCGCGCGCTACGCAGCGGCAGCGGGAATCAATACATCCGGGTCTTGCGCGAAACGTCGCGCGAGAGGCGGCGCAGGTGGCGCTTCACCGCGGCGGCACGCTTGCGCTTGCGCTCCTGGGTCGGCTTCTCGTAGAACTCGCGCTTGCGGGTTTCGGCGAGGACGCCGGCCTTTTCGCAGGTACGCTTGAAGCGGCGCAGGGCAAGCTCGAACGGCTCGTTCTCGCGGACTTTGACGCTGGGCATGAAAACTCCGAGTGGTAAACTGGCCCGCCAACCTGGCGCGCCTGTGGAATAGGGCGAGCCGCGAATTATAGCGTGGACAAAAAAGAAATTTCAAACCCGCCTGTCAAGCCCGTTCTCGGCGTGGAAACCTCCTGCGACGAGACCGGCGTGGCGCTGCTGCGCTGGACGCCCGGGGCGCCGGGCGAGGGCCTGCTGGCGCACACGCTGTACAGCCAGATCAAGCTGCACGCGGACTACGGCGGCGTGGTCCCCGAACTGGCCAGCCGCGACCACGTGCGCAAGCTGCTGCCGCTGGTGCGCGAGGCGCTCGCGCAGGCGGGGATGACCCCGGCCGACCTCGGCGGCGTGGCCTACACCGCCGGGCCCGGGCTGGTCGGCGCGCTGCTGGTTGGCGCGGCGGCGGCGCGGGCGATGGCCTGGGCGCTGGACGTGCCGGCGATCGGCGTGCACCACATGGAAGGCCACCTGCTGGCGCCGCTGCTGGAGCCCGATCCCCCCGCGCCGCCGTTCGTGGCGCTGCTGGTGTCCGGCGGCCATTCGATGCTGGTCGAGGTGCGCGCGATCGGGCAGTACCGCCTGCTTGGCGACACGCTAGACGATGCCGCCGGCGAAGCGTTCGACAAGACCGCCAAGCTGATGGGCCTGCCGTACCCGGGCGGCCCGGCGCTGGCGAAGCTGGCCGAGCAGGGGCGGCCGGGCGTGTTCCGCTTCTCCCGCCCGATGACCGACCGGCCCGGGCTGGATTTCAGCTTCTCGGGCCTGAAGACCCAGGTGCTGCTGGCCTGGAAGCAGTCCGACCAGTCCGAACAGACTCGCGCCGACGTGGCCCGCGGCTTCGAGGAAGCCATCGTGGACACGCTGGTGATCAAGTGCCGTCGCGCGCTGGAGGCCACCGGTACCCATCGGCTGGTGATCGCCGGCGGCGTCGGCGCCAACAAGCGCCTGCGCGAGACGCTGGCGGCCGCCGGCGAAAAGGACGGTTTCCGGACCTACTTCCCGCGGCTGCAGTTCTGCACCGACAACGGCGCCATGATCGCGCTGGCCGGGGCGATCCGGCTGGCCGCCGGCCAGGGCCAGGACGAAGCCGTGCGCGTATCGCCCCGCTGGGACCTCGAAAGCCTGCAACCGGTGTAGGAGCGCACCCGTGCGCGACCGCCATGCGCGGCCTCCCGCGACGGCGGTACCGCGGGTCGCGCGCGGGTCGCCTGGCCACATGTCCTAAACTGACGCGATGGATATCGTTTTCATCGAAGACCTGCGCATCGACGCGGTGATCGGCATCTACGACTGGGAGCGGCGCGTGCGCCAGACGCTCGCGTTCGACATCGAGATGGCGTTCGACAACACCGTGCCGGCCGCCAGCGACGACATCGCGCACACGCTCAACTACAAGGACGTCTCCAAGCGGCTGATCGATTACGTCGGCAGCTCCAGCTTCGGCCTGGTCGAGACGCTGGCCGAGCGTTGCGCGGCGATCATCCGCGATGAATTCGGCGTGGCCTGGGTGCGCCTGAAACTGTCCAAGCCCGGCGCCGTGCGCGGCGCGAAATCGGTCGGCGTGCGCATCGAGCGCGGCATCCGCCCGCAGTAAACCCACCGGCGGCGCCCGCGCTGGCGCCGTCCGCCACGGCGTGGCTTGCCGCGCGCGACCGGCCCCGAAAGGAGACCGCATGCCTTCCCTGTCCGAACTGATCGACCGTCCCTGGATGCGCACCCTGCTGGGCGTGCTGGCCGTGCTGTTGCTGGCGTGGCTGGCCGGCGAGCTGTGCCGGCGCCTGCTGCTGCGGCTGGTGCGCGGCCTGGCCAGGCGCACCGCGTGGCATTGGGACGATGCGCTGCTGCAGCACGGTGCCTTTCGCTGGCTGGCACGGCTGGTGCCGCCGCTCGCGCTTTCCTATGGCATCGCGCTGGTACCCGGTGTACCCGACGCGGCCGAGGCCGCGGTGGCCAAGGCCATGCTGGCGCTGGTGGTGCTGTGCGTGGTGATGGCGCTCAACGCCGCGCTGTCGGCCGCCGAGGACGTTTACCGGCAGACGCCCGCCGGGCAGCAACGCTCGATCAAGGGCGCGGTGCAGCTGACCAAGCTGGGCCTGTGCCTGGTCGGCGCGCTGGTGGTGATCGCGGCGGTGACCGGCAAGCAGGTGGGCCTGCTGCTGTCGGGCCTGGGCGCGATGTCCGCGGTGCTGATGCTGATCTTCAAGGACACCATCCTGGGCTTCGTCGCCGGGGTGCAGCTGTCGTCCAACGACCTGCTGCGGGTAGGCGACTGGATCGAGATGCCACAGCTCCATGCCGATGGCGACGTCATCGACATCGCCCTGCACACGATCAAGGTGCGCAACTGGGACAACACCGTCACCAGCATCCCGAGCTGGCGGCTGATGTCCGAGCCCTACAAGAACTGGCGCGGGATGCAGGAGACCGGCGGACGGCGGATCAAGCGCGCGCTGCACATCGACGCGGCGAGCGTGCATTTCCTGGACGAGGCGCAGCTCGCGCGGCTGGCCCGGCTGCGCCTTCTGGCCGATTACCTGCCGGCGAAGTCGCGTGATGTGGCGCAGTGGAACCAGGCGCTGGGCGAGGCCGCCGCGCTGCCGGCCAACCGTCGCCGGCTGACCAACCTGGGCACCTTCCGTGCCTACGTGCAGGCCTATCTGGACACCCATCCGCGCATCCACCATGGCCTGAGCTGCATGGTGCGTCAGCTCGACAGCGGCGCGCAGGGCATCCCGCTGGAGCTGTACTGCTTCACCGCCACGACGGCATGGGCCGAGTACGAAGGCATCCAGGCGGACATCTTCGAGCACCTGTTCGCGCTGCTGCCCGAGTTCGGCCTGGCGCTCTACCAGCACCCCTCCGGCCAGGACGTGCGCACGGTGCTGGCATCGCCCGTGCGTGCCCGCGCGCTGGCCGGGGCCTGAGCGATGGGACGCGCCTATCTGAGCCTGGGCTCCAACCTCGAACCGGAGCGCCACCTGCGCGCGGCGCTGGACGAGCTGCGTGCGCGCTTCGGCGCGATCGACGTGTCGCCGGCCTACCGCAGCCGCGCGGTCGGGTTCGAGGGCAGCGATTTCATCAACCTCGCGGTGGCGCTGGAGACCGAGCTGGAACCCGAAGCGCTGAACGACTGGCTGCATGCGCTGGAAGACCGCCACGGCCGCCGCCGCGACGTGCCCCGCTATTCGGACCGCACACTGGACGTGGACATCGTGCTCTACGACCAGCGCGTGCTCGACGGTCCCGGGCACCTGCAGATCCCGCGCCAGGAACTGCGCCACGCCTTCGTGCTCAAACCCCTGGCCGACATCGCGCCTGACCTGCGCCATCCGCTGGACGGGCGCAGTATGGCGCAGTTGTGGGCCGACTTTCCGCACGACCGCGAACCGCTGGAACTGGTGACGCCGCAGGCAATTCCTGGATCGGCCAGACGCCCGTAGGAGCGCACCCTGTGCGCGACCGTGCAGCCGGTCCCGCGCTGCATCGCGGTCGCGCACAGGGCGCGCTCCTGCAGGGCGTCGCAAATGCGTCGGACACTGTCGTTACCGCGGAGCGGGTGCTAGAAAGGCGCCCGGTATTCACGGATCGATGGGGGGAATCGCATGGCCGGCAAGTTCGCGCGCAGTTGGGGACTGATGAAGGCGAGTGCCGCGGTGCTGCGGTCGGACAAGGCGTTGCTGGCCTTTCCGCTGCTGTCCGGGTTGTGTTCGCTGGTGGTGGCGGCGAGCTTCCTCGTGCCGGTGGCGCTGGCGGCGATCGCCAGCGACGGCCGCACGCTCGATCGCGAGCACTGGTCCGCGGCCACCTGGCTGCTGATGTTCGGCTTCTACCTGGTGCAGTACTTCGTCATCGTGTTCTTCAACACCGCGCTGGCCGGTTGCGCGCTGCGTCACCTGCGCGGCGAGCCGACCAGCCTGTCCGACGGCCTCGCCCTGGCCGGCTCGCGCTGGGCCAGCATCCTGGGCTATGCGTTGATCGCCGCCACGGTGGGCCTGTTCCTGCGCGCGCTGCAGGAGCGGTTGGGCCTGGTCGGCCGGCTGGTCGCCGGTCTGCTCGGCCTGGCCTGGACCGTGGCGACGTTCCTGGTGGTGCCGGTGCTGGCGAGCCAGGGCGCGGGGCCGGTCGATGCGGTCAAGCGCAGCGTGGACCTGCTCAAGCGCACCTGGGGCGAGAACCTGATCGGCAACGTGGGCCTGGGCGCGGCGTTCGGGTTGATGACGTTCCTGGCCCTGCTGCTGGGCGCGCTGCTGATCGGTGGCGCCTTCGCGCTGCATTCGATGCCGGCGGTCGTGGTGGCCGTGGTCGTGGTGGTTGTCGCGCTGGTGTTGCTGAGCCTGGTGCAGGCCTCGCTGCAGGGCATCTATGCGGCCGCGCTGTACCGCTATGCCGAAGACGGCGAGACCGGCGCGGGCTTCGAACCGGCCCTGCTGCAGGGCGCCTTCCGCCCGAAGCAGTAGGGCCTACACCGACAGCGTGCGTCCGCCGTCGACGCGGATCACCTGTCCGGTGACGAACGGCGCGTCGCGCAGCAGCCACAGCACGGCGGAGGCGACGTCCTCCGGCGTGCCTGCACGCTGGAGCGGGGTGCGCGCGAGCATCGCGGCGCGCTCGTCGTAGTCCTTGCCTTCGGAGGGCCACAGCACCGCGCCCGGCGCCACGCCATTGACGCGCACGTCAGGTGCCATGTCCTGCGCGAGCGTGCGTGTCATGGCGGCCAGCGCGGCCTTGGCCATCACATAGATCGGATGGTCGGCCAGCGCGCGTTCGGCATAGATGTCGACCAGGTTGACGATCGCCCCGCGCGCCTCGCGCAGCGCCGGCCACGCGGCCTGGGCCAGGAAGAACGGTGCCCTGGCGTTGGAAGCGAACAACTCGTCCCACTGCGCCGGCGTCGCGCTGCCGACCGGCGTGGGGAAGAACGCCGAGGCGTTGTTGACCAGCGCATCGAGCTGCCCGAAGCGGGCCAGCACCTGGTCCACCAGCGCGGGCAGGCCGTCGACCGCGGCAAGGTCGGCCTGCAGCGCCAGCGTGCTGCCGGTACGTGCGTGCTCCAGTTCTGCCAGCAGGGCGGCGGCCTCGTCGGCCGAGTGCCGGTAGTGCAGGGCGAGGTCGTAGCCGGCGGCGTGCAGCGTGCGCGCGATGCTGGCGCCGACGCGACGGGCGCCGCCGGTGACCAGCGCAACGGGACGGGGATGCTGGGGGCTCATGGGGCGAGCTTGCCGCAAAGCGCGCGGGGCGTCACGGTGACGGGGCGCCATCTGGCCCGACGACATCGTCCGGCTCGATCACCTCGTCCGCTACCGCGAGCGGCTCGGTGCGCACCAGGCTACCGCTGCCGAACAGCTCGATCGCCGTGCGCGCGACGCTGCGGGTGTCGTACCAGGCATAGGCACCCACGCCCGCGGCGCCGATCACCGGCAGCCAGCGCGAAACACCGGCGCCTACCGCGCGCTGCGACAGGCTCACGCCGATCCGTCTGGCCACGCGCTCGGCCACCGTGGCCGAGAGCTGGCGGAACAGCAGCCGGTCGCCCATGCGGACCACCAGGTCGCGGAACGCCTGTGCCGCGGTATGGCGGAACAGGCACCACAACATCTGCTCGCGGCCCAGGCTGGCGTGCTGGCCGAAGGCGGCCGCGATGTCGCTCACCATCTGCGCCTGGATGCGCCAGATCGCTACCAGTTCCGGCAGCACCGTGAGCCAGCCGAGCGGCCCCGGCGGCAGCGCCAGCGAGCCGGCGGTGAGCGCCGCCTTGCGCGCGGCCTGGGCGGCCAGTTCACGCGCCTTCGCCTCCGGGTGCAGGCCCCGGTGCACGTGGCTGTCGGGAATCTGGCTGGCGAAGTCGAGGATGGCCGCCGTGATGCGGTTGTGCTCGACGGGGGCGGGCACGGCGGGAACCTGGATCGGTGAATCGGCCATGGCGGCTCCTGCGGACGGGGGCGCCCAGTGTGGGCGAGTGGCCGTGAATGGTGCATGCCGCGGCGTGACTTCCGGCCCGGGGCGGACGATCACCGACAAGTTACGTTATAACATCACGCCCCAGCCTCTCCCGGAACCCGCTGATGCATCGTTCGCTGATTGCCTTGAGCCTCGCCTGCACCTTGAGCCCCGCCCTTGCCGCCGCCGCACCGGGGGATGCCACCTCCGACGACGCCAAGGCGCCGCCCGCCCCGCAGCAGGTGCGCGAGCTGGGCACGATCGACGTCAGTGCGGCGCTGGACCTGTCGCGCAACGCGCTTTCGCCCGACACCGGCTCGAGCCAGTACGTCATCGACCAGCAGGCGATCGCGCAATTGCCCCTCGGCGCGGCCACCCCGGTCAACCAGGTGCTGCTGCAGGCGCCGGGCGTGGTGCAGGACGCCTATGGCGGCCTGCACGTGCGTGGTGATCACGGCAACCTGCAATACCGCATCAACGGGGTGATCATTCCCGAGTCGATCTCCGGCTTCGGGCAGACGCTCGACGCGCGCACGATCCAGAGCATCACGCTGCTCGACGGTGCGCTGCCGGCGCAGTACGGGTTGCGCACCGCCGCGGTGGTCGACATCACCACCAGGAGCGGCCACCGGCTCGGCAACGGCGGCAGCGTGGGCGTGACGGGCGGCGCGTTCGGCACGCTCAACCCGAACGTCGCGCTGTGGGGCAGCAGCGAGCGTTGGAGCGCCTTCTTCACTGCCAATTACCTGGAGAGCGACGCCGGCATCGAGAACCCGGCCGCCACGCGCAAGCCGATCCACGACCATACCGACCAGCTCAGGAGCTTCGGCGACGTGAGCTACCTGATCGACGCGGACACGCGGCTGAGCTTCCTGTTCGGTACCGCCAACAACCACTTCGAGATTCCCGACGCACCGGGCCAGCAGCCCCAGTTCGGCTATAAGGACCGAACATCGTTCGATTCCGCCCTGCTCGATGCGGGCCAGCGGGAAGACACGCGCTTCGGCGTACTCGCGCTGCAGGGCAAGCTGGGACAGACCGGCTACCAGGTCTCCCTCGGCCAGCGCTACACCGGGGTGGCCTACACGCCCGACCGGGCCGGCGAGCTGATGTTCAACGGTGTCGCCTCGGCGGTCACCCGCAGCAACCGCGCCAGCACGTTGCAGGCGGACTTCGCGACGCCGCTGGGCAGCGCCCACACGCTGCGCTACGGCCTCTACGGCAGCTTCGAGCGTGCCGGCAGCGGCAACGACGCCTGGGTGTTCCCGGCCAACGCCGACGGCGGGCAGGCCAGCACGACGCCGATCGAGATCCTCGACGCCAGCCGGCTGACCGCGAAGACCTGGTCGGCCTATGTGCAGGACGAATGGAGCCTCGGCGAGGCCTGGACACTCAATCTGGGTTTGCGTGGCGACCGCTACCGGTTTCAGCGCACCGAGAGCCAGCTCAGCCCGCGCATCGGCCTGGTCTGGCAGCTCACCGGCGACACCGTCGTGCACGCCGGCTACGCGCGTTATTTCACACCGCCGGCGACCGAGATGATCACCAGCGAGAACATCGCCCGCTTCGACGGCACCACCAACGCCGTCCCCGACCTGGGCAACAACACGCCGCTGGCCGAGCGCTCGGACTACTTCGACCTCGGCATGCAGCAGACGCTGGGGCGATGGACCTTCGGCGCGGACGCCTACTACCGCAAGGTCGACCGCCTTCAGGACGAGGGCCAGTTCGGCTCGGCGCTGGTCTACTCGACGTTCAACCTCGCCCAGGGCCGGGTCAAGGGCCTGGAACTGACCGCCGACTACAGCGCCGGGCCGGTCTCGGCCTACTTCAACCTCGCGGCCAGCAAGGCGGTCGGCAAGGGCATCATCACCAGCCAGTACAACTTCGATCCGGACGACCTGGCCTACGTCGCCCGGCACTACATCCACCTCGACCACGACCAGACGCTGTCTGCGTCCGGCGGCGTCAGCTACGTGCTCGGCGAGCGCACGCGGGTCGGCGCGGACTACCTGTTCGGCAGCGGCCTGCGGCGCGACGGTGCGGTCCCCAACGGCGCTCACCTGCCGGCGTATTTCCAGCTCGACCTGAGCGTGGCGCACGACTTCGCCGCCGGCCGCTTCGGCGACCTGCACGCACGGCTGGCGGTGCTCAACGCGCTCGATCGCAGCTACCAGCTGCGCGACGGCAGCGGCATCGGCGTGGGCGCACCGCAGTTCGGACCGCGCCGGGGCGTCTACCTGAGCCTGCAGAAGGACTTCTGAGCGGGTCGATGACGGCAAGCGTCCGTTCCCGCAGGAGAACGCCCCCGACAGGCTCGCCACATCCCATCGGCTAACCTGTGCATCTTTTGCCCGAACCCGATGCCCATGGCTTCACGACTTCCCGATCCCGGCCCCGACGAGCGCGCGCACTCCGATCGCCTGCTGCAACTCCTGCGCGAGCAGATCGCCTCGCGCGGGCCGATGCCGTTCGCGCAGTACATGGAGCGCTGCCTGTACGCGCCGGGCCTGGGCTACTACAGCGCCGGCAAGATCAAGTTCGGCGAGGCGGGCGATTTCGTCACCGCGCCGGAGCTGGGCGGCCTGTTCGCGCATTGCGTGGCCAACGCGGTGCAGCCGGTGCTGGCGATGCTCGGCGAGCAGGCCGATTTCCTCGAGCTCGGTGGCGGCAGCGGCGCCTTCGCCGAAGCCGTGTTGCGCGCCTTCGCCGACGCCGGCACGCTGCCGCGCCGTTACCTCATCCTGGAGCCGAGCGCCGACCTGCGCGAGCGCCAGCGCGACCGGCTTGCCGCGGCGCTGCCGGCGGAACTCAACGCACGCGTGCGTTGGCTCGATCGTCCGCCGGAAGAGAGCTGGCGCGGCGTGCTGTTCGCCAACGAGGTGGTCGATGCGCTGCCGACCACGCGCTTCACGCTGCGCGCCGGCGAGGTCTACGAGGAACACGTCGCGCTCGACGGCGAAGGCCGGCTGATGCGCACCGATCGCCCGGCCGACGCGCTGGTCGCCGGCGCCGTGCGTCATCTCGAACGCGACCTGGGGCAGTCCTTCGAGGACGGCTACCGCTCCGAAGTGCTGCCGCAGCTGCCGTACTGGGTGCAGGCGGTCGCCGGCACGCTGGAGGCGGGGTTGATGCTGTTCATCGACTACGGCTACGTGCGCCGCGAGTTCTATCTGCCCGGGCGCGCTGACGGCACGCTGATGGCGCATTACCGTCACCACGCGCACGGCGATCCGCTGCACCTGCCGGGCTTGAACGACCTCACCGCCTCGGTGGACTTCACCGCGCTGGCCGAGGCCGGCAACAGCGCGGGCTTCGGCGTCGCCGCCTACCTGCCGCAGGCGCAGTTCCTGCTGGCCAGCGGGCTGCAGGCGGCCTTCGAAGAGGCCTATGCGCAGGCCGGCGACGACCTCGCCCGCCAGCGCCTGGCACAGCAGGTACGCCGGCTGACCCTGCCCGAGCAGATGGGCGAACGCTTCCAGGCGATGCTGTTCGCGCGCGGACTGCCGGCGCTGCCGCTGGCCGCCGAACTTCTCGCCGCCGACCAGGGCGGACGGCTGTGAACGCGCTGGCGCAGGACGCCGCGCCATTGCGCTGGCGGCGTGGCTGGGCCGTGCTGGGCGTGCTGCTGATGGCCGCCACGGCCGCCATCGCGCTGCTGCCGGCGACGCGTCGTCTCACCGCGATGGCACTGGCCCTGCCGGCGGGCGACAAGCTGCTGCACATGCTCGCCTTTGCCGCGCTGATGGGCTGGTGGGGCAACCTCTACCACCGGCCGCGCCCGCGCCTGGGCGTGGCCGCCGCCTGCCTGCTGTTCGGCCTGCTGATCGAGCTGGCGCAGTGGCCGCACAACCCCAGGGATGCGAGCGTGTGGGACCTGCTGGCCGACGCGCTGGGCCTGGGATTGGGCGCGCTTCTGCTGCGCACGCCGCTGGCCGGTGTGCTGGCGCGGGTCGAGGGCGTGCTTGGCCTGCAACAGACACACCGGTAGCGCAGCGGCCTTCTCCCGCGTTCGCGCGGCAACGCTCGATACGAACGCCGCTACGAGTTCAAGCCCGGCCATCCCTGCGCGTGCCGGCGCACGATCGCGGCCAGGCTCGCCACCTGTTCGGGGGAGTCGTTGAGTGCGGGGATGTAGCGCAGTTCCTGACCACCGGCTTCGAGGAAGAAGTCGCGGTTCTGCATGGCGATTTCCTCCAGCGTCTCCAGGCAGTCCACGGCAAAGCCGGGGCAGGCCACGTCCAGACGCTTGACCCCTTCGCCGGCGAGCCGGCGCACGGTGGCGTCGGTATACGGCTGCAGCCACGTTTCGCGGCCCACGCGCGACTGGAAACTCATCAGCAACTGGTTCTCGTCCAGAGCCAGCCGTGCGCGCAGCCGTGCGGCAGTGGCCTGGCACTGCGCCAGGTACGGATCGCCCAGGCGCACGTAGCGCTCGGGGATGCCGTGGAAGGAAAGCAGCAGTTTGTCGCCGCGGCCGTTGGCTTCCCACCAGCGTTCGATGCGGGTGGCCAGCGCCTCGATGTGGGTCGGATCCTCGTGGTAGTCGTTGACCAGCCGCAGCTCCGGCGGCCAGCGCAGGCGCTTTAGTGCATCGGCGACCGCATCGATCACCGAGCCGGTGGAGGTGGCCGAGTATTGCGGATACAGCGGCAGCACCAGCAGGCGGCGCACGCCGGCAGCCTGCAGCTCGGCGATCTTTCCAGCTACCGACGGCGCGCCGTAACGCATTGCCAGCGCAACGCGCAGCTGGCCGCCGAGCTCCGCCTGCAGCGCCGCGCCCAACGCCTCGCTCAGCACGCGCAGCGGCGAACCGGCCTCGGTCCAGATCTGGGCGTAGGCGTGCGCCGAGCGACGCGGGCGGATCGCCAGGATGACCTGCAGGATCGGCCACCACTTCCAGCGCGGGTAGTCGATCACGCGGCGGTCGGAGAGGAACTCGGCCAGGTAGGGCCGGAGCGCGCGCGCCGTCGGCGCCTCAGGCGTGCCCAGGTTGACCAGCAGCACGCCGGTCGTACACGCGCCTGCCTGAACGTTCCGGTCAGCGGCATGGTCAGAAGGGTCGGTATAGTGGTTGCGCTGTGGCATCGGAGGCACCGGCGGCAGGCAGGCGGTGGAGTCTGCCACAAGCCGTCCCGCCCACCGCCGGGCGCGGTGCCGCACCCCCCATCCCCTTGGAAGGAGTCACCCATGTTCAAGGCAATGCGTCGTTGCTCGCTGATCGCGCTGGCCCTGCTGCTGCCGTCGATGGCCGCACACGCCGAGGATCCGCCCCTGGTGCGCGCGCAGAACGCGGTGCGCGTGCTGCACGAGGTCATGCAGGCGCCCGACAAGGCGATCCCGAAGGACCTGCTGCAGAACGCCAGGGCCATCGCGGTGATCCCGGACATGGTCAAGGCGGGCTTCATCTTCGGCGGCCGCCGTGGCGAGGGACTGATCTCGGTGCGGACCCCGGACGGCACCTGGTCCAACCCCAGCTTCATCACCCTGACTGGCGGCAGCGTGGGCTTCCAGGCGGGCGTGTCTTCCACCGACGTGGTGCTGGTGTTCCGCACCCAGCGGGGCGTGGATTCGATCGTCAACGGCAAGTTCACCCTCGGCGCCGATGCGGCCGCGGCCGCCGGCCCGGTCGGACGCACCGCCAGTGCCGCCACCGACGCGCAGATGAAGGCGGAGATCTATTCCTACTCGCGCTCGCGCGGCCTGTTCGCCGGCGTGGCGCTGGACGGCTCGGTGCTGCGCATCGATTACGACGCCAACGAGGCCGTGTACGGTTCGGGCATCACGCCGCGGCGCATCTTCGAAGGCGGCGTCAGCAATGTGCCGGGCGCGGTCGTGGACTTCCGCGACCAGCTTGAGGAGTACACTGCGCGTTGATCCCGTTGCCGGCATACCGGTTGGCAGCACAGCGTTTTCGGCACAGTCCGTCAGAGGTTTGAAGTCATGGGTCTGGACAGTTTTTGGCATTGGATCATCCTGCTTGTCGTCGTGCTGGTGATCTTCGGCACCGGCAAGCTGGCGAAGATGGGCCCGGATCTGGGCAACGCCGTGCGTGGCTTCAAGAAGGCCATGCAGGGTGACGAGGACGAGGAGGAGGCCAAGCGCAAGGCGCAGGAACAGCTTCGCGCCGACCCGCCCGCCGCGGACGCCACCGCCAGCAAGGCGCGCGACACCAGCGAAACGAAGTAAGCGCGCGGTGGCGCGGCGATGATCGAGATCAGCTTCGGCAAGATGCTGCTGCTGGCGCTTATTGCGCTATTGGTGCTCGGCCCGGAAAAGCTGCCAGGCGCGGCGCGCACCGCCGGCGCGCTGGTGCGCCGCGTGCGCAATACCTGGGACAGCGTGCGTACCGAGGTCGAGCGCGAGCTGGAGATCGAGGAGATCAAGCGCACCGCCCGCGAGGCCGCCGCGCGTGCCGAGGCTGCGCAGGCGCAGATGAACGCCACCGCCCGCGAGGTGCGCGAGGTGGTCGGCGCGGTGGCGGCAACGCCCGCATCCCTCGCGCCGCCCGCGTCCGGAGCCGAGGCGCGGTTGGCCAGCGAGGCGGCGGACGAGACCGACGAGAGCGATGAGGCTGCCCCCGAACGCGACACGCTCACCGGCGACCTGTTCGCCGACGATCCCGGGCAAGCGCCGGTGAAGGACCCTCCGCATGGCATCGCCTGAGCCCGAGCAGATCGACCTGCAGCAAGGCCTGTTCTCGCACCTGATCGAACTGCGCTCGCGCCTGCTCAAGGCCTGCGCGATGGTGCTGATCGTGTTGCTGGCGCTGATCCCGTTCGCCAACCGGCTCTACACGCTGCTGGCCGCGCCGCTGGTGGCTCACCTGCCGCAGGGCGCGCACCTGATCGCGACCGAGGTGGCCAGTCCATTCATCACGCCGCTCAAGCTCGCCTTCTACACCGCGCTGTTCATCAGCATGCCGGTGATCCTCTACCAGCTGTGGGCGTTCGTCAGCCCCGGCCTGTACAAGCACGAGAAGCGGCTGGCGCGGCCGCTGCTGCTGGCGGCGCTGGTGTTGTTCTACGTCGGCTGCGCGTTCGCCTATTTCCTGGTGCTGCCGGCGGCGTTCCGCTTCCTCACCGCGGTGACGCCCGCGGGCGTGGAGATGATGACCGACATCACGCATTACCTGGATTTCGTGATGCTGATGTTCTTCGCCTTCGGCCTGTGCTTCGAGGTGCCGGTGGCGGTAGTGATCCTGGCTGCGGTGGGTGTGGTCGACGTGGCCAAGCTGCGCAGCATGCGCCGCTACGCGATCGTCGGTGCATTCGCGATCGCCGCGGTGATCACGCCCCCGGACATCACCTCGATGATCATGCTGGCGGTGCCGATGTGCGTGCTCTACGAACTGGGCGTGCTGGCGGTGCGCTGGCTGGTCAAGCCGCGCGAGGCTTCCGAGTAGCGCGCGCTCTCTCCCTGCGGGAGAGGATTCGACAGCACGGCTCGCTGGATTTTCCCGCAAGCCTTGTCCCCCTCACCCCAGCCCTCTCCCCGCCGGGGAGAGGGAGTCAAGTTGCCGCACGGTTGTAATGGTGATCGGCGTGTTTCGAACGGCCCTTTCGCTCATTGCGAGGGCGGGGTGCGCCTACCTTGCGGCAGGCCACGCTTGTGGCTCCCTCTCCCCTGCGGGGAGAGGGTTGGGGTGAGGGGCCGGGGCTCGCCCGGCGGTTGCATGGAGCGGTTGCTCTTCGCGGCAAAGGCCCGGCTCGCCGCATTCCCCGCAAGCCTTGTCCCCCTCAGTCCAGGCCGCTCTCCGGAGGTGAGGGAGCAAGCCGCACGGTGGAAGCGCTACTTCACGGCGTCCACGCGATGCCCCAGCGCCAGCCCCTTGAGGATGTTCAACGCCTGCGCCAGCGTGTAGTCCTCGGTGGCGAGCTTGGCGTTATCGGCGCTGCCGTCGTTGTCGATGTCCTGGGCCGCGGTGTTCTCGTTGGCCAGGTGGTGCTTCAGATCCGCCTCGGAATTGATCGGCTCGGGCGCGCTGTCGGCAGGGTTGACGGTGAGCTCGGCCAGCGCGATGTCAGGCTTGATGCCTTCAGCCTGGATCGAGGTGCCGTTGGGCGTGTAGTAGCGGGCGGTGGTGAGCTTGACCGCGTGGTCGGCATCCAGCGGCAGCACGGTCTGCACCACGCCCTTGCCGAAGGTGCGCCGGCCCACGATCAGCGCACGATGGTTGTCCTTCAGCGCCCCGGCGACGATCTCCGCCGCCGAGGCGGTGCCGTTGTCGGCCAGCAGCACCATCGGCGCGCCTTGAAGCAGATCGCCCGGGTGCGCGTCGAACTTGAGATTGGCGTCGGCCAACCGTCCGCGCGTGCTCACGATGCCGCCTGCGTCCAGGAAGTCGTCACTGACCGCCACCGCCGAGGTGAGCAGGCCGCCGGGGTTGGAGCGCAGGTCGAGCACGGCGCCCTTGGGCTGGCCGTGCCTGGTCACGTACGCGGCGAACTTGCGCTCCAGGTCGTCGGCGGTGTCTTCCTGGAACTGGCTGATGCGGATGTAGGCGTAGCCGGGTTGCAGCTCGCGCAGCTTCACGCTGGTCACCGAGATCTGCTCGCGCACCAGGTGCATGTCGATCGGCTTGTCGCTGTTCTCGTGCAGGATCGATAGCGTGACCTTGCTGCCAGGCTCGCCACGCAGTTGCTTGAACATGTCGTCCACGTTTTCGGGGTCGACCGGCTTGCCGTTGATCTTGACGATGGTGTCGCCGGGCTTGATGCCGGCGCGCGCGGCCGGGGTGTCGTCGATGGGGGCGATGATGCGCAGCGTGCCGTCGACCTCCAGCACCTCGATGCCCAGGCCGCTGTACTGGCCGGTGGTGTCTTCGGAAAGCTGTTGCAGGCCCTGCCTGTCCAGGTATTCGCTGTGCGGGTCCAGTCCGCTCAGCATCCCGCTGATCGCGGCCTTCATCAGCGTCTTGTTGTCGACCGGCTCGACGTAGGCCTGGCGGACCACTTCGTACACGCGGCTGAAGTTGCGCACGTCGTCCAGGTCGACCGGGTCGGGCGCGCTGGCGGCCTTGGCCGGCGCCGCCGAGCTCGCGGCGCTGGCCGGCGCCTGCTGTGCATGCAGCGGCGCGAACGCCAGCGCGGCGGTCACGGCGCAGGCCAGGGCACGGGGGATCGGATGCATGCGAAGACTCCTGGGTATCCGGCGGATTTCGACCGCGCGGCAGCGTGGTCGTTCCAAAGTTAGCCTGCGGTGCGCCGCAGGGGGCGTCAACGGCGCTTGGCCAGCCAGCCGCGCGGGTCGACCGGCTTGTTCTTGTGACGCAGTTCGAAATACACGCCGGTGTTGAGGCCGGTGGTCGGGCTGGCGGTGCCGATCGCCTCGCCCGCCTCGACCTGGTCGCCGACGTTGTGCAGCACGCTTTCGTTGTTGCCGTACATGCTCAGCCAGCCATCGCCGTGGTTGAGGATCACCAGCAGGCCGTAACCGCGCAGGAAGGCCGCGTAGACCACCCGGCCGCGCGCCACCGCATGCACTTCGCTGCCGCCCTCGGCCTTGATCAGCACGCCGTTACCGTAGTTGACCACCGCACCGGAGGCGGGCCAGGGCAGGTTGCCCCGGATGTCCGCCTTGCCGCCGGCACGGCTGGGCGCGGCGGGGCTGGCGCGCTCGCTGCGCGCCGCCTCGCGTGCGGCCTCGTCGATCGCACGCTGCAGCTGGTCGACCAGGTGGTCCAGCGACTGCGCGTTCTGCTTCATCGCGGCCAGGCGCTGGCCCTCGTCCTTGTACTTGGCGTTGGCCTGGGCAACCAGCTTCTGCTGCGCGGCGCGCTGCGCGGTGAGCGCCTGGGCCTTGTCCGCGCGCTCGGCGCGGGTGGCGGCCAGGGCCTGTTGCTCGGCGGTGATGTCGGCCTCCAGTTGCTGCAGCCGGCCGAGCTCGTTCATCAGATCGGCCACGCGCGCGGCGCGGTCCTGCTGGAAATACTTCGAGTAGGCCAGTGCGCGGGCGATCTGCGCCAGGTCCTGGTCGCCCAGCAGCAGACGCAGGTCGGTGCCGCGGCCCAGCGTGTAGGTGGCGCGCAGCAGGTCGGCGATGGCCGCGCGCTGGCCGGCCAGGCGCTGTTCCAGGTCGCTGCGCTGCTGTTGGAGCTGTTCCAGTTCCTGTTGCTTGGCCGCCAGTGCGGCGTCGGCCTCGCGCAGCGCGCGGGCGGCCTCGGCCAGTGCGCTGGCCTGGCGCGCCAGTTCGGCGTTGGCGCTGTCGCGGCGGGCGGCGGTCTGTGCCTGCTCGCGGGCCAATGCTTCCATCTTGCTGCGCAGTTCGGCCAGTTGCTGTTTGGCCTGGGCCTGCTTGTGCAGGGAGGCATCCTGCGCGATGGCCGGCACGGCGAAGGCCAGTGCGATGGAGGTCAGCAGGCGGGCGAGGGCACGAAGGGTGGCGTGGCGCATGGGGACCGATTATCCCCGAAGCGGACACGTCGTAGGGCGGGCATCGGCGGGTTTCGGCCACCGGCGCGGTGACGGACGAACGGAGGGCCTGGAGCCCGCCCCGCGCCACCGGCGACAGCGCCTGCACGGGCGGCCGCTACCATGGTCGTTCGTCAGCGGACAGGTACGTCGATGGGCAAGCGTCGAACGTGGACCGCGATCGCGGTGGCCGGCTGGCCACTGGCGCTCGCGGCGCAGACTGTCACCGAGTTGCCTCCGGTGCCGGTGCAGGCGGTGCGGCTGGACATCCCGACGTTCGACCTGCCGGCCGCGCTGTCCCGCGTGCCGGTAGCCACCAGCGCCAGCGGCAAGCCGGGCGTGAATCTTTCCGAGGCACTGGTCGGCGTGCCCGGCGTGCTGGCAAGAGACCGGCAGAACTACGCACAGGACGAGCAACTCTCGATCCGCGGCTTCGGCGCGCGGGCCAGCTTCGGCGTGCGCGGCGTGCGGCTGTACGTCGACGGCATCCCCGCCACGATGCCGGACGGGCAGGGCCAGCTTTCGCACATCGCGCTGGCCGCGGCCGATCGCGTGGAGGTGTTGCGCGGGCCGTTCTCGGCGCTGTACGGCAATTCCTCCGGCGGGGTGGTGCAGGTATGGACGGCCGCCGGCGGGCCGGTGCCGGTGCGCACGCTGGAAGCGTTCGCCGGTGCCGATGTCAGCTGGCACCTGGGTGCCGGAGCGCGTGGCATGACCGGTCCGCTCGACTACAACGTGACGCTGGGCCATTTCCGCACCGACGGCTACCGTGCACACAGCCGCGCACAACGCACCTCCGGCAACGCACGGCTGGGATTCGACCTGGGCAACGGGCGGACGCTGACCGTCGTACTCGACACGCTGGCACAGCCGTGGACGCAGGACCCGTTGGGCCTCACCCGCGCGCAGTGGCGGGCCGATCCCCGCCACTCGGTCGACGCCGCCACCGCCTTCGACACCCGCAAGCGCGTGCAACAGCAGCAGCTGGGTGCGACCTGGCGCGCCGAGGGCGAGCACGATGGCGTGCGCCTGATGGGCTACGCCGGCCAGCGCGCGGTGGACCAGGTGCTGTCGATCCCGCCCGTGGCGCAGCAAAGTCCGCTCAGCGCCGGCGGGGTGATCGACCTGGCGGGCGGCTACGGTGGCGCCGATGCGCGCTGGACCCATCGCGGGCAGGCGCTGGGGCGCCCGCTGGAAGCGGTGCTGGGCACGAGTTGGGACGCGCAGGACCAGCATCGCCGCGGCTACGAGAACTTCGTCGGCGACACCCTCGGCGTGACGGGGGCGCTTCGTCGCGACGAGCGTGACCGCGTGCAGGCGTTCGATCAGTACGCGCAGTTGTACTGGCACCTCGCCGAGCGCTGGTCGCTGCTGCTCGGCGCGCGCCACAGCGAGGTCGCGTTCCGCGCGCGCGACCGCTACGTCACCACCGCCAATCCCGATGACAGCGGTCGCGTGCGTTACCGTGCGACCACGCCGGTGGCAGGCCTCGACTACCGGCCTGGCGCGCACCTGCGCCTGTACGCCAGCTACGGCGAGGGCTTCGAGACGCCCACCTTCAACGAGCTCGGCTATCGGAACGATGGCGGCGCGGGCCTGGCGCTCGACCTTGCGCCGGTGCGCAGCCGCAACGGCGAACTGGGCCTGAAGTGGCAACCGCACGATGAGCTCGGCGTCGAGCTGGCACTGTTCCGCGCGGACAGCCGTGACGAGCTGGCGGTGGCGAGCAGCCACGACGGACGCTCGACGTATCGCAACGTGGGGCGCAGCCGGCGACAGGGTGCGGAGCTGTCGGTCGACGGCGAACTCGGCGCCGGCTGGAGGCTGCGCCTTGGGCTGACCTGGCTGGATGCGCGTTTCCGCAGCGGCTTCCTGGCGTGCGCCGACACGCCCTGTCTCGTACCGGACCTGATGGTGCCGGCCGGCACGCGCATCCCGGGCGTGCCGCGGCGTTACGGCTCGTTGCGTCTGGAACGTGGGAGCGAGCTGGGATGGCGTGGCGGCCTCGAACTCGAAGGCGTGGGTGCGGTGCCGGTGGACGACCGCAACAGTGCCACGGCGCCCGGGTACCTGCGCACGGGCCTCGACCTGGGCTACGGCCTGGCGCTCGGCGACACCCGGCTGCATGTCTCCGCACGGGTGGACAACCTGTTCGACCGCCACATCGTCGGCTCGGTGATCGTCAACGACGGCAACGGCCGCTACTACGAACCGGCACCGGGCCGGAGCGTGACGGTCGGCATCCGCCTGGAGCTGTAGCCGTATGGCGGTATAGGCGTCCACGCCGGCAAACGCGTGCGTGGTGGAGAACCGCCGAGGCACTGGGCATACAGCGTGCCAGCGGCCGACATGTGTCGGTTTCCGCCAGGTGGTGCAGGCGCCCTACGTCAACCAGAACGCGTTGCAGACCAAGGGCGTGGACCTGGACCTGATCGGCAACTTCGACTTCGGCGGCGTGAAGCTGCGCAGCGAGTTCAGTGCCACGCGCATCTTCGAGTGGAACCTCACCCTGCAGGACGGCACGGTGCAGCGCTTCGTCGGCACGCACGGCGTGTACGCCGTGTCCTCCGGCGCCGGTACGCCGCGTGACCGCGCGACCTGGTCGAACAGCTTCGTGTTCGGCCCGGCGACGATCACCGGCACGCTGTACTACACCAGCGGCATCAGCATGGAGTCGCCGGACGCGGGCGAGGGTTGCATCTCCACCGACGACAACGGCGATCCGTTCCCGCCGAGCTGCCACGTGGGCGCCTGGACGCAGTTCGATCTCACCGGCAACTACGACTTCAACGACCACTTTTCGGTCTATGCGTCGGTCCTCAACGCGTTCGATCGCCGTGCGCCGTTCGATCCGGCGAACTACGCCGGCGTCAACTACAACCCGACCTGGTCGCAGATGGGCATGGTCGGGCGGTTCTACACGGTGGGCGTGAAGTACAAGATGTAACCCGCGCACGCGGGCCTTCCGGGGCGCGCCGCCAACGGCGCACCCTTTTTTGTCGGCGACAATAGTCCTTTCCATTTGGCCCGAGCCGTCCATGTGCCTGATCGCTTTCGCCTGGAACGTCCATCCGCGCTGGCCGCTGGTGCTGGCGGGCAACCGCGACGAATACCACGCGCGCCCGAGCGCGCCGCTGGCCCGGTGGAGCGACATGCCGGTGATCGCCGGGCGCGATCTGGAAGCCGGCGGCACCTGGCTCGGAGTAAGCCCGCTCGGGCGTTGCGGCGTGGTCACCAACGTGCGCGACCCGCGCCAGCCGCAGACCGGGCTATCACGCGGCCTGCTGGTCACCGACTGGCTGCGCGGCGAGGCCGACGCCACCACGCACGCGCGCGCGCTGTGCCGGGATGCAGCCCGCTATCGCCCGTTCAACCTGCTCACCTTCGACGCGCAGGCGGCCTTCTACCTGGGCAACCAGCCGGAGCCGCGCATGCAGGCGGTGACGCCGGGCGTGCACGGGCTGTCCAACGCCGACTTCAACACGCCGTGGCCGAAGACGCGTCAGCTGATGGCGCGCCTGCAGGCATGGCTGGACGAAGGCGCTGAAGACGCCGCGCCGCTGTTCGCGGCGCTGGCCGACGAGCAGCCCGCCCTCGACCATGAGCTTCCCGATACCGGCGTCGGCCGCGAACGGGAACGCTGGCTCTCGCCCGCGTTCATCCGCGGGCCCGAATACGGCACGCGCGCGAGCACGCTGGTGCTGATCGACCGCACGGGTGGCGGGCGGATCATGGAGCGACGGTTCGGATCGGATGGACGTCCAGACGGACAGAGCGACATGGCCTGGTGAAGCTGCCCGCGAAGATCGCGCCGCGGGCCGGACATCCAGGCCGTGCGCGATGCGAGCCCTCTCCCCGCCGGGGAGAGGGTTGGGTGAGGGGCCGGGGCTCGCCTTAAAACCCCACCGCTTCCTCCGCCATCGCCCCACCTCCCGATCGGGTGCGCCCTACGCAACCGATCGGCGCACCGCCACTGCGCCAACGCTCGGCGCACCGCTACCGTGTTTAACCCGCCACACACGAGGAAGGGTTCGATGCCACACGGATGGCGCTGGTGGCTGTTGGCCGCCTGCCTGCTGATCAGACCTTGCCTGGCCACCTGCCCAGCCTGGGATACCCCGCGCGCCACGCACGAGCTGCAGGCCCTGCACGATCAGCTCGACCGCTGGAACCACGCCTACCGCACGGACGGCCGCTCGCCCGTCGACGACGCGATCTACGACCAGGCCCTCGCCCGCTACGAAAGCTGGCGCGCGTGCTTTCCCGGACAGGCGCCGCCGGCGCTGGCGCACCTGGCCGATGCGACCGGCCCCGTCCGCGCGCCGATCGCGCAGACCGGCCTGGCCAAGCTCCCCGATGCGGCGGCCGTACAGGCGTGGATGCATGAGCGTGGCGACCGCGACCTGTGGGTGCAGCCCAAGGCCGACGGCGTGGCCGTCACCTTGCTGTATGTCGAGGGCGAGCTGCGCCAGGCCGTGAGCCGTGGCGACGGCCTGCATGGCTCGGACTGGACCGCGCAGGTGGAAAGGATTGCGGCCGTGCCGAAACGCCTCGCGCACGCGCCACCGCGCGTGGTGCTGCAGGGCGAGCTGGTCTGGCGCCTGCCGGGGCACCGGCAGGCCACCGAGGGCGGCGTGCGTGCGCGTGCCGATGTCGCCGGTGCGCTGGCACGCCAACCTTTCGACGCCCGGACGGCGGCACACATCGGCCTGTTCGTGTGGGACTGGCCGAGCGGGCCGGCCGACATGCGTGCGCGACTGGCGGGCCTCCAGGCCATGGGCTTCGGCGCCAGCGTGGCGCTGACCCAGCCGGTGACGAGCCTCGCGCAGGTCCGCCGCTGGCGCGAGCGCTGGTACCGCCAGGCGCTGCCCTTCGCCAGCGACGGCACCGTGCTGCGCCAGGGCCACCGGCCGCGCGGCACCGCGTGGCAGCCCGCGCCACCGGACTGGGCGGTCGCCTGGAAATACCCGCCCGCCAGGGCGCTGGCCACGGTGCGCGCGGTGGACTTCCGCCGCGGGCGGCGCGGCCGCATCAGCGTGGTGCTCGAGCTGGAGCCGGTGGTACTGGACGACCGCACGGTGCGACGCGTGAGCGTCGGCTCGCTGGCCCGCTGGCGCAAGCTCGACGCACGACCGGGCGACCAGGTCGCGCTCTCGTTGGCCGGCCTCACCATCCCGCGCTTCGACGGCGTGGTGTGGCGCACCCGCGAGCGTGCTGCGGTAGTCGTCCCGCCGGCAACGACGCGCGATGGCCTGGACTGCTGGCATCCCGATGCCGGTTGCGAGCGCCAGTTCCTGGCGCGGCTGGTCTGGCTCGGCGGTCGGCAAGGCTTGCGCATCGATGGCATCGGCGAGACAACCTGGCGCGCCCTGGTCGATGCCGGGCTGGTGCACGGCGTCCTGGACTGGCTCTCGCTCACGCCCGCGCAGCTGGCGGCGGTGCCGGGCATCGGCGCCACCCGTGGCGCAAAGCTGTCCCGGGCATTCGCACATGCGCGGGCGGCCGGGTTTGCATCCTGGCTGCGCGCGATGGGCATGCCGCCAGCGGGGAATGCCGCTCTGCCCAACTGGGGTGTGCTGGCGGCGCGGGACGCGGCGGCATGGGCGAAGGAGCCGGGCGTCGGTCCCGCCGGGGCCGCGCGGTTGCAGGCCTTCTTCCGCCACCCGGAGGTGGGCCGCCTCGCCGCGCGACTGCACGCGATGGGTGCCACCGGGTTCTGACCCAACACGCGGAATCCCTGCGGGAGCGCACCTGTGCGCGACCGGGGGCAATCTGCTGTGCGACTGGCCATCGTGGTCGCGCACAGGTGCGCTCCTACAGGGGGGGGCTGCCCGCAGGACCGCTAGGCCAGGATCTCGCCGTCCACGTAATACCAGCGGCCACCCTCGCGCAGGAACCGGCTTACCTCGTGCAGGCGCTGTGCCCGCCCGCCGCCGTAGCGCAGGCGCGCGACGAATTCGACCACCGCCTCGACCGCGCCGTCCTCGTGACGCTTCACGGACAGCCCGAGCCAGCTCGGCGCCGGCTGCTGCGCGGCGAGCTTCAGGTGCGCCGGGCGCGTGCTCGGATGCCAGGTGGCCAGCAGGTAGTCCTCGCGCTTCAACACGTACGCGCTGTAGCGCGAACGCATCAGCGCTTCGGCGGTCGGCGCGGCGCGCCCCTCATGCAGCGGCCCGCAGCAGTGCGCATAGCCGGCCGGGTTGCCGCAAGGGCAGGGAGTGAGGGTATCGACGGCGCGCACGTTATGCAGAAATCCACCGGAAGAGTGCTGCCGGTCATCCTGACGGCTCGTGCGGAAAATGCAACGCGCCGATCGATCAGTCGGCCCGCTGGCGCGCGACCAGCAGTGGCGCCAGGTCGTAACCCATGCGCCGCGGGATGGCCTTGAGCTCCTCGAACAGGTGGTAGTCCATGCGCGGTTCGCGGCTCAGGATCCACAGGTAGCGGCGCCGCGGTTCGCCGACCACGGCCCAGCGGTAGTCGGCATCGAGGGCGATCACCCAATGCTCGTTCCACACCAAGCGCAGGCGGTTCAACCAGGCCGGGGCGAAGCGCAGTTGCAGCCGTGCCGGTTCGCGCAAGGGCTCGGGTTGGCGCAGTACGCCGTGCGCTTCGCTCAGCCGGCCATCCTCGTCACGGCAGGCGCTGACCACCGCGACCAGGCCGTCGTCGCGTGGCACGTATTCCAGCGTGAGTTCGCCCCAGCAGCGGCGCTGGAACGGCAGCGGCAGCCAGGCCAAGCCGTGCCAGCGCCCGATGTAGCGTTCGAGGTCCAGCCATGGCACGGCTTCTACGCCACGCGCGGTGGCGCCGGTGCTGCGCACCGGACGTGGTGATCGCCTGCCTGTGTCCTGTTGCATGGGCTCCCCGAACGACGAAAGCCCCCTCATGAAGCACGCCTGGCGATCAATCCGGTGTCAACCGGCCCGCGTCTCGTCGTGCGGATCACGTTGCCGCCGCCACACGCGGCAGCGGTTGTTGGCCGGCATCGCGCGATCTTCGAGCAGCTCGAAACCGGCGGCGCGTGCCAGCGCGTCGACCGCCTCCGCATCGCGCAGGCCCATGCGCGGATCGCGCATCGTCAGCGAGCGGTCGAAGGCGGCGTTGCTTTCGCTGGTGTAGTCGCCGTCATAGTTGAACGGGCCGTAGATGACCAGCACCGCGCCATCGGTCGTGACGGCAGGCAGGCGCGCAAACAGCTGCCCGACTTCCGCCCAGCCCATGATGTGCAGCGTGTTGGCGCTGAACACCGCGTCGTAGCGTGTGCAGGGCCAACCGCCTGGGCGCGGATGCCGGGCAGGTACTCGCCGCGGTCGGAACACTGCCAGTTCAGCCACGGCATGGCCGCGGCGAAATGCACCGCGTGCTGGCCGGTGCCGCTGCCGATCTCCAGCACGCGCGAGCAGCCCGAGAAGGCCTCGCGCAACACGTCCAGGATCGGCTCGCGGTTGCGTTCGCAGCCCGGCGCGAACGGCTTGCCCATCTCAGGCCGGGCGGCCGCGCAGCACGCGGGCAGGCAGCATCAGCAGCGCGCCGAGGAAGGCGAACACCGCGTGCAGCGTGATCCCCACCAGCCGGAACGGCAGCGAGATCAACCAGACGATCGGCCACAGCACCAGCGCCAGCAGCGCCAGCGGCCAGCAGAACACGAGCAGCAGCAACCAGAGCAGGAAACCGACCATGGCCGTACCTCGGGTGGTGGGAAGGGAAGGACTCTATCGCGGCCGGTTGCCGGCGCGAAGATGACTGGCGGCACCCGTCAATGCATGCCGGCCATCGGGTCGACCCCGATCAGCCAGCCATGCAGCCAGAAGGCGAACAGGCCCCATGCAACGATACCGATCACCACCGCGACCGCATCGCCGGGCAGCGTGCCCGCAGGGTAGGCGATGCCTTCCAGCCGGTCGCGCTGGCGCAACCAGATCGCCATCGGCAACGCCCAGGACAGGAACGCACCGAACAGCACCACGTCGTACAACAGGCCGGTGGCGAGCAGGTGGCCCGACGCCCACACCACCACGCCCAGCAACATGGGCTGGCCCAGCGCCGACTTGATGTGGTTGCGTGGCACGTAGGCGGCGACCACCAGCACGAAGGCCACCAGGGTGAACAGCGCGTTGAGGTGATCCATCGACGGCGGCGGCGCGTAAAGCACCAGCGGCAACCGCCGCGCCTGGCCGAACCCGATGCAGATCAGCACCAGGCCGGCCAAGGCCACCAGGGCGAACACACCCTTCCAGGCCCGCTCGCCGAACCGCTCGATCTGCCGGCGGCGCCATCGCGGGAACACCAGCGGCACCACGTGGATGCCGAGAAAAACGAACAGGCCGTAGATCATCAGCTGCATGCGCTTCTCCCCGGTTTCGGGCCGATCATAGGCGCCGTGTGGCGAGCCGTCGTGACGATGGCATGGCCACGCGCGTTCAGTCGGCCGGCAGGATGTCCACCGCAAGCACCACGGCACCGGCTGCCAACTGCAGGCGTGCGGGAGCCGTCGCCGTCCGCAGCCAGGCGTCGCCCGTTTCCAGCACTTGGCCGTCCAGTTCCAGCCGGCCGCGCGCGCAGAACAGCAGCACCGTCTCCACCTGCAGCCTGGCGTGACCGGGCTGGCGCCAGACCGCGATGCGGCCGCGCGCGCGACCGCGCCGGACCATGAGGTTGAAGTCGCGGGTGGCGCCGCCGGCCAATGCCACCGCCACCTGCGCCTCGCCGGGAAACGCGAACGGTGCGAACGGTTCGGTCAGCGCGTGCTTGCGACCGTCGTCGAGCAGCATGGTGAAGCCCTCGCCCTCCAGCAGCACGATGATGCGATCGATGCCGGGAAAGGCGGAGAACGGCGCGGCACGGTCGACCTCGGCCACGCTCACGCGCCAGAGGAAGTCGTCCATGCCGGCGCCGGGCGGTGCCACGGCCAGCTCGCGGGTGCGGCCCAGGCCGTTCTTCCAGGCGCGGGCAGGGCAGTCGTGCAGGCGAAGGATGGGCATGGCGGCATTGTAGGGTGGGCCTCGGCCCCGCGTCGGCGGCCCGCCCAGGCGGGTTCGGGCGGGCCCGCTGCTTCGCCTTCCGCGCTGCGGGCTTCGTTTGGCAGGGCGACGCGCCCGGCCCTACGCGACGTGCTCGATCACCCGCTGGAACGGTGGCAACGCGCGCAGCATGCCCGCGCCGTAGCGCTTGGTCACCACGCGCCGGTCGAGCAACACGATGCGGCCGCGGTCGGTCTCGCTGCGGATCAGGCGCCCGCAGTACTGCGTGAGCAGGCGCGTGGCTTCGGGAATGCTCACTTCCAGGAACGGGTTGCGCCCGCGCGATTCCAGCCACTCGGCGTAGGTGGCGCCGACCGGATCGGTCGGCACGGCGAACGGCAGCTGGGTGATCACCACCGTTTCGCACAGCTTGCCGGGCAGGTCCAGGCCTTCGCCAAAAGAGGCCAGGCCGAACAACGTGCTGCCCTTGCCCGATTCGACATCGGCGATGTGTTCGGCGATCAGCTGCGCCTTGCCGAGCGAGCCCTGCGCGCGCACCTTGCGCACCTTGTCGATCGGCAGCCGCTGCAGCACGCGGTCGAGCTTGGCGCGCGAGGTGAACAACACCAGGTTGCCCGCGTTCCAGTCCAGGTGTTCGTCGATCCAGTCGCAGATCGCCTGCGCATGGGCTTCGCGCGCGTCCGGCAGCACGTCGATCGCCGGCACTTCCAGCCGCGCCTGCGCGGCCAGGTCGAACGGCGAGGGCAGGCTCAGGGTGACGGCGTCATCGGGCAGGCCCACGGCATCGGCAAAGCCGCGGAAGTTGCCGCCCGCGCTCAGCGTCGCCGAGGTCAGCACCACGCCGCTGGCGTTGTTCCACAGTACGTGGCGCAGCAGGCCGCCGGCGGACACGGACGAGGCATGGCAGACCAGCTGCTGGTCGCCGGCGAGCGTCACCCAGCGCGCCAGCGGTGGCGCGTCCTCGGCATCGTCGCCCGCCCAGGCGTGCCAGGTGCGTTCCTGCCGGTCCAGCCGCTCCAGTGCCATGCCCAGCTCGCGCGCGAGCGCCTCCTGGGTGGGGCCGCCGTCGGTCATCTCCACCACTGCGCGGCGCACGGCGGTGAGCCAGCGCTGGACTTCGGCGGTCTGCGCATGCAGCGCCTGTGCCTGCAGCACCCAGTCCTCCGGCAACTGGCCGAGCGAGCCGCGGTACATCGGCTCGTTCTCGGCCGGGTCAGGCAGCCAGGCCAGGCGGATCGCCTTTTCCAGTTCCTCCAGGCCGTCGGAAAGTTCCTGCAGCTTCGCATCGCCGGCATCGAGGGTGATTTTTCCCAGCGATTCCTTGTCGGTGAGCGAGTAGGCCGCGTACACCTGGCGCGCAAGGCGGCTCAGCTGGCGCACGCTGGCGCCCAGGTACACCTCGGCGGCGCCGCGGTCGATCGCCTTGGCCGGCACGTGGTGCGCCTCGTCGAACACGTACAACGTTTCGGTCGGCTTGGGCAGGATCACGCCGCCCCAGCCTTCGTCCTCGCCGGGCATGGTCAGGTCGGCCAGCACGAGGTCCTGGTTGGCCACGATCAGGTCGGCATCCGCCACCGCGCGACGCGCCGCGAAAAACGGGCACTGCATGAAATGGATGCACTTGCGCCCGGTGCAGCCGCCGGCGCTGGTGGTGAGCATCGGCTTGAGGAAATCGCCCACCGGTTCCGGCGCGGCGTCCATGTCACCGTTCCACTCGCCGCGCTCGAAGGCGCCGGCGAGCTTGGACAAGGCCTGCTTGTCCCGCTCGGGCGGTGGCTTGGACCACAGCGCGAGGTCGGCGTCGAAGCCCAGCCCGAGCTGGCTGGCTTCCGCGCCCAGGCTCTGGCGCGCCATGGCCAGGTTGCGCGGACACAGGTAGCGGCCGCGGCCCTTGGCCAGCGCAACCTTTGCCTGGCTGCCGTCGAGCTTGAGATAGAGCGGGATGTCGCGCTCGACCAGCTGCTCCTGCAGCGCCACCGTGGCGGTCGCGATCAGCAGCTTCTTCTTCTGCGCACGCGCCACTTCCATGCCGGCGATCAGATAGGCCATCGACTTGCCGGTGCCGGTCGGCGCCTCGACCACCGCGGCGCCGCCTTCGGTCGCCAGCGCCTTGGCCACCTCGGCGATCATCCGGCCCTGGGCGGCACGCGGGCGGAAGCCGGGAAGACCTTCCTTCAGGCGTGCGTAGGCGGCGCGTATCGCGTCCTTGGTGGCATCGGTGAGCATCGTGCGATTCTAGCCCGCGCCGGCGGGCTCCGCCCTGGCGTTGCGCCGCATGCACGCGGCTCAAGATAGGTTCGCGGCGGTCGATGTTGTGGTATGCATCACGCGTGGGCTGAAACCGAGGGGCGGTACGGGAATCCCATGAAACGGCGCTATGGCAGGGCAGGGGCGCATGAGCGGGCCGATGGCTGCGGCGATCGGCCGCGCCGCGGGGCGCGCGCATGAATTTCTCACGTGCCACGCCGCTGGAGCCCTCGAGCGGCGACGAGGCGGCCTGGTTGGCCCGCCTGGTGGAGGCGACCACGCCCGCCGAGGTCGCCACCGTCGTGGCCAACTTCGCACAGGAACTGGCCGGTTGCTGCCACGCCGTCGTGGCCTGGGCCGGCAGCGGGTTGCCGCGCGCCTACAGCAGCAGCGGCCGGCCGCCCGACTACGCCCGCGTGGGCCGGGCCCGTGCCCTGCTGGCATCCAGCGGCCGGACATCCGTGCGCCAGGGGCAGGAGTTGCTGTTGCGCCTGCTGCCGCAGGAGCGCGCGTTCCTGATGCTCGAACTGGAACGCGGCCAGGCCGCGGAACCGCTGCTGCTCCAGCTCGGTCCCTTTCTGGGCCTGGCCGGGCCGTACCTCCAGCGCGCGCTGAAGCTGGCCGACCTGGAAGACTCGCACAAGCAACTGGTGCGTTCGGAAGTACTGCAGCGTGCGCTGTTCGCGATCTCGGACCTGGCCGGGTCCGACCTGGACATGCCCGAGATGCTCAAGCGCCTCCACGGTATCGTCAGCACGCTGATGTATGCGGAAAACTTCTTCATCGTGCGCAGCGACCCGCAGCACGGCACGATGCGGTTCCTGTATTACGCCGACGTCGAGGACACCGACGCGCCGGATACCAGCCACGACGTGCCGCTGGAGAGCCTGCGCAACTCGATGACCTGGCACCTGCTCACCGGCGGCAAGGCGCTGATGGGCAGCCTGGAGCAGATCAGCCGGCAGGTGAGCGGCACTTTCGCGCCCTCCGGCCCGGCAGCGGTCGACTGGCTCGGGGTGCCGATGCTGCGCGACGGCCAGGTGCATGGCGCGCTGGTGGTGCAGAGCTACCAGCCCGGCATCGGCTTTTCCGAAGACGACCGCGCGCTGCTGGAATTCGTCGGCAGCCATGTGCTCACCGCGCTGGAACGCAAGCAGAGCAAGGACGAGCTGGAGGAGCGCGTGCGCCTGCGCACGCAGGAACTGGCCCAGGCCAACCGCGGGCTGCAGCAGGAAGTGCTCGAGCGCCAGCGCGCCGAGCGGCTGCAGGCGGCGCTGTTCCACCTGGCACAGCTGGCGACCGCGGACATCGACGAGAACGAATTCTACGAGCGCACCCACGCGGTGGTCGGCGAGCTGATCAACGCGGAAAATTTCTTCATTGCGCTGCTGTCGGACGACCGCAAGAAGCTCGTGTTTCCCTATTACGTCGACGCCGGCGTGCGCAAGGCGCAGGAGCGCCCGCTCGGCCGAGGCCTGTCCGAATACGTGCTGCGCAACGGGCAGCCGTTGCTGGCCTTCCACGAAGATACGCTGGAGCTCGCGCGGCGGGACGAGGTCGACCTGGTCCGCGTGGGCCGCCCGGCGGTGTGCTGGCTGGGCGTGCCGCTGCGGGTCGACGAGCAGGCAATCGGCCTGGTCGCGGTGCAGAGCTACACGCCCTCGATCGACTACGACCAGGCCGACCAGGAACTGCTCACCTTCGCCGCGCTGCAGATCGCCAACAGCATCCACCGCCGCCGCGCCGCCGTGTCGCTGCAGCGCGCCTATGCCGAGCTGGAACAGCGCGTGGCCGAGCGCACCTCCGAACTGCGCCAGGAGATCACCGAACGCGAACGCGTGCAGAGCCAGCTCAAGCACGAGGTGATGCACGACGCCCTCACTGGCCTGCCCAACCGCGGGTTCCTGCGTGACCGGCTCGAGCGCGTGCTGGCGATCCTGCAGCGCGAGCCGGGCCGCCGCTGTGCGCTGCTGTACCTGGACGTGGACCGCTTCAAGGTCATCAACGACAGCCTTGGCCACCTGGCCGGCGACGCCTTCCTGAAGGAGATCGCCCGCCGCCTGCACGAGTGCGTGCGCGAGCCGGACGTGGTCGCGCGGCTGTCCGGCGACGAGTTCGCGATCCTGCTGGAGGACATCGAGATTCCCTCCGCGGCGGTCGCGGTGGCGCAGCGCGTGCTCGACGCGCTGGGCGTGCCCATGCAGATCGCCGGCCGCGAACTGGCGCCTTCGGCCAGCATGGGCATTGCCATCGGCGACAGCACCTACGTCACCGCCGACGAGGTGCTGCGTGACGCCGACATCGCGCTGTACCGCGCCAAGGATCAGGGCCGCAAGCGCTACGAGCTGTTCGACGAGACGCTCGCCAAGAACGTCATCGACGTGCTGACGATGGAAGGCGAACTGCGCCAGGCGCTGGCGCGCGACGAGTTCGAGCCTTACCTGCAGCCGTTCTGCCGGCTGGAGGATGGCGCGGTGGTGGGCTACGAGGCACTGCTGCGCTGGAACCACCCGAAGCTGGGCGTGCTCGGGCCGGCCGATTTCCTCAAGGTGGCGCACGACAGCGGCCACATCGAATCGATCGACTGGCGGCTGTTCGAGCGCGGCTGCGAGCGCTTCCTGCGGCTGGCCGACCAGGACACCTTCCTCACCTTCAACGTGTCCGCGCTGCACCTGCGGCACGGCGACTTCGACGCGCGCCTGGTGCAGTTGCTGGAACGCACCGGCCTGCCACCCTGGCGGCTGATCGTGGAGGTCACCGAAGGCTCGCTGCTGGACAACCCGGAGCAGGTCCGCACGATGCTCGAACGCCTGCGCGCGATGGGCGTGGGCGCGGCGCTGGACGATTTCGGCACCGGCTACTCCTCGCTGAGCTACCTGCACTCGCTGCCGCTGCGCATGCTCAAGATCGACCGCGCCTTCGTGCACGCGCTGGGCGAAGAGGAACACACCACCGCGACCACCGTGGTCGCCGCGATCCTGGCGCTGGCGCGCGCGCTCAACATCCAGGTGATCGCCGAAGGCATCGAGACGCAGGCCCAGCGCGAGGCGCTGCTGGACATGGGCTGTGAACTGGGCCAGGGCTACCTGCTCGGGCACCCCGCGCCGATCGGCAAGTGGCTGGGGCGCGAGGGTCGCGCCGACTGAGGGCTTCTGCTTACTCTCCCCCGACGGGGAGGGGCTTCAGATCGCCCGTGGTTCCGACCCGGTGATCGCCAGCGCCACCGCTTCGGCCACGCGGATGCCGTCCACCGCCGCCGACAGGATCCCGCCGGCGTAGCCCGCGCCCTCGCCGGCCGGGAACAACCCGCGCGTGTTGAGGCTCTGGTAGTCGCCGTCGTTGCGTCGGACCCGCACCGGCGAGGAGGTGCGGGTTTCTACGCCGGTCAGCATCGCGTCGTGCATGGCGAAGCCGCGGATCTGCCGGTCGAACAGCGGCAGCGCCTCGCGGATCGCACCGATGGCATAGCCGGGCAGGGCGGTGGAAAGATCGGTCAGGTGCACGCCGGGCTTGTACGAAGGCAGCACGTCGCCCAGGGCCCGTGATGCGCGGCCGGCGAGGAAATCGCCCACGCGCTGGCCCGGCGCGCTGTAGTCGCTCCCGCCCATCATGAAGGCGTGCGACTCCCACTGGCGCTGCAGCGCGATGCCCGCCAGCGGGCCCTCGCCGTAGGGCGCGAAATCCTCGGGCGTGATGCCGCAGACGATCGCCGCGTTGGCGTTGCGCTCGTTGCGCGAGTACTGGCTCATGCCGTTGGTGACCACCCGTCCGGGTTCGGACGTGGCCGCGACCACGGTTCCGCCCGGGCACATGCAGAAACTGTATACCGAGCGGCCGCTCTGGCCCGGCTTGTTGCCGTGGTGGACCAGCTTGTAGTCGGCCGCGCCGAGGATCGGATGGCCGGCCTGCGGGCCGAAGCGAGCGCGGTCGATCACCGACTGCGGATGCTCGATCCGGAAGCCGATGGAGAACGGCTTGGCCTCCAGATAGACGCCGCGCGCGTGCAGCATCTCGAACGTGTCGCGCGCGCTGTGGCCCACGGCCAGCACGACATGGTCCGAGCGCAGCTCGCTGCCGTCGGCCATGTGCACGCCGCGCATGTGGCGCGTGCCGTCCGGCGCGGTCTCGACCAGCAGATCCTCCACGCGCTGGTCGAAGCGGATGTCCCCGCCGAGCGCCTGGATCGTCGCGCGCATGTTTTCCACCATCGTCACCAGCCGGAAGGTGCCGATGTGCGGCTTGCTGACAAAGAGGATTTCCTCCGGTGCGCCGGCCTTGACGAATTCGGTCAGGACCTTGCGTCCGTGGTGGTGCGGGTCGGAGATCTGGCTGTAGAGCTTTCCATCGGAAAACGTGCCGGCACCGCCCTCGCCGAACTGCACGTTGGATTCCGGATGCAGGTTGCGCTTGCGCCACAGGTCCCAGGTGTCCCTGGTGCGTTCGCGCACGGCCTTGCCGCGATCGAGCACGATGGGCCGAAAGCCCATCTGCGCCAGGATCAATGCCGCGAAGATGCCGCACGGGCCGAAACCGACCACGATCGGCCGGTGTTCCAGCCGCGCCGGTGCCTGCGCGACCGGGTGATAGCCGGTATCGGGCGTGGGCTGCACGTGGCGGTCGTCGGCGAAGCGCGCCAGTACCGCCCCCTCGTCGACCAGATCCACGTCCAGCGTGTAGACCAGCGCAATCGCACCGCGCTTGCGGGCGTCGTAGCCGCGGCGGAACACGCTGACGCCGCGCAGCGCCGATGCCGGGAGCCCCAGGCGTGCGAGCACCGCCGTGGCGAGCGCCTCGGGCGGGTGGTCCAGCGGGAGCTTGAGGTCGGTCAGTCGCAGCATGGGTTTCGCATGGAGCAGGCGGCCGCGACCGGGAAAGCGGTCGGTTACGCCGGGCCGCGTATTGTCCGCGGGTCGGGCCGGCCGGAACAAGGCGCGCAAAGGTGACGCGTTGCGGCAGGCGCTGCCATCAGGCGTTCAAAACGCGACCTGCGCGTCGCCGGGCGCGAGTGACGCGGCACGCCGTTACGCCGCCAGAATGGTCCGGAACTGCTCGCCGGTGGCCTGCGGGTGCAGCAGCACCACGCGCGAGCCGAACTTGCGCGCCGCCGGGGTGCATAGCTGGCCGTCGTCGGTAACGACCGCCAGCGGCGTGGGATGGCGGGAGTCCAGCGGCCGCTTGTAGACCAGCCCGTGCTGCGGGCCGCCACAAATGACGCATTCGTAGAAGCTGTCCATGATCTGCTCGAGGCGTGAAGATTCGCGCAGGGACAAGCAGGGCGCGGGCCATGCCGCGGCGGCGAGTGTGAGCGCGATCACGCTTCGCGACGTGCCGGAAAACCGGCACATCGCTTTCGTTCAGGCGGGCGCGACGGCTGGCCGCCGCGCCCGTGGAAGATCTACTGCTGCGCGCCGGCGATGAAGTCGGTCTTGCCCAGCTCCGCACCCGCCTCGCGCAGGATCACGTAGGTGGTGGTGCAGTGGAAATACAGGTTCGGCAGCACGAAGCCGAACAGGTAATCCTGGCCTTTGAAGTCCATCTCGCCGTTGCGCATCTTCAGGTGGATCTGGCGGCCCTCGCTGCCGTCGATCTGGCCGGCGTCGAAACCCTGGACGTAGTCGATCGCGCGCTGGATGCGTGCCTGGACCTGCTCCAGCGTGGTCTCGTTGTCCTCGAACGAGGCCGGTTCCACGCCCGCCAGCCGGGCGGCGCCGCGCGCGGCCATGTCGCAGGCGATCTGCACCTGCTTGACCAGCGGCAGCATGTCGGGGATCAGGCGGGTGTTCAGCAGCACCTCGTCGGTCACGGCCTTGGCCCGGGCGTGCGCCTCGCCCTTCTTCAGCACATGGGCGAGGTTGGACAGCGCACGCACGAACACGGGGACGGAAGCCTGGTACATCGAAAGCGTCATGGAGAACTCCAGCGTCAGTGGGAGGAATCGTGCGGCAGCGCGCCGGGGGCGGCCGCCGCGTCGTGGATGGGCTCGGCGCCGGCCAGTGGCGCGGTACGCGCGGTCACACGCGCGGCGATGATGGTGCCGGCGACCAGCAACAGCGCCGACAGCACGAAGGCCAGGCCCGGCAGGTGCACGGGCGACGTCGGCGCAATCGAGAAAGCGAACACCTGAGCGAACAGGTACGGCCCGAAGATGCCGGCGAAGCTGCCCAGGCTGGTGATCGCGCCCTGCAGGCGACCCTGCTCGGAGGGATCGACCTGGTGCGTCATGATCGCCTGGATCGGCGGTCCGGACAGGCTCCACAGCGCCATCAGCGGGATGCCCGCCAGGAACAGCCAGCCCTGTTTCGCCACGCCCATCAGCACGAATGCGCCGATCCCGCAGACCATGCCCGCCAGCAGCACCCGCCGTTCGCCGAAGCGCGGCGTCAGCCGTCCGGTGAGGAAGGCCTGCACCGAACCGTCGCAGGCACCCACCAGCATCAGCACGAAGCCCACCGCCTGCGGGCCCCAGCCGTAGCGGTAGTCCGCGTACAGCACGAAGGTAGTCTGCAGCACGTAGTGCGCCAGGTACACCAGGAACATCACCACCCCGAGCCCGAGCACTTGCGGGTAGCGGCGCAGCAGTTTGAGCGAGCCCAGCGGATGCGCGCTGTGCAGTTCGAAACGTGGCGTGCGCCGTTCCTTCGGCAGCGACTCGGGCAGGATGAAATAGCCATACAGGAAGTTGCACAGCGCCAGGCCGCCGGCCACCCAGAACGGCAGCCGCAGTGATATGTCGCCGAGGAAGCCGCCGAGCCCGGGCCCCACGATGAAGCCCAGCCCGAACGCGCCGCCAAGCATGCCGTAGGCGGCCGCGCGCTTTTCCTTCGGGGTGATGTCGGCAATGTAGGCGTTGGCGGTGGTGAAGCTCGCCGCGGTCATGCCCAGCAGCGTGCGGCTGACGAACAGCAGCCACAGCGTCGGCGCCAGCGCCAGGATCACGAAATCGATCGCCAGGCCCAGATTGGAGATCAGGATCACCGGCCGCCGCCCAAAGCGGTCCGACAGCGCGCCCTGCACCGGCGAGAAGGCGAACTGCACCACCGCGAACACGGTGGAGAACACCCCCACCCACCACGCGGCGTTCGCGATGCCGCCACCGGCCAGTTGCTCGATCAGGTGCGGGAGCACCGGAATGACGATGCCGAACGCCAGCATGTCCAGCAGCACGGTGACGAAGATGAAGACCACCGCCGCGCGGCGGCGCGTGTCGCTGAGTGCGGTGTGCTGGGTATCCATGCGGCGGGTCACCGGCGAATGAAGCGGGCACGATAGCGCATCGATGCGGTCCGATTGCTGCGTACGCGGCACGGGCGCGGTGCGGCGGATGCAGGGCCGGGCTTCGCTACCCGGGCGGCTGCGCCAGCTCCAGCGCGCTGAGGAAGCCGTCGTGATTGCGGTCGGAGCGGCGGAATTGCGCGCGCAGGTCCGCCTGGAAGGCGGCCAGCGTGCGCGGCAGGCGCCGCGGTCCGGGTGGCAGCTCGTCGGGCTGGAGTACGCCGTCGCCGTTGGCATCCATCGCGTGGAAGCCGGCGCTTAGGTAGTCGACGTATTCCTGCGGCGCGATCCGGCCGTCGCCGTCGCGGTCGAACCGCGCCAGGTAGGCGGAGACCGCGGTCGGGTAGTCGCTGGCGTGGGCAGTTGCACAGAGCACGGTCAGGAGCGGAAGCAGGTGGCGCATCGGCGCATTGGAGCAGGCCCCGCGCCGCGGCGGCAAGCCCGTCAGGCCCACCCTCCCTCCCCGGCCACGACGCGGTGGCGGGCGGCGCGCTTCGCCCCGTAAAGGCGCCGGTCGGCGCGGCGCACCCCCGGAGCGTCCGATCGGCGTGCGTGAGCATGCCACGCCGATCGACGCGGTATCGACTGGACTTCCCCTTCCGCTCCAGCGACCTCGCCGCGAGGGGCCTCGCCAGCGTGCGCATCGGCAAGCGGGTGCGCGCGCGGCCGGTATCGGCGCGGGTGGCCACCAGCAACAGCGGCGCGAGCAACAGCGCCTGCAGGGCGCCGGGCAGGCTCAGGGTGGCAAGGTCGAAACGCACGCGAGGGGCGGGGCGCCCCTGCATCGGGCCCGACGACGAAACTTCAGCGGGCGCCGCGGATACCGATGAAGTCGAGGAACTCCGCGCGGGTGCGCGCGTCTTCGCGGAACGCACCCAGCATCTGGCTGGTCACCATCGATACGCCGCGCTTGTGCACGCCGCGGGTCGTCATGCATTCGTGGCTGGCGTCGATCACCACCGCCACGCCGGCCGGCTGCAGGGTCTCCTGGATGCAATGGGCGATCTGCGCGGTGAGCTTCTCCTGCACCTGGAAGCGGCGCGCATAGCCTTCGACCACACGGGCCAGCTTGCTGATGCCCACCACGCGGTTGGTCGGCAGGTAGCCCACGTGGGCGCGGCCGATGATCGGCGCCATGTGGTGCTCGCAGTGGCTCTCGAACTCGATGTCGCGCAGCACGACCATCTCGTCGTAGCCCTCGACTTCCTTGAAGGTGCGCTTGAGGAATTCGGACGGGTCGTCGGCGTAGCCGGAAAACCAGTCGCGGTAGGCCTTGACCACGCGCCGCGGCGTGTCCAGCAGGCCTTCGCGCGCGGGATCGTCGCCGGCCCAGCGCAGCAGCGTGCGCACGGCCTCTTCGGCCTGGGCCTGGGTGACGTCGTTGGGATGGCGGGAGTCGCTCATGCGGATCCTTGGCTTGCGGTCGGTCAAGTTTAGCGGGCATGCCGCGGGTTGGCTTCCCGGCATGTGCAAAGCGCGCGTGCCGGGAGCGTGCCTGCTCTTACGCGCCGGCCTGTGGAACGGATGCGCGCCCGCCGAGGGACCTCAGCCCAGGTCCTCTTCGAGGTCTTCCTCGACCTCCGGGGCCACCCCGAGCAGCTGCTGGGTCACCTCGCCCGAAAGCGTCTCCACGCCGCGCAACTTGCGCTCGATCGCGCGGGTGCGCACGCCGGTGGCGTCGATATGCCTGCCGGCCTCGTCCAGCTTCTTCTTGACCTTGTCCAGCACGTCGCCGAACTTGCCGAACTCGGTCTTCACCGCGCCGAGGATGTTCCACACCTCCGAACTGCGCTTGGCGATGGCCAGCGTGCGGAACCCCATCTGCAGGCTGTTGAGCAGCGCGCTGAGCGTGGTCGGGCCGGCGACCACCACGCGGTGGTCGCGCTGCAGCAGTTCGAACAGGCCGGGGCGGCGGATCACTTCCGCATACAGGCCCTCGGTCGGCAGGAACAGCACGGCGAAGTCGGTGGTGTGTGGCGCCGCGACGTACTTGGTCCGGATCCGCTTCGCCTCCTCGCGCACGCGCGTTTCCAGGGCGCGGCCGGCGACGGCGGCCGCTTCGGCGTCGGCCACTTCCTGCGCCTCGAGCAGACGCTGGTAATCCTCGACCGGAAACTTGGCGTCGATCGGCAGATAGAGCTGCGCGACGTCGCCCTGGCCAGGCATGCGGATGGCGAATTCCACCCGCTCGCTGGAGCCGGGCACGGTCACCACGTTGGATTCGTATTGCTCGGGCGTGAGCAGTTGCTCCAGCAGCGCGCCGAGCTGGACCTCGCCGAGGATGCCGCGACTCTTCACGTTCGAGAGCACGCGCTTCAAATCGCCGACGCCGCTGGCCAGGCTCTGCATCTCGCCCAGCCCGCGCTGCACCGCTTCCAGCCGCTCGGACACCAGCTGGAACGACTGGCCCAGGCGTGCCTCGAGCGTGCTCTGCAGCTTCTCGTCGACGGTGGCGCGCATCTGTTCGAGCTTGGCGGCGTTGTCGTCCTGCAGTGCCTTGAGCTTGGCTTCCAGCGTGGCACGCATATCGCCCATGCGCTTTTCGTTGTCGGCGGTGAGCGCAGCCAGCTGCTGGCGTTGCTGGTCGCTGGCGCGGGTGAGGGTGAGGACCATTTCCTCGCGGCTCTTGCGCGCATCGTCGGCAAGGCGCTGCGCAAGGCCCTGCAGCCCGGCGTCGGTACGCGCGGTGAGGCCATCCAGGCGCTGGCCGAAGCCGTCGATGCGCTCGGCCTGCTGGCGCGACATGCCGCCCAGCTGCTCGGCGACGTGGGTGCGGAAGCGGTCGAAACCCTGCTGCAGTTCCTCGCGACCGGCGCGCTGCTCCTCGCGCAGCGTGCGTTCGAGGCGCTCGCCGTCGCTCTTCAATGCGTCCAGGCGGACGGCGAGGCCGTCGTCGGCGCGGCCACGGCGCAGCAGCACCACCTGCAAGACGAGGATGGCGAGGGCGACCAGGAGCAGGAGGGCGAGCAGTACGTCGGCGAGGGGCATGGCAGGTTCCGGCAAGCTACGGAACCGGAGTTTACGCGCACCCGTCTCAGCTGCCGCGACGCGTCGGCTTGAGGCGTTGCCGCAGGAAGCGCAGCGTGGCTTTCTCCAGCTCCCGTGGCTTGCCCGCACAGGCCTCGGTGATCGCGCGCTGCAGGCTGCCATCGCGCCAGCCCTCGAACACGTCCGGATGGATGTAGGACTTGCGGCAGACCGCCGGCGTGTTGCCCAGCACCCGGGCCACCTGCTTGACCGCTTCCACCAGCGCATGGCGGCGGGCGCGTTCGCCGCCCTTGTCCGGCAGCGGCGTGCAGGCCAGCACGCCGGCGGCAAGGGCGGTGCCGCCCCAGGTGCGGAAATCCTTGGCGCTGAACGCCTCGCCGCAGGCCTCGTGCAGGTAGTCGTTGACCATGCCCGAGTCGACCGGCTGGCGCTCGCCCGCGTCGTCCAGGTACTGGAACAGGCGCTGGCCGGGCAGTTGCTGCACGCGGCGCACGATCCGCGTCAGCCGCGTGTCGTCCAGCTCGACTTCCTGCTCCTGGCCGCTCTTGCCCTTGAAGCAGAAGCGCAGCCGGCCGCGCGCCACGCGTACGTGGCGCGAGCGCAGCGTGGTCAGGCCGTAGCTCTTGTTGGCGCGCGCGTAGCTTTCGTTGCCGACGCGGATCAGCGTCTCGTCCAGCAGGCGTACCAGCAGCGCCAGCACCTTCTCCCGCGGCAGGCCGGTCAGTGCGAGGTCCTGGCGGGTGCGCCGGCGCAGCCTGGGCAGCGCGGCGCCAAAGGCGAGGGTGCGGTCGAACTTGCCGTGGTCGCGCAGAGCGCGCCAGTCCGGGTGGTAGCGGTATTGCTTGCGCCCGCGCGCATCGCGCCCGGTGGCCTGCAGGTGGCCGTCGGGGTTGGCGCAGATCCACACGTCTTCGTAGGCCGGCGGGATCGCCAGCGCTCGGATGCGCGCCAGTTCGGCCCGGTCGGTGACCGGCTGGCCATCGGCATCGCGGTAGCCGAAGCCCTTGCCCCGCCGCAGCCGGCGAATGCCCGGCTGCGCGTCGCTGACGTAGACCAGGCCGGCCTTGCGTACCTCGGCGCGCAGGGTCGGATCGGGTTCGCTGGGGCGGGTGTTCATCGACCCCAAGTGTGGCGGGCGCGACGATCAAGGCCGTGTGCAGGCAGGCTTTGCACCGCGGCGTCTCCCGCGTTCGCCGAACGGGCGCATCATGGGCGGAGGGCAGGCCAAGGGAGCGGACCATGGAATACGCGTACGACTACCTGATCATCGGCGGCGGCATGGCGGGCGACGCGGCGGCCAAGGCGATCCGCGCCGGGGATGCGGCGGCCAGCATCGGCTTGGTCAGCGCGGAAACCTCGCCGCCCTACGAGCGGCCGCCGTTGTCGAAGGCGCTGTGGAAGGGCGACAAGACGCCCGAATCGATCGACCTGGACACCGCTGCCACCGGGGCGATGCTGCACCTGGGTCGGCGCGTGCAGTCGCTGGACCGGGCCAGTCGCCGCGTCGGCGACGGCCACGGCGACGGCTACCGCTACGGCCGCCTGCTGCTGGCCACCGGCGCCACGCCGCGTCCGCTGCCCTTCGACGCGGGCGATCGCGCCATCGCGTTCCGCACGCTCGACGACTACCGGCGCCTGCGTCGCCACGCCGTGGCGGATGCGCACGTCGCCCTGGTCGGCGGCGGTTTCATCGGCAGCGAGCTGGCTGCCTCGCTCCGCGGCATCGGCTGCAAGGTGACCCTGCTGTTCCCGGGCGCGTCGATCGGCAGTGGGCGCTACCCGCCTGCGCTGTCGGCGTTCCTGGACGACTACTACCGCGAGCGCGGTGTGGAGCTGCTGTCCGGGGTGAAAGTGGTCGATGGCAAGGACAGCCACGACGGCGTCGAACTGGTGCTTTCCGACGGCCGGCGCCTGTGCGTGGATGCCGTGGCCGCGGGCCTCGGCGTGACGCCCGACACGGCACTGGCCCAGCAGGCGGGCCTGGAGGTCGGCGATGGCGTGGTGGTCGACGCGCAGTTGCGTACCAGCGACCCGCACATCTGGGCCGCCGGCGACATGGCCAACTTCTTCAATCCGTCGCTCGGCCGTCGGTTGCGCGTGGAGCACGAGAACGCGGCCGTCGAGATGGGCACGCATGCCGGCCGCGCGATGGCCGGTGCCGGCAGTGACTTCGTCACCCTGCCGTATTTCTACTCGGACCTGTTCGATCTCGGCTACGAGGCAGTCGGCCTCATCGACGCGCGCCTGCAGGTGGTGGAGGACTGGAGCGAGCCGCACCGCAAGGGCGTGGTCTATTACCTGGAGAACGGCCGCATGCGCGGCGTGCTGCTGTGGAACGTGTGGGGGCAGGTGGACGCCGCGCGCGGGCTCATCGCGCAGGCCGGCCCATGGGATGCGTCCTCGCTGCGCGGACGCATCCCGCACGACGGCTGAAAGCGGGCCACCTGCCGGCGCCCGGGCCCAGTGGATGCAGTCGGGACAGCAGTCTGGAAGGCCGGACGGCTGTCAAGAAACCGCGAAATTCCCTGTGATAGAGTTCACAAAAAACGCGCTCGCGCACAGATCGACCCTCCGTTCCCCGGCAGCCGACCCGGCCGGAGCGGACAGGAGCAGGGGGACAAACGGCCATGCCCATTCGAGGCCCCATTCCAGTGGGCAGCCGACGCGTTGCGCTCGCCGTTGCCGTGTGGGCGGCGCTGCTGGCCGCCCCCGCCATGGCCGACACGGCCGGCCCGGGCGAGGCCGCCGCCGCGATCGACCGGCTGCGCCAGGCCGGTGACTGGCCCCGCGCGCTCGCCATCTGCGAGGACGCGCTGCGCGAACATCCCCACGACGTCGAACTGTTGCGCAGGCAGGTCGCGATCCTGGCTGACGCCGGCGCGGTCGGCCGCGCCCGCGAGCTGGCGCAGGCGCTGCCGGCCGACCCCGCGCTGCTGGCCCGGCTGGATGCCGACGTAGCGGCCCAGCGCGCGCGGCGCGCGGCGCGCGACCCGGTCGCCCCCGGGGCCGACCCGTACGCGGCGGCCGACGCGGCGGTGCGCGGGATCGATGCGGTGATCGCGCGCTATGCCGACGACCGGGCGATCGTGCGCCGCGCCGGCCTGGACCGGCTGGTCGCGCTGCAGGCCGGGGGCCGTTCGACCGAAACGGTGGCGGCTTACGACGCGATGACCCCGGCGCAACGCGAGGCCCTGCCGGGCTACGTGCTGCGTCCGCTGGCCGATGCGCTGCTCGACCGCGAGCGGCCGGAGGAGGCCGCCCGCCTGCTCGAGCGCGCGGGTCCGGCGGACCCGGGCAGCCTTCCGGAGGCGGAGTCCGACCCGGCCATCGCGCTGATGTACGCCTACAGCGAAGCCGGCCAGTACGCCCGGGCCAGGCAGGCCATCGACACGGCGGCCGCCGCGCAGCCGGTGTGGCTGCGCAAGCCGGGCCAGTCCGCGCCGGTGGCCAACCCTCACCGCAGCGAGGACGACCTCAACGCCGCGCTGCTGCGCAGCTACGCCGGCCTGCTGGCTGAAGCCAACGCGCGGTTGGCCGCAGGCGTGCGCGAGGCACCGGCCAGCGCATCCTGGCGGCGCGAACTGGGCAACAACGAACGCAGCCGCGGCTGGCCGCGACGCGCCGAAGCGGAGCTGGCGATCGCACAGGGGCTGGACCCGCAGGACATCGGCGTCCGATTGGGCCAGCTGGAGGCCCGCCGCGACCTGGGCGACTTCGCCAGCGTCGAACCCGGCCTGGAAACGCTCCAGGCACAGTACCCGCGCAATGCGCAGGTGCAGCGCGCGCGTCGCGCCTGGGACCGCCAGCGCGGCTGGCAGTTCGACGCCGCGCAGACCTTTGGCCACGGCAGCACCATCGACTATGGCGACCGTGACCAGGACACCCTGGCCACGCTCGCCTCGCCGCTGCTGGCCGACCACTGGCGCCTCTACGCGGTCGCCCGCCATGCGCAGGCCTCGCTGCCCGAGGGCGATGCGCATCGCACCGACGCCGGCCTGGGCGTGCGCGGCCAGTGGCGCGGCGTGCAGGCCTACCTGCAGGCGCTGCCCACGCGCGGCACCGGCGACGACCCCACCGCGATCGAGGCGGGTTTCGACTGGACGATCAGCGACCACTGGGCGTGGAGCACCGACGCCAGCAGCGCCGGCGCCGACATCCCGCTGCGCGCGCGCTACTACGGCATCCATGGCAGCACGCTGGACAGCACGGTCCAGTGGCGCGCGAGCGAACTGCTCGCCGCGCGGCTGGGCGTGCAGGCGGCCAACTTCAGCGACGGCAACCGCCGACGCGCGGCCGACCTGGGCGTCAGCGGTCGCGTGCTGACCCGCCCGCGGCTGCAGCTGGACCTGGGCGCGGACCTGTACGCCTCGCACAACACCCTGGCCGATACCGCCTATTTCAACCCGGAGCGCGACGGCGCCGCTACGGTCACCGCGCACCTGGACCACGTGCTGGCCGCACGTTACGGGCGCAGCTGGCACCAGCTCGTCGACGTGGCGGTCGGCAGCTACGCGCAGCAGGGCCAGTCGGCCGGCTGGGTCGCCGACGTCGCCTACGGACAGACCTGGCAGCCGCACGAGGGGCTCGGTTTCGGCTGGCGCCTGGGCTGGCACAGCCAGCCCTACGACGGCCGCCGCGAAACGCGCGCCACGCTCGAACTAACCCTGCACTGGGGGGAGTGACATGCGTTACCTGATCCTCGCCCTGCTGCTCCTGCTGGCCGTGCCCGCGCACGCCGGCCGGCTGGTGATCCTGAGCTACCACGACATCCATGACCCCGCGCAGGGGCCGACCACCGACCCGGACGCGACCAGCCTCGATCACCTGGTCGGCCACCTCGAATACCTGCACGCCAACGGCTGGACCGCGGTCAGCGCGGCGCAGGTGCGCGCCGCCGCGCACGGCGGGCCCGCGTTGCCGGACAAGGCCTTCCTGCTCACCTTCGACGACGGTCTGGAAAGCTTCTACACGCGCGTCTACCCGCTGCTTCAGGCCTACCACTACCCCGCGCTGCTGGCGCTGGTGACCGGCTGGATCGAGACCACGCCCGGCGACCGCCTGGACTACAACGGCCGCGACTGCGACGCCTCCTGTTTCGTCACCTGGGCGCAGGTGCGGCAGATGCAGCGTTCGGGGCTGGTCGAGATCGCCTCGCATACCGACGCATTGCACGAGGGCATCCTCGGCAACCCGCAAGGCAACCTGCTGCCTTCGGCGGTGACGCGCCGCTACGACCCCGCCGGCAGCCGCTACGAAACCGAGGCGGCCTGGCGCGAGCGCATCACCGACGACCTCACCCGCAGCGCGGCGGCGATCCGCGAGCACACCGGCCAGTCGCCGCAGGCGATCGTGTGGCCCTACGGCGCCTTCAACCGTCCCGCGCGCGAGATCGCCGCGGCACTCGGCATGGAGATGTCGCTGACGCTCTCCGACGCCGTGCCGGACCCGGCCCGCGACCGCACGCTGCCACGCCTGCTGCTGGGCGGCGATCCGGGCGTGGCGGATCTGGCCTGGCAACTGATGCCGACGCACGAGGTGGAACCGCGCCGCGTGGTCCAGGTCGACCTCGACTATGTCTATGACCCGGATCCGGTGCAGCGCGAACGCAACCTCTCGCAGCTGCTCGACCGCATCAAGCGGATGGACGTCGACCAGGTCTGGCTGCAGGCCTACGCCGATCCGGACGGCGACGGCGTGGCCGACGCGCTGTACTTCCCCAACCGCCACCTGCCGATGCGGGCGGACCTGTTCTCGCGCGTGGCCTGGCAACTGCAGACCCGCGCCGGCGTGCATGTCTACGCGTGGATGCCGGCGCTAGCGTTCCGCCCGCGCGCGGGCGACCCGGTGGCGGCGCGGGTGCTGGACGGCGAGGGCAAGGACGTGGCGCGGCTCGATCCCTCGCAGCCGGCCGTGCGCGAGTGGATCGGCGACCTTTACGAGGACCTGGCCAGCTACGCCAAGTTCGACGGCCTGCTGTTCTCCGACGACGCGCTGCTGCGCGACACCGACCGCCTGCACGACGCGCCGCCGCCGGGCCCCGCGCGCACCGCATGGCTGGTCGACTACACCCACGAGCTGACCGAGCGCGCACGCCGCTGGCGGCCGCAGCTGCGCACCGCGCGCAACCTGTTCGCCGCGCCCGTGCTCGACGGCAAGGCCGAAGCCTGGTTCGCGCAGTCGCTGCCGGCGTTCGTGGCCGGCTACGACGAAGTGGGCCTGATGGCGATGCCGCAGCTCGATGGCGCCAGGGCGAACAAGGCCTGGTTCGAACAGCTTGCGTCGGCCGTTGCCACGGTGCCGGGCGCGCGCGAAAAGACCGTGTTCGAGCTCGCCACCGAAGACTGGCGCACGCACCGTCGGATTGACACGGACGCGGTGCTGGCCCGCATGCGCCTGCTGCAGGTCCACGGCGCGATGCACCTGGGCTATTACCCGGACGACTTCCCGGCCGACCATCCCGAGCTCGAGCGCATCCGCCCGGGCATTTCCTCGGCCACCTATCCGTACAAGGGGCGCTGATCGTGGAAACGACGAACCACGCCCTGTCCGTGCTGCTCGACTTCGCCTTCTACTACCCGCTGGTGATGTCGATGCTGTGGATGAGCGGCAGCATCCTCTACTTCCTGCGTTGGGAGCGACGGCAGCCACCGCGCACCGAACCCCAGCCGCTGCCCGAGCAGCCACCGATCAGCATCCTGGTGCCCTGCCACAACGAGGGCACGCACATCCGCGAGACGATCGAACAACTGGCGCGCCAGCGCTGGCCGGAATTCGAGATCATCGCGGTCAACGACGGTTCCACCGACGATACCGGCGAGCAACTGGACGCGCTGGCGAAGGAAGTGCCACAGCTGCGCGTGATCCACTTCGCCGCCAACCAGGGCAAGGCGATGGGGCTGCGCATGGCGGCGCTTGCGGCACGCCACGAGTTCCTGGTGTGCATCGACGGCGACACCCTGCTGGACGAACACGCCGCGCACTGGATGATGCGCCACCTGCTGGACAGCTCCCGCGTGGGCGCGGTCACCGGCAATCCGCGCATCCGCAACCGCTCGACGTTGCTCGGGAAGCTGCAGGTCGGCGAGTTCTCCTCGATCATCGGCCTGATCAAGCGCGCCCAGCGCGTGTACGGGCGCATCTTCACCGTGTCGGGCGTGATCGCCGCGTTCCGCAAGCGCGCGCTGCTGGACGTCGGCTACTGGAACGTCGACATGGTCACCGAGGACATCGACGTCAGCTGGCGCCTGCAGATGCGCCACTGGGACGTGCGCTACGAGCCCAACGCGCTGTGCTGGCTGCTCACCCCCGAAACCGTGCATGGCCTGTGGCGCCAGCGCCTGCGCTGGGCGCAGGGCGGCAGCGAGGTGCTGCTGCGCTACGCCGCCGGTCTGTTCAACTGGCGCCGCCGGCGCATGTGGCCGGTGGCGCTGGAATACCTGCTGAGCCTGGTGTGGGCCTACCTGATGCTGGTGGTGGTCGCGCTGTGGGCGGTCGGCAAGTTCATTGCGCTGCCGCCGGAACTGGCGGTGCCCAGCCTGCTGCCGCGCTGGCACGGCGTCATCCTCGGCCTGACCTGCCTTACCCAGTTCATGCTCAGCCTGGTCGTCGACCGGCGCTACGAGACGCGCATCGGGCGCAACTACTACTGGATGATCTGGTACCCGATCGCCTACTGGATGATCAATACGCTGACCACCGTCGTGGCGTTCCCCAAGGCGCTGCTCAAGCGCCGCGGCGTGCGCGCGGTATGGGTCAGCCCGGACCGGGGGCTGCGATGAAAGCCGAAGGCTTCCTGATCCAGAACGAACGTCGCCGCACGCCCACGCAGCGCGCGCTGTCCTCGCTGGTCACGCTGGTGGCGTGGATGCTGTGGTTCTACCTGTGGCTGCCGGTGATCACGCTGGTCGCCTGGCTGGCCGGCGTGCGCACGGCCTGGATCGAGCTGTCGGCCGAGGCCTACGCGAACCAGACCACCGACCTGCTGGCGATCCTCGGCTACGCACTGGTCAGCGCGGTGGTATTCGCTGGCTGGGCCTACTACAACCAGGCCCGCTTCGCGCACAGGACCCGCCGTCGGCAGGGGCCGGCCGCGGTGACGCTGATCGAGGAAGCGATGGCGCTGGACATCGACCCGCGCGAGGCCCAGGCCCTGCGCAGCCAGCAGCACAGCACGCTGGTGTTCGACAAACATGCGCGGCCGGTGGTGCGCCGCTCGCCGGATCGCGAACCCGAGCCGGCCTAGGTTTCGCAGGGTGGGCTTCAGCCCACCATCGGATGTGCGCTGAAACAGCGCTGGGCTGAAGCCCGCCCTGCTTGCCGCGGAACGCGTTCCGCGGGCGGCATGCATAGGTCCTCGAAAGACATGCTTGGCAGCTTCGCCGGATCGCAAGACTGGAGCCCGTAGAGCGGGCTTCAGCCCATCATCGGATCGGTGGCGGAGCAGCGTGGGCTGAAGCCCACCCAGCGGGGATCACTCGACCCGGCAGAACACAGCCTTGAGATAGCGCCCTTCCGGCACGTCGGCGCGCACCGGATGGTCGGCGCCGGCGCCGGCGACCTGCAGCACCTGGATCTCGCGGCCGGCATTGAGCGCCACGCGGCGCAGCATTTCCAGGAAGTCGGCCTCGGCCACCAGACCGGTGCACGAGCAGGTCAGCAGCAGGCCGCCGGGCGGGATCACGTCCAGCGCCAGGCGGTTCATGGCGAAGTACTTCTTCAGCGCGTCGAACACCTTGTTGCGGTCGCGCGTGAGCTTGGCCGGATCGAGAATCACCGCGTCGTATTGCTCGCCACGCGCGGCCGCCTCGCGCAGCCAGTCGAAGATGTCCGCCTGCTGGAAGTCGATCGCCAGGTCGTTCGCCGCGGCATTGGCGCGCGCGATCTCCAGGATGCCCGCATCCATGTCCACGCCGACCGCCTCGCGCGCGCCGGCGGCCATGGCGTGCACGGCGAAGCCGCCGGAGTTGCAGCACAGGTCGAGCACGCGCCGGCCGCGCGCGAACTCGCCGAAGCGGCGGCGGTTCTCGCGCTGGTCGGCGAAGAAGCCGGTCTTGTGGCCCAGCCCCGGCGCCGCGTGGAACGCCAGCCCGTGCTCGTGGACCTCGACCGGCGCCGGCGGCTCGGGGCTGCGGCAGTCGAACGATTCCTGCTTCTGCACGTGGCTCTCGGCAAACCAGTACAGCCGCGCACCGGGGAAGTGTGCGAGCAGGGCGGCGTGGATCGCCTCGCGGAACTTCCACATGCCGGCGGCGAAGTACTCGATCACCAGGATGTCGGCGTAGCGGTCGACCACCAGGCCGGACAGGCCGTCGCCCTCGCTGTGCACGACGCGCCAGGCGTCGCTGGCGTGGTCCAGGTGCAAAAGTTCGCGGCGCAGTTGCACGGCGCGCGCGATGCGTGCGGCGATCCAGTCCGCGTCGATCGCTTCGGACGGGTCGCTGGTGAGCAGGCGCAGCGCGATGCGGGCGTGTCCGTTCCAGAAGCCGCGGCCGACGAAACGGTCCTTGCTGTCCACCACCTCGACCACGCTGCCCGGTGGCAACCGCTGCTCGGGCTTGTACACCTGCGCCGACCACACCCACGGGTGGCCTGGCGCGCGGTCGGATTTGAGGCGGATGCGAGGTTGCGCGGCGGGATCTTGCGGGGAAGGGGTGTTCATCCCGCCATGATACCCGGCGCCGCCCTCGACACCTGTAGGAGCGCCCTTGGGCGCGACCGCCATGCGGGGGTTTGCGTTGCCGACGGACATGGCGGTCGCGCCCAAGGGCGCTCCTACAATCCGGTTAGCGCAGCTTGAGGATCAACCAGGACACCACCGCCAGCAGGTTCACGCCAATCCGCGACACCGACGGCCCGGCCACCGCCAGCACGAAACCCTGCGTGCCGAAGTTCCAGTCCAGCCACGGCCGCGCCAGGTGGAAGGTGGTGTGGATGTTGAGGAAGGCCCCCGCGTGCAACGCATAGCTGAACACTGGCGTGGCGATCAGCGGCAATTGCAGCAGCTGCGCCACGCGCGAGAACGCCACGCCGCGATCGCTCCCCTCGACCAGCCACACGCCCGCCAACAGCACGAAACCGAAGGCGATCAGCGCCAGCAGCGCATGCAGCATGTCGTAGGTCGAGCCCATCACCAGCAGCCGGCGCAGCGCGCCCGCGGCGCCGTACAGGCCACCGGCGATTTCGAGGATGCCGATCAGGCGGAAAAGAAAACTGCGCATGGAACAGGTTCCGGGCACGTGAACGAAAGCGCGGAGTGTGCCGCGTTTGCGGCGCCGCGTGTGCGACTTCAGTCCAGCGTGTCGGCCAACTCGTGCAGGTCGGCGACATGCTGCTCCCACCAGCGCGGTTCGGCGGCGAACGGGAACGCGGCGGGAAACGCCGGGTCGGCCCAGCGCTGAGCGATCCAGCCGGCGTGGTGGACCTGGCGCATGGCGCGCAGGGTCGGGATGAGCGCGAGCTCGTCGTGGTCGAAGTCTCGCATGGACGTATAGCCCGCCAGCAGCATGTCCATGGCCGCGTCGTCATGCGCGAGCATCCACAGATCCTGTACTGCAGGGCCGGTGCGTGCGTCGTCGAGATCGACGAAGTGCGGGCCGGCGTCGGTCCAAAGCAGGTTGCCCGGATGGCAGTCGCCATGCAGCCGCAGCTGGCGCACGGGACCGACCGCCTCCCGTCGTGCGGCCACCGCCCGGTCCAGCCGGTGCACGGCGGTGCGGTAGGCCTCGGCCAGGTGCGGCGGCAGCAGCGGCGAGGCCAGCACCGCCTGCGCAGGACGCTCGACCAGCGTGGTCCGGTCGATGCGCTCGCGATGGCGGAACGGCGAGCGCGAGCCGACCGCATGCAGGCGCGCGATCAGGCGCCCCAGCCACTCCAGTTGCTCGGCCGATTCCAGCGAGGGCGCGCGCCCGCCCCGGCGCGGGTAGAGCGCGTAGCGGTAGCCGGCGTGGTCGAGCAGGGTGCGGCCGTCGAACACCAGCGGCGCGACCATCGGCAGTTCGTCCGCGGCCAGTTCCAGCGCAAAGGCGTGTTCCTCGGCGATGGCTTCGTCGCTCCAGCGCCCGGGCCGGTAGAACTTGGCGATCACCGGCGTCGCATCCTCGATGCCGACCTGCCAGACGCGGTTCTCGTAGCTGTTGAGCGCGAGCAGGCGGCCATCCGGCCACAGGCCGCAGGCGCCGACGGCGTCGAGGACGAGGTCGGGGGTGAGGTTGGCGTAGGGGGTGGTGCTCATGCTTTTGGCTCCCTCTCCCCTCCGGGGAGGGGGAGCAGTTTTTCGACGGCACTTCGCACGTGCGTGGCTCCTCTTCGCGCGCTTCGAACGTTCATCCCCGCGAGCCCCGGCCCCTCACCCCAACCCTCTCCCCCATCTTCGAAAAAGGCTGGGGAGAGGGAGCAGTGCACGCGCGCTCCGACCCGTCGTTCACCGCACCACCGCCCGCCGCGGCACCACCGCCATGGTCAACCGCGAGATGCACACCAGCGCGCCCTCCTCGTTCTCGATGCGGATCTCCCACACCTGGGTCGAACGGCCCAGGTGCAGCGCCTTCGCCGTCCCGGTGACCACGCCCGAGCGCACGCCACGCACGTGGTTGGCATTGATGTCCAGCCCGACCGCCACCTCCAGTTCCGGGTCGAGCGTCAGCAGCGCCCCGGTGCTGCCCAGCGTTTCGGCCAGCGCCACCGAGGCGCCGCCGTGCAGCAGCCCGAACGGCTGGTGCGTACGCGCATCCACCGGCATCGTGCCGGCGAGCCAGTCCTCGCCGATCGCCGTGAAGCGGATGCCGAGCACCTGCATCAGCGTGTTGTCGCTCCACGCATTGATGCGCTCGAGGTCGGGTGCCTGCTTCCAGATCGCCATGGGGAACGCGCCGCTTCAAGGGAAAGCATGCATTGTCCGTCCACGGCCCTCGCGGCGACAATGCGCGGGTGTTCACCATCACCCTCCAGAACTCCGGCCGAACCTTCCCCGCCGCGCCGGGCGAAACCGTGCTCGAAGCCGCGCAGCGCGCCGGCATCGCGCTGCCGTACTCATGTCGCGCCGGCGTCTGCGGCAGTTGCAAGGCCACGCTGCTGGCCGGCCAGTGCGGCTATCCGCGCAATCCGCCGGTCGCGCTGAGCGGCAGCGCGATGGCGCGCCACGCGATCCTGCTGTGCCAGGCGGTGCCGGCCAGCGACCTGACCATCGCCGCGCGCGAGGTCACGTCGGTGGAGGACATCGCGCGCCGCCGTCTCACCGTCGAGGTGACCGGCAAGCAATCGCTGGCGCCGGGCGTCACTGGCCTGGTACTGCGTCCCGTGGCCGGCCAGAAGCCGCTCAACTGGCTGCCGGGCCAGTACCTGGATGTGCTGCTGGAGGAGGGCAGGCGCCGGCCGTTCTCGATCGCCAGCGGCCCGAAGGAGGACGGCAGTATCGAGCTGCACGTGCGCCACGTGGCGGGCGGCGGTTTCACGTCCTGGGTGCACGAGGGCCTGGCGATCGGCGCGCGGCTGCACGTCGAGGGGCCATTGGGCACTTTCGTGCCGCGCGAGGATTCGGAGCGGCCGATGGTGTTCATGGCCGGGGGCACCGGCTTCGCGCCGGTCAAGGCGATCGTCGAGCATTTCCTGGCGCTGCCCACGCGCCGGCCGATGGCGCTGTACTGGGGCGCGCGCAGCGCCGGCGACCTGTACCTGCGCGGACTCGCCGAGCGCTGGGCGCGCGAGGCGCCGAACCTTGCCTTCCACCCGGTCCTGTCCGACCCCGAGCAGGCCGCCGCCTCGGGCGTGCGCGCCGGCCTGGTGCACGAGGCGGTGCTGGAGGACCAGCCGGACCTGTCCGGTCACGAGGTCTACATGAGCGGGCCGCCAGCGATGATCGACGCCGGCCGGCAGACGTTCGCCGAGGCCGGGCTGCCCGACGAGCGGCTCTATTTCGATTCCTTCGAATACGCGCCCGACGTGCTGGCGCAGATCCTGGCCGGCCGCGCCGGCATCGGCGGATAGACGGCCAGCCGTCCCGGGTTACTTGTTGCCCTTGGCCAGCGGCAGCTGCGCCTGCTGCCAGGCCAGCACGCCGCCGCCCAGGGTGTAGACCCTGGTGAAGCCGGCCTTGACCAGCCGCTGTGCGGCCTTGTCGGAGCCACGGCCGTCCTTGTCCATCACCACTACCGGCAGGTCCCTGGCCTTGGCCAGGTCCTTGTGCTCGGGGTCGAACTGGCTGGGCAGCACGTGGCGCGCGCCGGGCACGTGCATCTTCTCGAAATCCGCGCGGGCGGAAAGGTCCACCAGCAGCGGGTTCTCGCGGTTGATCAGCAGGGTCAGCCCGCCCGGGGTCAGCTCCTTGTACTTGCGCAGCAGGCGACCGAACTCCATCGCCACCAGCGCGAGCAGGATGATCACGAACAACGCCGACAGCGCGAGGTGGTTGCCCACGAAGGTGGGGAGCTTGTGCAGGAAGTCGTTCATGGCGGGCCTGGCCGGATGCGCAAACCGGCGATTATCCGGGAGTGCACCAGCGCGCGCAAAGGTCGCTCCTCGCGCGCTGAAGCCCTCTCCCGGCCGGGGAGAGGGTTTGGGTGAGGCGCCGGGGCTCGCGGGGAAGGTTGTCCGCGAGACCTGAGCCTTTCGTAAAGCCCGCCTCCAGACCGCTCTGTCGCTAGAGCGATCCTCGCCCCTGTCTTTGATTCAGGGCCCGGGCTGGAGGCCGGAGACGCTACTCGCGCGTGATGTCCGGCAAGCCGCTCATCAGCCACCAGCGCTTCTTCTCCGGGTCGTACCGCCAGCTCTGCCGATCGACCACCGTACGCTCGGACTGGGTGTTCACGTTGACCAGGCTGATCTGCACCACCTGCCGCACCTGGTTCTCGCCGTCGGGCACGGGACCGGCGCCCTCGTCGTAGCCGGTCACGCGCACCTGCCCGTAACGCGCCAGTTCCAGCGAACTGACCGGATTGGCCTCGCGCACCTTCGGATCGACAAACTGCTGCGCGCTCTGGAAATCGCCCCAGCGCAGCGTGCTGGCGTAGGCGTTGAGCGTGGTGACCAGCGCCTGGTTGCGCTGATCGGTGGCGCAGCCGGCGCAGAGCATCGCGACGAGCGCGAGCAGCGGAAACAGGTAGCGACGCATGGGCGATTCCCTCCGGAAACAGGACCTCATTGTGCCCCAGCCCGCCGCTTGGCGACGAAGCGCGCCTGAAGCGTGGCGGCCGGGCGAGAGCCGCTGCCGGGCACCTCGCAGCGCACGTCGATGCGTGCCTTGCCGCGCTCGGCGAGCGTGGCGAAGAAGGTCGCGAAGTCCGCGTCCTCGGCCAGCCGCGCCTCGGCGTGGAAGTCGTCCCACACCGGCTCCAGATAGCGCACGTGCGAGTCGCCGACGAACACGTCGCAGTCCTCGCCGCGCCGCTTGAGTTCGAGCTCCACCAGCGCCCAGCCGGCGAGCGTCATCACGCTGGCCAGGCTGCCGCCGAAGGCGCAACCCTTGTCGTTGACGTTGGGCGCCAGTGGCGCGGCCAGCGCCAGGCCGTCGCCGTCGTAGCGGTGCAGGCGCAGGTCCATGGCGCGGGCGAGCGGGATCTTGTCGCGGATGAAGCGGAGCAGCTCGTCGGCAAGCAGTCGGGAATCGGCAGTCACGGTTCGACACACGAAGGGAAAGCGGCAAGTGTAGCGAGCGGCTTACACTGCCCACCTGTTTCGGCTGCATGGGCTCACGCGGTGCCACACGCTTCCACCCCCGGCGAGCTCGACGGCCGCGTGATCGTGATCACCCGTCCCGCCGGCACCGCTTCGGCCTTCGCGCGCCAGGTGCGCGCACGCGGCGGGGTGCCGCTGCTGCTGCCCGGGCTCGCCCTTCGCTCCGGCGACGATGGCGCGCAAACGGTGTTGCGCGAGGCCCTGCGCCGGGACGACCTGCTGCTGTTCACCAGCCCCGCGGCGGTGCGTTTCGCCGCTGCGCTGGCGCCGCTGCGCACGCGCGCCACGGTGCTGGCGGTCGGGCAGGGCACCGCCGCCGCGTTGCGCCGCCACGGCCTCGCCGTGCAGGCGCCCACGCGGCAACAGGACAGCGAAGGCCTGCTCGACCTGCCGGCGCTGCACGACGTGCAGGGCCGCGGCGTGGCGCTGGTCGGCGCGCCCGGCGGCCGTGGTCTGCTGCAGCAACGCCTGGTCGATGGCGGCGCGCGGCTGCGCGAGGTGTGGGTCTATCGGCGCACGGCGCCGCGGCTGGATCGCCGGCATGTCGAGGCGGTACGGCAACTGCGCCCGAACGCCCGCGTGCTGCTGTCCAGCGCGCAGGCGCTTGCGAACCTGCACGAGGGCCTGCCGCCGGACGCGTGGACGCGCTTGCGCAATGCCGTCGCCGTGGCCAGCAGCGAGCGCCTGGAAGCCGCGGCACGCGAGGCCGGCTTCCGCCACGTCCGTCGTGCTGCCTCGGCCATGCCCGCCGATCTCCTGGCCGCGGCCCGCTGACCCTGCAGGAGCGGACCTGCGCGCGACCGCGATGCCCATGGCCCAGAGCGGGACTGCCGTGCGTCGCGGTCGCGCACAGGGTGGGCTCCTACCCCGGCCGCCGCCGGCTTCACACCGGTCATGCGAACCCCGCCGGGCGGGCTGCTAGCATGGCGCGCATGAACCAAGACGACCTCGCTTCCGATCGTCCCGCCGCGCCGGTTCCGGCCGCCGCGCCGCGTCCCGCGCCCGCACCGGCCCCCCGCCGAGGCGGCACGCTTGCCCTCGCGCTGCTGATTGCCCTGCTCGCGCTCGGCCTGGCTGGCTACGTGGCCTGGCGCCAGTGGCAGCAGATGCAAGGCGCGGCCGGCGACCACCTCGACCAGCGCGTGGGTCACCTGGAAGACACGCTCACCACGCTGGGCGACGAGCGCTCCTCGCTGCGCCAGCGCCTGGGCGACGCCGAGCAGGTCAACCGCAGCCTGCGCGAAGAGATGCTGGGCCAGTCCGAGCGCCTGCGAAACCTGGAGGACGCGGTCGCCAAGCTGTCGGAAAAGAGCCTTTCGGGCCACGACGCGATGCTGCTGGACGAGACCGAGACCCTGCTGCGCATGGGCCAGCAGCGCTATGCGTTGTTCCATGACGCACAGGGCGCGGCGGCGGCCTACGCACTGGCCGACCAGGCGCTCGCCGCGGTGAACGACGGCGCCTTCTCCGGCGTGCGCCAGAGCCTCGCCGCCGAGCGCGAGGCGCTGGAGCAGAGCGTGCCGCGTACCCGTGCGGTCGATACCCTGCAACAGCTCCGTGGTGCCGTCGGGACGCTCCCGCTCAAGCGCGAGGACGCCGAGGCCGCGCCGGCCAACCCGGGCGCCTGGGCGCGCATCCGCCATGCACTGGGCAGCGTGGTCAACGTGCAGCGCGACAGCGGCGCACCGCTGGCGGTGGCCGACGCCCGCTTCGCGCGCGAGCTGACCGCGCTCGACCTGGCCCAGGCGCAGGCCGCGCTGCTGGCCGCCGACGTCGACGCCGCCCACGCTGCCATCGTGCGCGCGCAGGCAAGCCTTGCCGCACAGTTCGACACCGCCGAGCCGTCCGTCGCGCATGTCCAGGCCGAGCTGGCCAACCTTGCCTCGACGCTCAAACCCGCCACGCCAGTGCAATTGGGCGCCGCGCTGGCCGAACTGCGCAACCTGCGCGCACTGCACGCGCTCAAGGCGGTCGATGCCACGCCGGCACGCGCGGCCAGCACGGGGCGCCGGCCGTGAAGCTCTGGCGCTGGTTGTTGCTGCTGATCGTGGTCGCGGCGCTGGCCGCGTTCGGCTGGCACTGGGTCGCCGAGGACCCGGGTTACGTGCTGGTACGCCTGCGCGGCTGGCGCGTGGAAACCACTGTGGTCGTCGCGCTGGTCATCGTGCTGCTCGCCTGGGCGATCCTGGCCGGCCTGTGGCGGCTGGCGCGCTGGCCGTTCGGTGCGATGTCGCGGCGGCACCGCCGGGTCAGCCGGCAGCGGCTGGGCGGTGGCCTGGTCGCGCTGATGGAAGGTCGCCACGGCGAAGCCGAGCGCGACCTGGAACGCGCCGCCCGCCTGGATGAGCTGCGCGGCCCGGCGCTGGTCGCGGCGGCCGAAGCCGCCTCGCGTCGCGGCGAACCGGCACGCGCGCTGGAGATCCTCAATCGCGCCGGCCAGGTCGCGCCGCAGGCAGCGCGGGTCGTGCGGGCGCGCGTGCTGCGCCGCGACGGCAAGCCCGCCGAGGCGCTCGCACTGCTCAACCCGGAGGCCGACAGCGGCAGCCTCACCCCCGGTGGCTGGCACGAACTCGCGCTGGCCGCGCTGGCCGCCGGCGAACCGCGCCGCGCGCTGGCCGCGCTGGAACCGCTGCAGAAAAGCGGCGCGCTCGGCACGCAGCGCTATGCCGCGCTGGAAACCCGGGTGCTCATCGCCGCCATCCTCGCTGCGCCCGACGGCCAGGCGCTCAACGCGCTGTGGTCGCAACTGCCCAAGGGCCAGCGACGTGCGCCCGCGGTGATCGACGCCTACGCCCGCCGCGCTGCCGTCTTCGGCCTCGCGTTGCCGGCCATGGACGAACTGGAATCGGCCCTGCGCCGCGAGTGGTCGCCGCAGCTGGCCGAAACCTGGGGCACGCTGGAGGGCGACGACCTCGACGCCCGCCTGCGCCGCGCCGAAGCCTGGCTCGACGCCCACCCGAACGATCCCGGCCTGCTGCTCGCGCTCGGCCGCATGTGCGTGCGCCAGCAACTGTGGGGCAAGGCGCGCACCTATCTCGAACGCTCGCTCGCCATCGCGCCCAGCCCTGGCGCCTGGGAAGCGATGGGCGATGCCTGCATCGGCCAGGGCGACGTCCCGCTCGCCCAGCGCTGCTACCGCAACGCGCTGGCGCTCACCCGCGGCGATGCCACGCTCGAGCTTCCGCGCGACGGGCGGCTATCGCACCCGGACACGCGCTCGCTGGCGGTGGAAGAACGCGACCAGCACGGTGTGCCGCGGCTGCGGCCCTGATCCCGAGATCGGCCGCAAGGCACGCTCCAACTTCGCTGTGTCGCTTGCAGCAGGGCAGTTGCCGGGTCCCCAGGGCGTGTCCACCCCCAGCGCATCCCGTTGCGGATCGGGCAACGTGCCAAGGGCTGGTCACGATGCCGTGGCGCACCAGGCCGACCGGTTGGCGGCGTTTTCCCTCGTCGTGTGACCGCGGTGCGTTGGCCGTGTGCAGGGGCGGGTCCACGAGCCTGATCGCCCGCTCGTCCGCTTCCGGAGGAAGCTCGAAAAAAGCGCGAGAAACCATGGTGCGTGCATGCGATCGAACGTCCCCGGCAAACCCGCGGAGCGTCGCCCGGCACGCCCCTGGCCGGGAACTGCTCCGCGAGCAGGGCAGCCTGGCAAAACGTGCGCCATCCGCGTCCCGGTCTCAGCAGGCGACGGTCCGCGCCATGACGATGTCTCGCTGCGGATCGGTGCCCACGGCAAACACGTGATCGCCCGTCTCGACGAAGCCGCATTTTCGGTAGAACGCGATCGCGCGCGCGTTGCGCTCCCACACGCCCAGCCACACCACGTCCGAGCCCCGCGTCCGCATGGCCTCGAGGCTCGCCTGCATCAGTGCCTGCGCCACGCCCTTGCCGTGCCAGTCGCGTGCGACGTACAGCCGCTGGACCTCCCCCGGGGTCCTGCCCCTCACGCAGTCCGGCGCGTCGCCCCAGCGTAGTTGCGCGAAGCCGGCCAGCTCGCCGTGCGCTTCCGCCAGCAGGGTCAGCATGTCTTCGCGCGAGATCTCTGCCGCCTGGATCGCCTCGCCGTAATTCACCCGGCAATGGAGGTCCATGTCCTGGGCCGTATTCTCGGCACCGAAGGTGTCCCTGAAGGTGGTCTCGGCGAGCTGCGCGAGTCGCCCGGCGTCGCCGGGGCGGGCGGTTCGTATGGTGGACATCGGATACTCCCAGGCATGCGTGGAAGAGTGCGTCATGCCGGGGGCATCCGCCGGCATGTGGGCGTCAACGGAACCGGGCGCAGACACCCGCCGGCCCAGGCATGCGCTGGCGTTGCTCCGCGCAACGCCACCGATGGCCGGAGCGGGCGGTGCGTCCCCGGCCGTTCGGGCATCGCGGCCACGGCCGCCGCTGCCGGCAGCACCGGACACCGTGCGGTTCCCTTGAGCCGCGACAAGGCCGTGGCCTGCCCGTACCCCCAGACGGCCATGGCCAGGAGCGGCGCGCATGCGAGCAGGTGCAGGTAGCCGATCCATCGCGCGGCCTCGCCGCGGCGGATGCGCGTAGACCGGAAAACCTTCACGCCGCGTGGCGGGTACTGGCCTCCGCGCCGTACCGCCAGGCCCGTGCGGCCGAGCGTGATGGCGCAAGCGATGGCCAGGCAAAGCGGCAGTGCGACGAACAGGCCGAACCACAGCGCGGTCGTTCCGGGGACGCCGAGCACGGTCCGGCACGGAGCGGTGTCGGCGAAGCCCGCGATCCAGGGAAGCAGCCAGTGTTTCCACACGCCGAGTCCGAGGGCGCCCAGCGCCAGGCCAGCGCCGGCGTAGCGGATCCGCTCGCCGCGGCTGTAGGTTTCGGCGAATTCCGGTCGATCCATGCACAGGCTCCGCGTGGGACGTCGGGAACAGATGGTCTGCGTCAGCGGCCTTGCGCCGGACGAAGCATGCCGATGGTACGCAGCCACTGCTCCACCAGCGCCGGCCAGCGGTTGATCGGCAGCTTGCCGGGACGCAGGCCGAAGGCGTGGCCGCCTTGCGCGTAAAGGTGCAATTCCGTGGGGACACCAGCCTTCTGCAACGCAACGTAATAGGCCAGCGACTGCTCCACGCCGTCCACGTGGTCGTCCTCGGCCTGCAGCAGGAAGGTCGGCGGCGTGGCGGCGGTGACGTGGATGTCGGCGCGCAACGCCAGGTCGGTCTCGTCGCGGGTGGCGCGATCCTCGTCCTCGTGCGCCCACAAGTGGCCGGGGTAGAGGGCGATGGCGAAGTCGGGACGGGCGCTCAGCCGGTCGGCGGCATCCACCGGCGGATAGGTGCGCCGGTCGAAGTGCGTGCTCACCGCGGCGACCAGATGACCTCCCGCGGAAAAGCCCGTCACGCCCACCTTGTGCGGATCGACATGCCACTGCGCCGCGTGCTGGCGCACCAGCCCCAGCGTGCGCTGGGCATCCTGCAGCGCCGTCTGCACCTTCGGGTAGTAGCGATGGCCGTCCTTCCAGGTCGGCCCGGAGTCGGGGACGCGGTACTTCAAAAGCACGCAGGTGATCCCGCGCGACGTCAGCCAGTCGCAGATCTCCGTGCCCTCCAGGTCCATCGCCAGCATCCGGTAACCGCCGCCCGGAAAGACCACGACCGCTACGCCCGTGTTGGAGCCCGCGGGGGCGTACACGGTCATCGTCGGACGGCTGACGTTGGTGATCTTGGCCCAGTCCGCGGCGACCGCTTCGGGCGCCGGATGAGGCAGCGCATCCGGCACCTTGCCGGGCCAGATCGGTACCTGCATGTGTCCGGGCGAAGGCCGCCAGACGGTCGGCCGCGCCTGCGCGCTGATGCACGCGAAGGCGAGCAGGAAAAACAGGAGGGTCGGCTTGGTCATCGTTCCGGTGCTCCGCTTCGGTTGGATTGCGGGACGCGCTGGAAGGGATGGCCACGTTCCCTTCGTCTTGCCCACCGCAGCCGCTCGCCACGGTGCGCGTGGATGAGCGGAATGCAGAGGATGCGCGCAAGGTGCGAAGGCGGACACCGCACGATCGACCCGTGCCGTCTCGTGGACTGCCGGTCTCCCGTCGCTGCCTCACGTCGCCCGTTACCCGGACGGCCCGCGAATAGTAGACGGCCCGCCAGGGAACAGCTCGATGCCCCGCGCGGAACCCTCCGCCCGGGGATTTGCCGGACTGGCGAGGGCATCGCCCACGGAAGTGGCGAAGTCGGACCCTACAGCGGCGTGAGGTTGGCGTAGGCCGCCACCAGCCACTTGCTGCCGCTGCCCGCGAAGTTCACCTGCAACCGCGTGTGCGCACCGCTGCCTTCGGCGCTCACCACCACGCCCTCGCCGAAGCTCGGGTGGCTGACGCGCTGGCCGAGCTTGACCGGCAGCTCCTCCTGCAGCGGGGACGTGTCGGTATAGCGGCCGGCGTACATCGGGCGGCTGACCTGCACGCGCGGGCGCACCTCGTCGACCAGCTCCGGCGGCATCTCGGCCAAAAAGCGCGAGGGTCGGGCGAGCATCTCGGTGCCGTGCATGCGGCGCGACTCGGCGTGGGTCACTACCAGGCGCTCGCGCGCGCGGGTGATGCCGACGTAGGCCAGGCGGCGTTCTTCTTCCAGCCGGCTCTCGTCCTCGGTGGAGCGCTGGCTGGGGAACAGGCCTTCCTCCATGCCGACCAGGAACACCAGCGGGAACTCCAGGCCCTTGGCCGAATGCAGCGTCATCAACTGCACGCAGTCGTCCCAGGCCTCGCCCTGGCCCTCGCCGGCCTCGAGCGCGGCGTGGGAGAGGAAGGCGGACAGTTCGGTGAGCCCGGCCTCGACGTCCTCCGGCGTCATGGCGAAGCGGCTGGCGACGTTGACCAGTTCGTCCAGGTTCTCCACGCGCGCCTCGCCGTTGCCGCGGCTGTCCTTCTCGTAGTGGTCGCGCAGGCCGGTGTGGGTGATGGCGTGGTCCATCTGCTCGGCGAGCGTGAGGCTCTCGTGACCTTGAGCCCTCTTCCCTTCGGGGAGAGGGTTGGGTGAGGGGTCGTTCGGAGCGGGGACTTCCGGCAAGCCCGACCCCTCACCCCAACCCTCTCCCCCTGCTCCTATTCCATTCGGGGGAGAGGGAGCGAAGTCCTTGGCCATCTGGTCGATCAGCGCCAGGAAGGCTTTCACCGCGTTCTTCGCGCGGCCGGCCAGCTCGCGCCCATCGGTCAACTCGCCCAGCGCTGCTTCCCACATCGAGCTGCCCTCGGCCCGCGCACGCCGGCGCAGCACGTCCAGCGTGCGGTCGCCGATGCCGCGCGGCGGCGTGTTCACCGCACGCTCGAAGGCGGCGTCGTCGTGGCGGTTGGCGGTCAGGCGCAGGTAGGCCAGCGCGTCCTTGACCTCGGCGCGCTCGAAGAAGCGCAGGCCGCCATAGACGCGGTAGGGAATGCTGCGCTGGCTCAGTTGTTCCTCGAAGTTGCGCGACTGCGCATTGGAGCGGTAGAGGATCGCGCAGTCCTTCGCACTGCCGTGCTCGTTGACGTATTCGCGGATGCGTTCGATCACGAAGCGCGCCTCGTCCTGCTCGTTGTAGGCGGCGTACAGCGCGATGCGGTCGCCCTCCTCGCCGGCCGTCCACAGCTGCTTGCCCAGGCGCCCGCCGTTGCGTGCGATCACGCTGTTGGCGGCTTTCAGGATGGTGGCGGTGGAGCGGTAGTTCTGCTCCAGCTTGATCGTGCGCGCGCCGGGGAAGTCGCGCAGGAACTGCTGCATGTTCTCCACCTTGGCGCCACGCCAGCCGTAGATCGACTGGTCGTCGTCGCCGACGGCGAACACCTTCCCGACATTGCCGGCGAGCACGCGGATCCACGCGTACTGCAGCGCATTGGTGTCCTGGAACTCGTCGATCAGCAGATAGCGCCAGCGCTGCTGGTAATGCTCCAGCACGGCCGGGTTCTTCAGCCACAGTTCGTGCGCGCGCAGCAGCAGTTCGGCGAAGTCGACCAGGCCGGCGCGCCGGCAGGCCTCTTCGTAGGCCTGGTAGATCTGCACCAGTGTGCGGGTGACCGGGTGGTTGCCGTGCTCGATGGCGTCCGGGCGCTTGCCCTCGTCCTTCCAGCCGTTGATCTGCCAGGTGGCCTGGCGCGGCGGAAAGCGCGCCTCGTCCAGGCCGAGGCCGGCAACCACGCGCTTGATGAGCCGCTGCTGGTCGTCGGCATCGAGGATCTGGAAACCCTCCGGCAGCCCGGCCTCGCGCCAGTGCCGGCGCAGCAGGCGGTGGGCGATGCCGTGGAAGGTGCCGACGGTGAGGCCGGTGGTGCCGCCGGGGATCAGCGAATCCAGCCGCGCGCGCATCTCGCCGGCGGCCTTGTTGGTGAAGGTGACGGCCAGGATGGCCCACGGCGGCACCCGCTCGACCTGGGTCAGCCAGCCGATGCGGTGGGTCAGCACGCGGGTCTTGCCGGAACCGGCGCCGGCCAGCACCAAGTAATGGCCGGGGGGCGCGCAGACGGCTTCGCGCTGCGCGTCGTTGAGCGAGTCGATCAGGTACGAAACATCCATCGACCCATTGTACCGGGGCCTGCCAGGCACGCCGCGCAAACGCGGCGCGACGGGGACTTACCTTTTCTTGACGAAACCGCCGATGGTGAGCAGGCCGCCGACCACGATGCCCGCGATGCCGATCCACTGCGGCACGGCTTTCTCGTGCGTGGCCGAGATCCTGGCGGGGCCGAGCTGCGCCACCGTGTCGGTCTGCGTGTAGCTGCCATTGCCCAGGGTCACCCAGATGCCCGCGACCAGCAGGATGATGCCGAAGATGATGAGTCCTGCCCGCATGAGCCGCCTCCACGGTTGAGTTCGGCCGATCTTAGCGGGCGCGGCCGTGAACGGGCAAAAAAAAAGCCCCGAAGGCTAGGGGGAACCTTCGGGGCCGGGGGTGGATGCGAAACCCAGGGGAGAGGTTCGCATCCGGATGACCCGCTCAGGGAGGTGGACGGGTCGTGGATGCCGTTGCGTGCATCCAGAACATTGGATGCGTCCGCGGTAGGAAAGTTTCAAGGGAAGGGCTCGGGATGTCCGGAACAGGTCAGGATCCGTTCATTCGCACGAACTTGCTCCCCTCCCCTCCGGGGTGAGGGCAGGGGTGAGGGGTCGGGGCTTGCGCGGAAGCGGATTCGGGCTAGACGCTTTTTTTACTATCCCGCGAGCCCCCGCCCTCACCCAGCCCTCTCCCCGGAGGGATAGGGCTCAAAAGCAGCACGCTAGTGCGCCTGTTCCCAGTTCGCCCCGACGCCCACATCCACCACCAGCGGCACGGCAAGCTCGGCGGCGCCTGACATGCGCTCGATCACCGCCTGCCGCATGCCATCCACCGACTCCTCCTGCACCTCGAACACCAGTTCGTCGTGCACCTGCATCAGCATGTGGGCGTCGGTGCGGTCGCGCAGATAGGCGCCCATGGCGATCATCGCCCGCTTGATGATGTCGGCCGCGCTGCCCTGCATCGGCGCGTTCACCGCGGCGCGTTCGGCGCCGGAGCGTAGCGCCTGGTTGCGCGCCTTCAGGTTCTCCAGGTACAGCCGGCGGCCGAAGATGGTTTCCACGTAGCCGTCGCGATGGGCCTGCTCGCGGGTGGCGTCCATGAACGCGCGCACGCCGGCGAAGCGTGAGAAGTAGCGCGCCATGTAGTCGCTGGCTTCGCCGCGATCGATCCCCAGTTGCCGCGCCAGGCCGAACGCGCTCATGCCGTACATCAGCCCGAAGTTGATCGCCTTGGCGGCGCGGCGCTGGTTGAGCGTGATGTCCTCCGGCGCCACGCCGAACACTTCGGCGGCGGTGGCGCGGTGCACGTCGCCGCCGCTCTTGAACGCACGCAGCAGCGCCTCGTCGCCGGACAGGTGCGCCATGATGCGCAGCTCGATCTGCGAGTAGTCGGCCGCCATCACCACCCAGCCCTCCGGCGCCACGAAGGCAGCGCGGATGCGCCGGCCTTCGTCGGTGCGCACCGGGATGTTCTGCAGGTTCGGATCGGACGAAGAGATGCGCCCGGTCGCCACGGCGGCCTGGTGATAGCAGGTGTGCACGCGGCCGGTGCGCGGGTTGACCATGGAGGCCAACTTGTCGGTATACGTCGAGCGCAGCTTGGCCAGGCCGCGGTAGTCGAGGATCAGCCGCGGCAGCGCATGGTCGTCGGCGATCGCCTCCAGCGCTTCCTCGTTGGTCGAGGGCTGGCCCTTGGGTGTCTTCACCTTGGCCGCCAGGCCGAGCTGGTCGAACAGGATCGCCTGCAACTGCTTGGGCGAGTCCAGGCTGAACGCGCAGCCGGCCTCGGCAAAGGCCTGCTGCTGCAGCTCGTGCATGCGCTTGCCCAGCTCCTGGCTCTGCCTGCGCAGTTCGTCGACGTCGATCAGCACGCCCTTGCGTTCCATGCCCGCGAGGATCGGCGCGAGCGGCACCTCGATCTCTTCGTACACACGCTTGAGCGCAGGCACGGTATCGAGCATCGGCTGCAGCGCCTCGTGCAGGCGCAGGGTGATGTCGGCGTCCTCGGCGGCGTAGCGGCAGGCGGTGTCCAGGTCCACCTGCGAGAACGGGATCTGCTTGGCGCCCTTGCCCGCGACGTCCTCGTACCTGATCGTCTGGTAGTTGAGGTAGCGGCTGGCCAGCGAATCCATGTCGTGGCGCGTGGCGGTGGCGTTCCATACGTAGGAGGCCAGCATGGAATCGTGCCTGAGCCCCTCGACGAGGATGCCGTAGTGCGACAGCACGTTGATGTCGTACTTCGAATGCTGGCCGAGCTTCGGGATGGCCGGGTCCTCGAACAGCGGCTTGACTGCGTGCAGCACCTGGTCGCGGTCAAGCTGCCAGGGCGCGCCGGGGTAGTCGTGCGCGAGCGGGATGTAGCAGGCCTTGCCCGATTCCACCGCAAAGGACAGGCCGATCAGCTCGGCGCGCATCGCGTCGATGTCGCTGGTTTCCGTGTCGAAGGCGATCAGCGGCGCCTCGCGCAGCACCTTCAGCCAATGCTCGAAGCGCTCGGGTGAAGTAACCAGTTCGTACTCGCCCGGCTTCGCCGCCGCGGGCGCCGGCGTGTGCGGTGCGGGGGCGACCGCGGCCACAGGCGCGGGGCCCGGTTCGCCGAGCGTTTCCGCGTCCAGCTCCCGCAGCGCCGCCTTGAACTCGTAGCGGGTGAACAGCTCGCGCAGCGCGGCGGTTTCGCGCTCGCGCAGGGTGAGGTCGGTCGGGCCGTGCTCGAGTTCCAGGTCGGTGCGGATGGTCACCAGCTCGCGCGAGAGCGGCAGCTTGGGCAACGCCTCGCGCAGGTATTCGCCGATCTTGCCCCCGATCTTGTCGGCGCTGGCGATCACGCCGTCCAGCGAACCGTATTCGGCCAGCCATTTGGCTGCCGTCTTGGGGCCGCATTTGGTCACGCCGGGCACGTTGTCGATGCTGTCGCCGGTGAGCGAGAGGAAATCGACGATGCGCTCGGGCGGCACGCCGAACTTTTCGGTCACGCCGGCGATGTCCAGCGTGGTGTTGGTCATCGTGTTGATCAGCTTCACGTGCGGGCCGACCAGCTGCGCCAGGTCCTTGTCGCCGGTGGAGATCGTCACGTCGATGCCCTGCGCCGCGGCCGCCTGGGCCAGCGTGCCGATCACGTCGTCGGCTTCCACGCCCGGCACGCACAGGATCGGGAAGCCGAGTGCGCCGACGATCGCCATCATCGGCTCGACCTGCGCGCGCAGGTCGTCGGGCATGGCCGCGCGATTGGCCTTGTACTCGGCGTAGATGTCGTCGCGGAAGGTGCGCCCGGGCGCGTCGCAGACGAAGGCCAGGTACTCCGGCTGCGCCTTGAGCGTCGCGCGCAGCATGTTGACCACGCCGAAGAGTGCGCCCGTCGGTTCGCCGCGCGCGTTGGTCAGCGGCGGCAGCGCGTGGAAGGCGCGGTAGAGGTAGGAGGAGCCGTCGATCAGGATGAGCTGTGCCATCCGGGCATTCTCGCACGCGTGCCATGAGGTCGCGGTTCACCGGGCCGCGCCAGGGCCGCTGCTATGCTCGCCGCACATCTCCCCCCGGACCCGAAGCCATGAAGCTTGCCGCCGCGCTCGTCCTCGTTCCTGCCTTCCTCGCCGCGCCCGCTTTCGCCCAGTCGACGCCGCCGCCGGTGAACGTGCCGCCGCCGCCGGGGATGAACGATCCGGGCGTCGAGCCGAGCGCACCAGCGCCGGCGCAGCAGCAGGCCGCGACGCCGGCGCGAACCGGCACTTCGCTGCTGCCGCGCAAGCCCGAGCCGATCCGGTCGGGCGAGCCGATGCCCGAGGTCAGCGTGCATCAGCAGGGCGAGAACGTCGTGCAGGAATATCGCCGCAACGGACAGCTTTACATGGTGGTGGTCACGCCGCCGAACGGCATCGCGCAGACCTACATGGTCGATCCGAGCGGTCGGCTGGTCGACGAGCACGGGCAGAAGCCCACGCGGCCGGTGATGTACAAGATCCTCGAGTGGGGCAAGTCCAAGCCCGCGCCGGCGTCCTCCGCGGGCGACTGAGGAGATCATGGACCTGCGCCAGAGCTGGCTGCTGTTCGCGCTGGGCTCGGCGTTCTTCGCCGCGCTCACCGCGCTGTTCGGCAAGCTCGGCGTGGCCGGGATCAACTCCAACCTGGCGACCTTCATCCGCACGCTGGTGATCCTTGCGGTCACCGCCGGCATCCTCAGCCTGCGCGGCGAGTGGGCGCGCCCGGCAGGGCTGCCGTGGCACAGCTGGGTGTTCCTGGTGCTCTCGGGCGTGGCCACGGGGCTGTCGTGGCTCTGCTACTACCGCGCGCTGCAACTGGGGCCGGTGAGCAAGGTCGCGCCGATCGACAAGCTCAGCGTGGCGATGGTGATCGTGCTGGGGGTGATGTTTCTGGGCGAGAGACCGAGCGTGCCGCTGCTGGTCGGTGGTGGGTTGATCGTCGCCGGCGCCATCGTCATCGCGTTGTCTTGAGGGATGGTGGGCTGAAGCCCACCCTACCAACCCCCGCGGACCCGCAGGGTGGGCTTCAGCCCACCACCGTTACTCGCCAAAGCGCGCGCGCGTGTCGCCTTCCTTCGTGCCCGCCCAATCCTGCGCCAGCAGTCCTCGGGCTACGTAGCGGTGGAAGCTTGACCAAGGCCAATCTCTGACCTGATCCACATGCCCGTGCTTGACAGGGTTGTAGTGGATGTAATCGATGTGGTTCCGGAAGTCCCCTTCGTCACGGATCGTGTGTTCCCAAAAGCGGCGTTGCCACACGCCGCGCTCGCGTCGGGAACGGCGTGCTGGCGGACCGCCGTCCGGCAGGTTCCGCGAAAAGCTGGCTTTCAGGTGCGCGACGCGCGTGGCGTAGTCCGCATCGTCACTCGGCAGCGTGCAGAGCAGGTGCAGGTGTTCGGGAAGCACCACCATTGCCTCCACGCTGAAAGGCCTGGCACGAAGTGCCTGCCGAAGTGCCGCCCGCAACAGACCGATGTGCTGCGTCAGCAGGGCGCTGCGCCGGTCGGCGAGTGCGAGGGTGAAGAAGAAGGTGCCGCCCGGTTGCCATGTACGCAGGTAATTGCTCATCGCGACAGCGTCGGTCGCCAGCCCTTGATGCGGCAGCGGGGGAAGGCGCCGTGGCGGGTAGGTTTTGCGCGAGGTTGCGGTGGGCTGAAGCCCACCCTACAAAGTCACGGTCGTAGGGTGGGCTTCAGCCCACCGCAACCCGCGTCAGGTCGGATCGTCCAGCGCGGGGTAATGGCGGAAGATGCCCTGTTCGTTGAACGGCAGGCGCCGCGGCGAGGCGAGATAGGCGGCGATGCGCGGGCGCCGGGAGACGTCCTCGGCCAGCGCGCACAGGCGTGGCAGGTCCTTGCGCAGGCGGCGCATGGCGTTGGGAAAGGCGTAATCCAGGCCAGCCATCAACTGGAACAGCGACAGGTCGACGTAGGAGTGTTCGCCCAGCGCGTGCCTGCCGTCCGAGCGCGCCAGCACCTGTTCGAAATAGCCCAGGTACTTGGGCAGCCGGTGCGTGCGCAGGTCGGCCGCGCGGCGCACGGCTTCCTGCTGCTGATCCTCGTAGTACAGGCTGGCGGCGATCGGATGGTGGCTGTCGTGGATCTCGGCGACCAGGTCGGCAATGGTCAGCTGCAGCTGGTTGGCGTAGATGCGCCGCGCCTCGCCCTCGGGCACCAGCCGCAGGTGCTGGCCCAGGTAGGCCAGGATGGCTGCGGTCTGCGCGATCAGCAGGTGGCCGGCACGCAGGATGGGTGGGGCGAAGGGCAGCGCATCTTCGGTGCTTTCGCCGGTGAGGAAGGGATCCATCACGGCATCACCGCGGTTGCGGGCGACGTCGACGTAGTCGGCACCGACATCTTCCAGCGCAAGCCGGATGAATTCGCCGCGTCCCTGGATGCCAGTCCAGTAGTAGAGCTCGTAGGTCATGGCTGGGCCTCCGTACCGGCCAAGCCTCGCAATGCACACCACAAGGTGCCGTGAGGGCGCATCATCGGCAGCCGTATGGACCAGGCCCGTTTCGAAGCATCGCTCGCCGGTGGTACGCCGCCCGCCGGCCTGTCCGAGCATCTGCAGGCGCTGTGGTGGCTGGGCCACGGCGAGCCGGAGCGCGCGCACCACCTGGTGCAGGGGCTGGAGGACGCGGGCGCCGCGGCGATCCACGCGCTCGTGCACCGGCTCGAAGGCGATCTGGACAACGCCCGCTACTGGTACGGGCGGGCCGGCGTACCGTTCTGCGGCGATCCGCCGGAGCAGGAGTGGCAGCAGCTGGTGCAGCGCTTCGTGCAGTGATGGTTCCTTCTCCCTGCAGGAGAAGGTGCGCCGCAGCGACGATGAAGGTGCGGCCGGCCGGGGCTGCGCTCCGCCGGACCCACACCCCAACCCCTCTCCCGCAGGAGAGGGGTTCGAACGTTCAGTGGCGGAAGTGGCGCATGCCGGTGAACACCATCGCCATGTCGTGCTCGTCGGCGGCGGCAATGACCTCCGCGTCGCGCATGGAGCCACCCGGCTGGATCACTGCCGCGATGCCCGCCTCGGCCGCGGCATCGATGCCGTCACGGAACGGGAAGAACGCGTCCGAGGCCATCACCGAGCCACGCACTTCGAGCTTCTCGTCGGCCGCCTTGATGCCGGCGATCTTCGCGCTGTACACGCGGCTCATCTGGCCGGCGCCGATGCCGATCGTCTGCCGGTGTTTCGCGTAGACGATCGCGTTGGACTTGACGAACTTGGCGACCTTCCAGGCGAAGATCAGGTCGTCGATCTGCTCGGGCGTGGGGGCGCGCCTGGTGACGACCTTGAGGTCGGCGGCACCGATCATGCCGGTGTCGGCGGTCTGGATCAGCAGGCCCGAGCCCACGCGCTTGACGTTCATGCCCGGGTGCGGCGAACGCAGGTCGCCCCGCTCCAGATCGGCGTTGGCCGGCGGCGGAATTTCCAATACCCGCACGTTGCCCTTCTTCGCGAAGGCCTTCAGCGCGTCGTCGGCGTAGCCGGGCGCCAGCACGACTTCGACGAACTGGCGCTCGACGATGGCGCGCGCGGTGGCGCCGTCGACCTCGCGGTTGAATGCGATGATGCCGCCGAACGCCGAGGTCGGGTCGGTCTGGAACGCCAGGTCGTAGGCCTTGCCGATACCGTCCAGGCTCACCGCCACGCCGCAGGGGTTGGCGTGCTTGACGATCACGCAGGCCGGCTTGACGAAGCTGCGCACGCATTCCCACGCGGCGTCGGCGTCGGCGATGTTGTTGAACGACAGCTCCTTGCCCTGCAGCTGGCGGAAGGTCGCCAGCGTGCCCGGCGCGGGATACAGGTCGCGGTAGAAGGCCGCGCTCTGATGCGGGTTCTCGCCATAGCGCAGGTCCATCAGCTTGACGAAGCGGCCGTTCGCCTGGCCGCCGAAGGTTTCGTGACCGGCAATCGCGTCGTGCGCGTCGTTGAGCTTGAGCGAGGATAGGTAGTCGCTGATCGCACCGTCGTAGTCGGACACGCGGTTGAACGCGGCCACCGCGAGCCTGAAACGCGTGGCGCGCGAGAGGCCGCCGTCGCGCTCGATCTCGGCGAGTGCGTCCTCGTACTGCTCCGGTGCCGTCAACACGGCCACGTCCGCCCAGTTCTTCGCGGCCGAACGCAGCATCGCCGGGCCACCGATGTCGATATTCTCGATCGCCTGCTCGAGCGTGCAGTCAGGGCTGGCGACGGTCTGCTCGAACGGGTAGAGATTCAGGACCAGCAGGTCGATCGGCGCGATGCCGAGGTCGGCCATCACCTTGTCGTCCGTCCCGCGCCGGCCGAGCAGGCCGCCGTGCACTTTCGGGTGCAGCGTCTTGACGCGGCCGTCCATGATCTCCGGAAAGCCGGTGAGCTCGCTGACGTCGGTCACGGCGATGCCGGCATTGCGCAGCGCCTTGGCGGAGCCGCCGGTGGAGAGCAACTGCACGCCCCTGGCGGCAAGGCGCCGGCCGAGCTCGATCAGCCCGGTCTTGTCGGAGACGCTGAGCAGGGCACGGCGGATCGGGGTGAGGGCGGACATGGCGGCTTCCAGGAAGGGGGAAGCCGGCAATTATAACCCGGCGAAGCCGGAGCGCTGTTTGGACGGCCATACGGCCAAAGCGTATCGACCTCGTGCCCGCTGCCCGGCGGGCAGGTTACAGCAGGCCGTGCGCGGCCAGCTTCTTGCGCAGCGTGGCGCGGTTGATGCCGAGCACGGCGGCAGCGCGGCTCTGGTTGCCATCGTGGAACGCCAGCACTTCGCGCAGCAGCGGCCCCTCGACCTCGCGGATCACCAGGGCGTGCAGGCCCTCGTCGCACTCGGTATCGCCGATGTCGGCCAGGTAGCGGCGCACGGTACGGCTGACGCACTCGCCCAGCGCGCTCTGCGACGACGGGGTCTCCCGGACGGCCTCGTTGACAGGCAATCGGACGGCGTTCACAGGCAGTACCTCACGAGCGACGCGGCGGCTGGCGTGGGCCGCTGCAGTGGTTATGGTGGATCTCGCCGGCATGGCGCGCTTGGCATGCGATGGAGCATGCGCGAGAGGCCGAGTGTACCGGCGCTGGCCGATAAATTTAAGTGCTGCCGCCCGCAGCCGTTCGTTTCAATCGAAACCGTCGCTCACTCGAAACCGAATTCGAAGGCGACCGCGCGGTTGCCCGGGTCGGCGACTTCGATCAACAGCGCTGCACTGGCGCCAGGCGCCAGGCCGGCGCGCAGCACGGCGGCATCATCCAGGTATTCGGACGGGTGCAGGCGGCGCATGGCCAGGCGATGCCCGTCGGCATCGGAGAGCGTCAGCGAAACCACCGGGTAGGGCTGGGCGAAGGGGGCGTCGTTGCGGACGGTGGCGCTGATCATCAGCGCACCCGGCACGCTCGGGTGCGCCTGCACGTCGCGCGCGACCAGATGCAGGCGGTGCACGTCCCGTACCAGCGGCAACCGGCAGCCGAGCGAGGCGCAGGCCTGGCGCAGCCACGCGCCGACGGCCGGGTCGGTGATCAGCACGTCGCGCTTGGCCCAGGCGACCTGGGCAGCCAGCAGTACGGCCAGCAGCGTGCAGGTCAGGACCCACGGCCAGCGGCGCGGACGCCGGCGGGCGGCGCGGCGATCACTGACGAACTGCGGGGTGAAGGCCGGCGCTTCGGCCACGGCGACCGGCACGTCTTCGCGCGGACGGTAGATTGCCACGTCGAGCTTGGGCGCCTCTTCGGAGCGCGTGTGGCCTGGAAGCAGCCGGAAGGGCTCGGGCGGCAGTTGCTCGGCGAGCGTGTCCAGCGCGTCGAACAGGGTCTCGCAGTTGCCGCAGATCACCGCCCCGCGCGCATGCGCCAGCACGCTCGCGTCGAGCGAGAAGACGGTGCGGCAGTCGGGGCACTGGGTGTACATGCGCGCAAGAGTAAAGCGAAAGCCGGCGTTTGTCGGAGCGCGAGCGCACGTTGTCCGGGGCCATGACGCTCGACTGCACGCTCGGCGCGTTGCCGCAGACCGTAACTCCCCCGCGGTCGCGCGGGAAGGTGCCGAAGGCGGATGAGGCGCTCTTCGCGCCGTGTCGGGGGTGCGGGCAGGTCAAGCGGAGGGCTTCCCGCTTGACCTGCCCCCATCCGCCCTGTGGGCACCTTCCGCCGCAGGCGGGGGAAGGATCAGGTATGGCGGCGGTGGCGCTGATGCGGATCCGGTCGTCGCGCTCGTCCACGCAGTGGACGTCGAGCTATCCGCAGCGCGCCAGGACCCTTCCTGCGTGCGGCGGGGAGAAGCTTGTCGGCAGGAGCCTTGTGAAGGAGCGCACCTGTGCGCGACCGCCCCGCACCACGGTCGGGCACAGGTGCCCTCCTGCAGGATGCGGCGGCTCAGCGGCGGTGGCCGCTGATGCGGATCCAGTCTTCGCGCGCGTCCACGCGCAGGTCGTCGAACCATTCGGCGTAGCGCGCCAGCAATTCCTCCTGCTGGCCCGCCAGGATGCCGGAGATGGCGAAGGGTGCGCCGCGCTTGCAGGCGGCGGCGAAGGTGGGGGCGAGCTCGCCCAGCGGCCCGGCCAGGATGTTGGCAACGAACACGTCGGCGGGCGCCCTGGGTTCCTCACCCGGCAGGAACACGCGGAGTCGATCGGCCACGCCGTTGCGTTCGGCATTGTCGTTGGACGCCGTCAGTGCCTGCGGGTCGTTGTCGACGCCGATCGCACCGGCGGCGCCGAGCTTGAGCGCGGCGATGGCCAGGATGCCCGAGCCGCAGCCGTAGTCGGTCACCTGCCTGCCGGCCAGGTCCAACCCGTCGAGCCACTCCAGGCACAGCGCGGTGGTCGGGTGGGTGCCGCTGCCGAAGGCCAGGCCCGGGTCGAGCCGCACGACCACGATGTCCTCCTCGGCGGGCGGCTCGATGTTCCACGGATAGATCCACAGCCGTCGCCCGAACGGCATCGGCTTGAACTGGTCCATCCAGGCGCGTTCCCAGTCCTCGTCGGCAACTTCGCGGAAGGCGAGCTGGTCCGGCTCCAGCCAGGGCAGCAGTTCGCCGAGGGCTTCGACCAGGCCGCGGCGATCGGTACCGGCCTCGAACAGCGCGTCGAGCGTGATCGTCGGCCACAGCGGCAGCTCGCCCACGCCCGGCTCGAAGATCGCCTGTTCGTCGGGCGTCTCGGCGTCGGCGTCGCGCAGGGTGATCGAGAGGGCGCCCAGGTCGTCGAGGGCTTCCTCCACGCGCGGCTGCTGCTCGGCGCGGAGGGTGAGGGCGAGTTCGAGGAAGGGCATGGATGCTTTTGCGTGGCGTGTTGCTTGTTGGTCACTGCAGGAACGCACCCTGTGCGCGACCGGGTGCATGGCGGTCGCGCACAGGGTGCGCCTTTACAGGGGTACCTGCCGGGTCGGACTACTCGCCGCTGGCCTTCGGTTCCTTCTGCTCGGCCATGCGCTTTTCCAGGTAATGGATGTTCTGGCCGCCGTGCTGGAAGCCGGCGTCGGCCATGATGCGCTGCTGCAGCGGGATGTTGCACTTGACGCCTTCGATCACGGTTTCGGCCAGCGCCAGGCGCATGCGGCAGATCGCGGTCTCGCGGTCGGGACCGTAGACGATCAGCTTGCCGATCATCGAATCGTAGTTGGGCGGGATGCGGTAGCCATCGTACAGGTGCGTGTCCACGCGCACGCCCGGGCCGCCCGGGGCCTCGAAGCGCTTGACCGTGCCGGGGCTGGGCATGAACGTGTCAGGATCCTCGGCGTTGATCCGGCACTCGATCGCGTGGCCGCGGATCTGCACGTCCTCCTGCCGGATCGAGAGCTTCTCGCCGCCAGCGATCAGGAGCTGCTCGCGCACCAGGTCGATGCCGGTGATGAACTCGGTCACCGGGTGCTCGACCTGGATGCGGGTGTTCATCTCGATGAAGTAGAAGCGGCCGTTCTCGAACAGGAACTCGAACGTGCCGGCGCCGCGGTAGCCGATGCGCAGGCAGGCTTCCACGCAGACCTGGCCGATCTGCGCACGCAGCTCGGGCGTAATGCCCGGCGCCGGCGCTTCCTCGACGACCTTCTGGTGGCGGCGCTGCATCGAGCAGTCGCGCTCGCCCAGGTGGATCGCGTTGCCCTGGCCGTCGGCCAGCACCTGGATCTCCACGTGGCGCGGGTTTTCCAGGAATTTCTCCATGTACACCATGTCGTTGCCGAAGGCGGCCTTGGCCTCCTGCTTCGTCATGGTGATGGCGTTGCCCAGGTGCGCCTCGGTGCGCACCACGCGCATGCCGCGGCCGCCGCCGCCGCCGGCCGCCTTGATGATCACCGGGTAGCCGATCTCGCGCGCGATGCGCATGTTCTCTTCGACGTTGTCGCCCAGCGGACCACCGGAGCCGGGCACGCACGGCACGCCGGCGGCCTTCATCGCCTTGATCGCCTCGACCTTGTCGCCCATCAGGCGGATGACGTCGGCGGTCGGGCCGATGAAGATGAAGCCGGACTGCTCCACCTGCTCGGCGAAGTCGGCGCGCTCGGAGAGGAAGCCGTAGCCGGGGTGGATCGCCTGGGCGTCGGTAATCTCCGCCGCCGCGATGATGCGTGGAATGTTGAGGTAGCTGTCGACCGACGGCGCCGGGCCGATGCAGATCGCCTCGTCCGCCAGGCCCACGTGCTTGAGGTTGCGGTCGGCGGTGGAATGCACCGCGACGGTCTTGATGCCAAGGCTGTGGCACGCGCGCAGCACGCGCAGCGCGATCTCACCGCGGTTGGCAATGACGACTTTTTCTAGCATGGGAATAGGGAATCGTTAATAGGGAATCGTAGTGCGGCAGGCTTGCTCATTGCGCACCTCCTGGGGAACTCAGGGTGTTCAGCAGGGCGGTCAGCCTAGCGAACACCCGGTCGACCAATCCGGGCAGATTTGCTGGAGCCTGCCCGTACTTCAATCGTTCGGCGATCTGGCACTGCGTGTCCACCTCGGAAAGCGAGCCACGTGCCATGGAGAGAAACCGCCGGAACTCCGGCTTGGAGCGTCGAGCTGCACCCTCGGCAATGTTGGATGGAATGCTCACTGCCGCGCGCCGGATCTGCGCGGTCAGCCCAAAGCGCTTGTGGTCAGGAAAGGAGCCGGAAAAGGCATAGACCGTTTCGACGAGCTCCATGGCGTCCTGCCAAACCAGCAGGCGCGCATGCGGCCGCTTGAACGATTCCCTATTCACGATTCCCTATTCCCGGCCTCTCAGGCAATCACGAACATCGGCTGGTCGAACTCGACCGGCTGACCGTTCTCGATGAGGATCGCCTGCACGGTCCCGGCGACGTCCGCCTCGATCTGGTTGAACATCTTCATCGCCTCGATGATGCCCAGCGTCTCGCCGGCCTTGACCTGCTGGCCGACCTTGACGAAGGCGGCCGCGCCCGGCGTGGCCGAGGCGTAGAAGGTACCGACCATCGGCGCCTTGACCACGTGGCCTTCGGGCAGGGCGTTGGCGGCGGGTGCGGCGTCGGCGGCCGCGGGCGCGGCGGCCGGGGCGGGTGCCGCCGCGACGGGGGCGGCCTGCAGCGCCATCGGCGCGGCGGCGACGGTCATGCCGCCGGTGGGCACGCGCGAGAGGCGGACCACTTCCTCGCCTTCCTTGATTTCCAGTTCCGCGAGGTTGGATTCCTCGAGCAGGTCGATCAGCTTCTTGATCTTGCGCAGATCCATGGGAGTGCCTTCTTGTTCGGGGCCGCGCGGGCGGCCGGTCGGGTCTTGATGGGAAATCAGGCCGGCGCGAGCCGCTGCAAGGCGGCCTCGAGCGCGAGCGAATAACTGTTGGCGCCGAAGCCGCAGACCACCCCCACCGCCAGGTCGGACAGGTAGGAGTGCCGGCGGAACGGCTCGCGCGCGTGCACGTTGGACAGGTGAACCTCGATGAACGGGATCGCCACAGCCGCCAGAGCGTCGCGCAGGGCGACGCTGGTGTGGGTGAAGGCGGCCGGGTTGATCAGGATCCAGGCGATGCCTTCGTCGCGCGCCTGCTGCACGCGCTCGATGAGGGCGTGCTCGGCGTTGGACTGGAAACTGGCCAGTTCATGCCCGGCCGCCCGCGCCTGGTGGGCCAGTCGCGCGTCGATGTCCGCGAGCGTGTCGCGCCCGTAGACCTCCGGCTCGCGCGAGCCCAGCAGGTTGAGGTTGGGCCCGTGCAGGACCAGCAGTTTCGCCACGCGACACCTTGGCAGCCAGCCGGAGCATTCCGGCGAGGGGCGAAGTGTGCGCGCCCTTTGCGATGTTGTCCACTTCGGCGCAGTTCGGCGATGTTCGGCGGAGAACTGCTGCACAAACCGTGCGTGGGCGTATGTGGACCAGACCCATTAGGAGCGCGGCTGTGCGCGACCCGGGCCATCACGGCGCGCCGGGCCTGCCGGTCGCGCACCGGTGCGCTCCTACTGGGACCCCTTGCCCAGCCAACGCTCGAGCGTGGCCGCATCCAGCATCCCGGCGTGGCTCGCCAGCACGGTGCCGTCGGCGTCCAGCAGCACGCTGTAGGGCAGCACGCTGGCGCCATCACCCAGCTGACGCGCGCTGTCGGGGTCGTCCAGCCGGCCGAGCAGGATCGGGTAGTTGACCGGATAAGCCTCCAGATAAGCGCGCACGTTCTCCGGCGTATCCATGGCGATGCCGACCACGGCCGGACGATCGCCGCCGAAGCGGGCCTGTGCGGAGGCCAGGGCCGGCATCTCCCTCAGGCACGGGCCGCACCAGCTGGCCCAGAAATTGACCACCACGCGTCGACCGGCGTAGTCGGCGAGGGTGTGCGGGCGCCCTTCCAGGTCGGGCAGCTGCAGCGATGGCACCGGCTGGCCCACCAGGTCCGGCCCGCGCCGCTCGCGCGAGGCGTGCTGCAGCCAGCCGCCGGCTGCGGCGGCGAGCACCGCCAGCGCCAGAATGAGCCAGCTCGCCCGGGTCATCATCTTCAGCGCGCCGCCTCGGTCAGGGCCTGCTCGACCAGGCTGGAGGTGAGCACCGTCGGCAGCTTGCGGCCCTCGCCGCCACCGCGCGGGAACACCACGTACAGCGGCACGCCCGGCGAGTGGTACTGCTCCAGGAAAGCGGCGATGGTCGGATTGACGTCGGTCCAGTCGCCTTTCATGTAGACCGCGCCGGTGCGCTGGAGCAGCGCACGGAACGCGGCCGTGTCCAGCACCGTGTGCTCGTTGGCCTTGCAGGTGACGCACCAGTCGGCCGTCATGTCGACGAACACCGGGGTGCCGGCGGCGCGTAGTTCGGCCAGCTTTTCGGGGCTGTAGGCGACCGTGCCCGTGTCGGCCCGCGCCGCGCGTACCGGGGGCGGCAGCTGTGCCAGCCCGTACAGCGGCGCCGCGGTGGCCAGCAGCGCCAGCAGCACCGGTGCGCGCACCAGGCCGGCGCGGCCGCGGCTGCGTTCGAACCACCACAGGGTGAGGGCCAGGAACACCCCGGCGACCAGCAACAGGCCGACCGCGTCGGCGCCGCGCTGGTTGGCCAGCACCCAGGCCAGCCAGGCCGCGGTGAGGTACATCGGGAAGGCGAGCAACTGCTTGAGCGTCTCCATCCAGCGGCCCGGCCGCGGCAGTCGCCGCGCCAGCGCCGGCACGAAGCCGACCGCCAGGAACGGCAGCGCAAGGCCGAGCCCGAGCGCCAGGAACACCAGCAGCGCGGACGCCGCCGGCGCGGCGAACGCGTAGGCCAGCGCACTGCCCATGAATGGCGCGGTGCAGGGGCTGGCCACCACCACCGCCAGAACGCCGGTGAAGAAGTCGCCGGCCATGCCGCCGCGCGAGGCGAGCCCCGCGCCGGTGTTGCCCAGCGAAGCGCCGAATTGCACCAGCCCGGACATCGACAGGCCCACCGCCAGCATCACCAGCGCCAGCACGCCGACCAGCAGCGGCTGCTGCAGTTGCGTGCCCCAGCCGAGTGCGTGGCCGGCCGAGCGCAGGGCGAGGATGGAAAGTCCCAGCGCCACGAAGCTCAGCAGCACGCCGGCGGTGTAGGCGATCGCGTGCGCCCGTGCACGGGCCGGGCTTTCGCCGCTTTCCAGCAGGCCGACCGCCTTGATCGACAGTACCGGCAGCACGCACGGCATCAGGTTGAGCACCAGGCCGCCGCCAAGGGCGAGCAAGAGCGCGAGCCACAGGCTGGTCTGCAGCGGACCTTGCGTCGCAGATGCAGGCGGCGCTTCGGGTGCGGTCGTCGTGGGCGTGCCGGTCGCGGGCGCCGCGCCGCCGAGGTCGACGTCCAGCGTGCGGGTCATCATCGGGTAGCACAGGCCGCCGTCCTGGCAGCCCTGGAAGCTCGCCTGCAGCGCGAGGTGCGTGCGGCCGCCAAGATCGCCGGTGACGGTGACCGGCAGATCCAGCTCGTTGAAATAGACCGTCACGCTGCCGAAGTGCGGATCATCCTTGCGCGTGCCGGCCGGCCATTGCGGCGTCAGCGTCAGGCCCTGGCCGTCGCGCAACGCGAGCCGGGTCTGGTCGCGGTAGAGGTAATAGCCCGGCGGCATCGTCCAGCGCAGCAGCAGGTGGTGCGGATCCTGCGCCAGGGCTTCGAGCCTGAAGGCCTGCTCCGCGGGCAGCGGTGCGTCGTTGCCTGCCGCGCCGTGGGTGGCGCCGAGCTTCTCCAGCGCGGCGCCCAGTGAGCCGCCACCGGTCGCACCAGCGGCTGCCGGCAGCGGCAGGTCCAGCTGCTCGGTATGCGGCGGATAGCAGATCTTCGGATCGACCTCGTGGCAGCCTTGGAACTGCACGCCCAGACGCAGCCGCGTGGTGCCCGGCGCCAACGTATAGGGCACGCTGGCCTCGATCGCGTGGTGGTAGATCTCCACGTCGCCCAGGTACTCGTCGTGGTGCTTCTCGCCGCCGGGGAAGGTCGGTTCGCCGAGGGTCACGCCATCGGCCGGCTTGAACTTCATGCGGCCACGGTAGAGGTAGTAGTCCGGCGCGATCTCCCAGTGCAGCTTGAGTAGGCCCGGGGTGGAGGCGTCGGCCGAGAGCTTGTAGGCCTCGGTGACCGGCAGCAGGCCGTCGTCTTCCTGTGCGAACGACGGACGCGCCAGTGCGGCCAGGCACAGGAGCAGCATCAACAACGGCAGGCGGGCGGCCAGGCGGCCGATGATCGGGCGCATCGCGTATCCAGCGGCACGGGGCGGGAGATCCATTATGGACCCATCGCGCCGCGGGCCCCCCGCGGTTGCGGCCTTATGTCTTCTCGACCGCCAGTGCCGGCACCGCACGCCGCGGACGCACCAGCCCGGTGGTGAGCGCTGTGCCGAGCAGGATCACCGCGCAGCCGGCGAGCATGCGCATCGTCACCGGCTCGCCCAGCAGCAGAGCGCCCCACAGCACGCCAAAGGCGGGGATCAGGTAGGGAATGACCATGATCCGCTGCGCGCCCACGCGCGCCAGCACCCAGAAGAACAAGACGTAGGCCAGCGCCGTGCACAACACGGCCAGTCCTGCCGCCGCCAGCCACGCGTGCATCGGCAGCGGCCGGGTCGGCCAGGCCAGCACGGTGGTCGGCAGCAGCACCAGCGCGGCGACCATGTGGCTGCCGATCGTCACCACCAGCGGGTTGACGCTCGCCAGGCGCAGGTGCGAGTAGTGCACCGCATAGCCGTAGAGCACCGTGGCCGCCACGCAGGCGAGCAACGCCATGCCGGCGCCCGGAGCCACAGCGAGGCTGCCCTGGGCCAGCCAGAGGATGCCCGTGAAACCGGCCGCGAGCCCCGCGCCGCGCCAGGCGTCCAGCCGCTGGCCCAGCCACAGCAAGCCGATCAGCGCGGCGAACATCGGCGTCATGCCGTCGATGATCGAGGCGAAGCCCGCCGGCAGGCTGCGCGTGGCGAAAGTGAACAGCAGAAAGGGCAGCGCCGAGTTGGTCAGCCCGACCACGGCGATCGGCCACCAGTGCTGGCGCCATTCGGCCAGGCGCTTGCGCGAGGCCAGCAGCGGCAGGAAGCAAAGCGCCGCGCCGATCGCGCGCAGGCCCGCCAGCGGCAGCGCGCCGAAGGCACCGGCGCCCATGCGCATGAACAGGAACGAGCCGCCCCACAGGGCGCCCAGCGACAGCAGGACGGCGTAGTCGATCTTCTTCATCTTGGAATCGCGGGAGTGGGACAGGACAAGTCTGATCGGGTCCCACTGACAAGCGTTGTCAGCAGTCTTGCGGCTTCCCGGCGGTGGCCTCGCAGACCCAGGCCAGGTAAGGCGCGTGGGCGTGCTCGATGGGCACGGCAATGAGCTCGGGCAGCTCGTAGGGATGCAGCGCCAGAAGGCGCGTGCGCAGCGCTTCGAAGCGGAGGGCGGTGGTCTTGATGAGCAGCAGATGCTCCGTGTCGGTGGTGACTGCACCCTGCCAGCGGTAGGTCGAGGCGACGCCGGGCAGGCGGTTGACGCAGGCGGCGAGGCGCTCGGCCACCAGCGTTTCGGCGATGCGCGCGGCGCTGTCGGCGTCGGGGCAGGTGCAGTAGCAGAGCAGGACGGAGGCGGGCATGGCGCGCCATGGTAGCCGCCTGCGCACACGGATGGACCGTTGGCGAAAACCGGTAGGAGCGCACCTGTGCGCGACCGCCATGCAAGGGTCGCCCGCGCGGTTGCTCACCGTGCGCTCCTGCAAGGGCCTCGGGCGGGATTCCGCGTGGCCCGGCAGCGCGGACCACCCCTCCCGGGCCCTTGAAACCCTGCACCTGTCCCCCCACCTGCTGAGCCATTCGCGTTCCAGCCCCTTGCAGGGGCCGGTTGCGTCCGTAGAATTGGCACTCACCGTCACCGAGTGCTAACAGCGACCCGGTGATCCTTCACCTCTTTCAACCCGAACTAGTGGAGTTCCATCCATGAGCAAACTGCGTCCGCTGCACGATCGCGTCATCGTCAAGCGCCTGGAAGAGGAGCGTGTCTCCGCCGGCGGCATCGTCATCCCCGACAGCGCCACCGAGAAGCCGACCCGCGGCAAGGTCATCGCCGCCGGTACCGGCCGCATCCTGGAAGACGGCAACGTCCGCCCGATGAGCCTGAAGGAAGGCGACGTGGTGCTGTTCGGCAAGTACGCCGGCCAGGAAATCAAGATCGACGGCGAAGAGCTGGTCTTCCTGAAGGAAGACGACATCGTGGCTGTGATCGAAGGCTGATCGGCCTCTCCCGCCCGACGCTCCGCAATCTACCTACCGAATTCGAAGGATAAAGACACATGGCAGCCAAAGAAGTCCGCTTCGGCGAAGACGCCCGCTCGCGCATCCTCAAGGGCGTGAACACCCTGGCCAACGCGGTCAAGGTCACCCTCGGCCCGAAGGGCCGCAACGTCGTGCTCGAGAAGAGCTTCGGCGCCCCGACGATCACCAAGGACGGCGTGTCCGTCGCCAAGGAGATCGAACTGGCCGACAAGTACGAGAACCTCGGCGCGCAGATCGTCAAGGAAGCCGCCTCCAAGACCTCCGACGTGGCCGGTGACGGCACCACCACCGCCACCGTGCTGGCGCAGGCGTTCATCCAGGAAGGCCTCAAGGCCGTCGCCGCCGGCATGAACCCGATGGACCTCAAGCGCGGCATCGACAAGGCCGTGATCGCGGCCGTGGGCGAGCTGAAGAAGCTCTCCAACCCGACCGCCGACGACAAGGCGATCGCCCAGGTCGGCACGATCTCCGCCAACTCCGATTCCAACATCGGCGACATCATCGCCACCGCGATGAAGAAGGTCGGCAAGGAAGGCGTGATCACCGTCGAGGAAGGCTCGGGCCTGGAGAACGAGCTCGACGTCGTCGAGGGCATGCAGTTCGACCGCGGCTATCTGTCGCCGTACTTCATCAACAACCAGCAGTCGCAGCAGGTTGAGCTGGACGACCCGTTCATCCTGATCCACGACAAGAAGATCTCCAACGTCCGCGAGCTGCTGCCGATCCTCGAAGGCGTCGCCAAGGCCGGCAAGCCGCTGCTGATCGTCGCCGAGGAAGTCGAGGGCGAGGCGCTGGCCACGCTGGTGGTCAACACCATCCGCGGCATCGTCAAGGTCGCCGCCGTCAAGGCGCCGGGCTTCGGTGACCGTCGCAAGGCGATCCTCGAGGACATCGCGATCCTGACCAACGGCCAGGTGATCTCCGAGGAAGTGGGCCTGCAGCTGGAGAAGGCCACGATCAACGACCTGGGCCGTGCCAAGCGCGTGGTGATCACCAAGGAAAACACCACGATCATCGACGGCGCCGGCGAAGCCGAGCGCATCCAGTCGCGCATCAGCCAGATCAAGGCGCAGATCGAGGAGACCTCCTCCGACTACGACCGCGAGAAGCTGCAGGAGCGCGTGGCCAAGCTGGCCGGCGGCGTGGCCGTCATCAAGGTCGGTGCCGCCACCGAGGTCGAGATGAAGGAGAAGAAGGCCCGCGTCGAAGACGCCCTGCACGCCACCCGTGCGGCGGTCGAGGAAGGCGTGGTGCCGGGCGGCGGCGTCGCCCTGATCCGTGCGCTGAAGGCCGTCGAAGGCATCAAGGGCGACAACGAGGACCAGAACCTCGGCATCGCGATCACCCGCCGCGCGCTGGAAGCGCCGCTGCGCGCGATCGTCGCCAACGCCGGCGAAGAGCCCTCCGTAATCCTCAACAAGGTCAAGGACGGCTCGGGCAACTTCGGCTACAACGCGGCCACCGGCGAGTTCGGCGACATGGTGCAGATGGGCATCCTGGATCCGACCAAGGTGACCCGCACCGCGCTGCAGCACGCGTCGTCGGTTGCCGGCCTGGCGATCACCACCGAGGCGATCGTGGCCGAGCTGCCGAAGAAGGAAGAGCACAGCCACGGTGGCGCCCCGGGCGGCATGGGTGGCATGGGCGGCATGGACTTCTAAGTCCCCAGCTCACCGCTGTATCGAAGAAAGCCCCGCCCCGCGCGGGGTTTTCTTTTGCCCGGCTGTTTTTTTTGTAGGAGCCCGCTTGCGGGCGATGCTCCTGGCTCGGATAGACATCAGGACAGGAGCATCGCCCGCATGCGGGCTCCTACAAGGCAACGGCGGTGCGCTAACCGGGCTGGGGGCCGTGCGCGAGCAGGTGCGCCAGCGCCTCCAGCGCCTCGCGCAGCTGGGCACTGGAGGCGGTCGAGGACAAAGCCAGGCGTACGCCGGCCCATCCGCGCACGCCGGCGAGGCGGAACTCGGCATCCGGCGCCACGGCCACGCCGTGCCGGCGGGCGTGGAAGGCGAACCGTTCGGCATCCCACGGTTTCGCCAGCGGCAGCCAGCCGTGCGTGCCGAATACCGGCGCGCGGTAGCCGTGGCCACCCAGCAACGCCGCTGCGATCGCCTGGTGCTGCATTGCATCCTGCCGGCGCGCCTGAACCAGTTCGTCCATCAGGCCGGTATCCAGCCAATGCGCGGCGATCTCGGCCAGGACGGGCGAGGCCATCCACACGGCGGCGCGCAGATGCCGTCGATAGCCATCCGCCAACGCGCGCGGCACGTGCACGAAGCCCGTGCGCAGGGCGAAGCCGGCGAGTTTGGACAGCCCCACGATCAACAGCGTGCGCTCGGGCGCCAACGTGCACAGCGGCGTGGAGGCGGGGTCCATCGGAAGTACGTCATCGTCTTCGATCACCCACAAGTCGTGCTTTTCGGCGAGGGCTGTCAGCTCGCGCCGCCTTTTTGCGCTCCAGTGAAGCGCCAGCGGATTGGAACAGCTGGGCGAGGCGTACAACGCGCGCAGTCCGCGCGTGACGGCCAGCGCCTCCACGGCCTCTGGCCGTGGGCCTTCGGCATCCACGGCGACCGGCAGCAGACGCGCGCCTACAAACTCGGCCGCCGCGGCGAGGCCGGGGTTGATCAGCGGCTCGCAGGCCATGCCGCCGCCCTCCCCGACAGCACTGCGCAAGGCGACCAGCAGGCCCGCCTGGGCCCCGGGGGTGATGAACGTGCGGTCCGGCTCCGCGGCTATCCCCAGCGTGGTCAGCCACTTTGCGGCCGCCTCGACATGCTGCGCCGCTTCGCTGGTCTGGCCGGCGCGGTCGAGCAGGGCGTGTGCACGTCCTTCGGCGAGCCGTGCGAAGGCATCGCGCAGCAGCGCCGACGCATTGAGATGGCGTGGCACTAGCGGCGCGTTTATCGCCAGGTCGTGCAGGTCCGCGGCCGGCGCTGGGCCGGGTGGCGCGGCTGGCCGTGCCACGACCGTGCCGCTGCCCACCCGGGCGTGCAGCCAGCCGCGCCGCGTGGCTTCGGCGTAGACCCGCGTCACGGTCGCGACCGACACGCCCCAGCGTCGCGCCGCGGCGCGCTGCGAGGGCGCTGGCTGGCCAGGTTGCAGCGTGCCGCTGGCGATCTCGCTCTCGAGCGTACGCAGCAACTGTTGCCAGGTCGGAACCGTCATGCCGCCATTTTCGCAGCTCAGCGGTCGACCAGCGGTACCAGTGCAAGCAGCACCGCGACCGTCACCAGGCAGGCGCCGGAGCCAGCCTGGCGCAGACGCACGGCGCGTGCCGAATGCGCCAGCCGTCCGGCCGCCGAGGCCATGACGGCATAGGCGCCCAGTACCGGCAGCTCGATCGCCACGCACAACGCGGCGAGCAGCGCGTACTGCGGAACCAGCGCGTGGCCCGGCGCGACGAACAAGGGCAGCAGCGCGCCGAAGAAGATGATCGACTTCGGATTGGCAAGCTGCCCGATGAGGCCTTCGGTGAACGGTCGCGCGGCGTTGACGGCGGTGCCCGCGGGCGCGCTGTCGCCGGCAGTCCAGGCGTCGTGCATGGCGGCCAGCCCTCGCCAGGCAAGGTAGGCGGCACCGACCAGCTTCAGCGCGTGGAACGCAATGGGCGAGGTGCGCAACAGCAGGCCCACGCCCAGCCCCGACAGGGAGAGGTAGCACACGTTCGCGAGCTGGATGCCCAGCGCCACGCGCAGTCCGGCCAGGGTGCCGCGCGTCATGGCGTGCGAGGCGGTGAGCAGTACTGCCGGGCCGGGGGTGATCGCGAACAGGCCCTGCAACAGGGCGAAGGCGAGCAGCTTCTCGTGATGCATCGACGTGGCCTCGAAGGGAACGTGCGCATGGTCGCGGGCAGCCCCCGGCGGCGCGCGAGGTGTGGAGGAGAAAGCACGAAGTGTCCCAGGACACTTGCGCGGTTTGCCCCGGGCAGGCGCGCCGCCCGAGGCCGCGGTCGGCAGGCTTGTCGGCCTCTGCAGCCCAAGGAGCCCACCGATGTCCGACCCCGGCCTTTGCCATGTGCTGGTGATCTACGAGCCGGCCGAACGCTATCCCTGCGGCACGCCCACGCAGGTGGCCGAGGCGCTGGCGACCATGCCTGAAATAGCGGTGCACCTGGCGCGGCTGGGTGAGGCGGCCGCGCGGGGCGAGATCCTGCTGGGCGGTCCGGCGAGCAGGCTGGATGGCCTGCCGCAGGGCGGGATGGTGGTGTTCCGCGGGCTCGACACGGCGGCCGTGGCAGCGTTCGTGGCGGAAGACCCGGTCGTGCGCGATGGGATCGAGCGGGCGCGGGTGTGTCGGTTCGAGCCCGTGCCGGGGTTGGCGCCGCCGGGCTGACCGGCGAGACCTTGCCTGCGGCGAAGGGGCCCTTCGATTTCGGTGCTCGCGTCTGCGCTCGCGACGAACGGCGCGGGTGCGTGTGCGGCGTCGAATCGTGCCTTCACCGCACGGCGCGCGCCCTTGCGCCAGAATGTCCGGCCCATTCCCCGGACCCACCCATGCTCTTCCGCTGGTTCGAATCGCTGATCGATCCGTTCAAGGATCCGGCCGACGTGATGCCCCCGGGCACGCCCGGGCGCTTCTACCTGTTCTACCTGCGCCAGGTGTGGCCGATGTTCGCCGCGGTGCTGGTGGTGGGCTTCTTCGTCTCGGTCATCGAGGTGTCGCTGTTCGCCTTCATCGGGCGGCTGGTGGACATGGCCAAGGTGGCCGAGGGCGCGGCGTTCTTCCACCGGCACGGGCGCGAGCTGGCCTGGATGGCGTTCGTGGCGCTCGTCGCGCGGCCCGTGTTCAACGCGCTGCACGACCTGCTGGTCAACCAGGCGATCGTGCCCAACGTGACCGCGCGCATCCGCTGGCAAAACCACCGCTACGTGATCCGCCAGAGCCTGTCGTTCTTCCAGAACGATTTCGCCGGCCGCATCGCCAACCGCATCATGCAGACCGGCAGTTCGCTGCGCGAATCCGCCGTGCAGATTGTCGATGCAATCTGGTACGTGGCGATCTACACCGGCAGTGCGATCGTGATGTTCGCCAAGGCGGACGCCTGGCTGGCCGTTCCGCTGGTGGTCTGGCTGCTGCTCTACGTCGCCACGCTGGCGTTCTTCATCCCGCGCACGCGGCAGCGTTCGTGGAAGGCCTCCGAGGCGCGCTCGAAGCTGATGGGACGCATCGTCGACGGCTACAGCAACGTGCTCACGCTCAAGCTCTTCGCGCACACGCGGCGCGAGGAGGCCTACGTGGCCGACGCATTGCACGAGCAGGTGGACAAGACACGCGCGATGACGCGCCAGACCACCGCGATGGACGCCACCATCACCACGCTCAACGGCTTCCTGATCGTGGGTACTTCCGGCCTGGCGCTCTGGCTTTGGAGCCACGGGCAAGTCACCGTCGGTGCGATTGCACTGTCGACCGGCCTGGTGATCCGCATCAACAACATGTCGGGCTGGATCATGTGGGTGGTCAACGGGATCTTCGAGAACATCGGCACGGTGCAGGACGGCATGGCGACCATCGCGCAGCCGCGCACGGTGCAGGACGCAGCCGGCGCCATGCCGCTGGAAGTCACCCGCGGCGAGGTGCGCTTCGAGGACATCCATTTCCACTACGGCAAGGCCGGCGGCGTGATCGCGGGCCTGGATCTCACCGTGCGCGCGGGCGAGAAGATCGGACTGGTCGGGCCCTCGGGCGCCGGCAAGTCCACGCTGGTCAACGTGCTGCTCCGGCTCTACGACCTGGAGGGCGGGCGCATCCTGATCGACGGCCAGGACATCGCGCGCGTCACCCAGGAAAGCCTGCGTTCGCAGATCGGCGTGGTCACCCAGGACACTTCGCTGCTGCACCGCTCGATCCGCGACAACCTGCTCTACGGCCGCCCGGACGCGACCGAGGCGCAGGTGGCCGAAGCGGTGCGCAAGGCGCGTGCGGACGAGTTCATCCCCGCGCTGTCCGATGGCGAAGGGCGCGGTGGCTATGAGGCCTATGTCGGCGAGCGCGGCGTGAAGCTTTCCGGCGGCCAGCGCCAGCGCATCGCGATCGCCCGCGTGCTGCTCAAGGACGCGCCGATCCTGATCCTGGACGAGGCCACCAGCGCGCTGGACTCCGAGGCCGAGGCGGCGATCCAGGAGAGCCTGGACCTGCTCATGCAGGGCAAGACCGTGATCGCCATCGCGCACCGCCTTTCGACGATCGCGCGGATGGATCGCCTGGTCGTGCTGGACAAGGGGCGCATCGTGGAGAGCGGCACACATGCGCAACTGATCGCGCATGGCGGACTTTACGCGCGGTTGTGGGAGCGCCAGACCGGCGGCTTCGTCGCCGCGGAAGATGCGCTCGCCTGAGCGGGCAACCCCGGCAGCGCGGGGTTGCCCGGCAGGACTCAGTGCCCGTGCGCGGCGCGCAGCTTCTCGCGGGCCTTCGCGTTGAGGTCACCGGTCGGACCGGCGCCTTCGCTGGGCGTGTCGGCTGCCGCATCGGCCGCCTGCGTCTGCTTCAGCAAGCCGCCGAGGCCGAGCGCTTGCGTGCCCGCAGTGCCGGTCGTCGGCGTGGTGGCGCCGGTACTGATGGCCCCATTCGCGTTCAGGCCTGGCGCGGTGGCACCGGCCTGCGCCGAGGCATGCGCTGTGGACTGGCCGGCACCGCCGGGAATGACCTGCGCAAACGCGGGAACGGCGAACACGCTGGCGCCGATGAATGCGGCAAGCAGGGTCTTGTGCATGAGGATCCTCCTTCGGAAGTGTGGCCGCGGAGCCCGCGGAAAGCGCGACACTAGACCTGTTCGTCCCAGTGGGTTCTGAACCGGCCTGGTGGCGCTTAAGCGGGCAGACAGATGGCTGAACGGGGCGGCCATGGCGTCGGAACCGGGGGCTTGAGCCCACAGGCGCCCGTGGGTGCGGGCGGTGGTTCAAGCCCACCCGACGGCCGTCAGTGGCCGTGCGCGTCGGCGTTGGCCCGCGCCTTGGCGTCGGCGCCTACCGAGGTGCCGGTTGCCGTGCGGCTCGCGTCATCGCCGACCGAGCCGGCCGCACGTTGCGTGCTGTCGATGGCCGCATGGGCGCTGTCGCTGACCTGATCGCCGACGCCGCGCGCGGTGTCCTGGGCCTGGTCCGCCGCAGCGCCGGCGTCCACGGCCGCTCCGGCACGGACGCCGGTGTTCGCAGCGGCGCGTTGATCGCCCGCGCGCACGCCCGCCGAGCCGCTGGCCGCGGTGTCCACCTGCGCGCGGTCGTGGCGATCCAGCGTGTGGCGGGTCTGTCCGGTGGCGCGACGCGTGGCGTGGCGGGCATGGCGGTCGGCGCGCTGCAAGGTCTGGCCCGGCTGGTTACCGAGGCGCCCGGGTACGCCAGTCAGGGCGCTGTTGGCACCGGCCGTTACCCCGGCACCGACCTGGCCGGCACCGCCGAGGCTGACCTGCGCCAGGGCAGGCAGGACGGCGAACACGCCGGCACCAATCACAGCAGCAAGCAGAGTCTTACGCATGGATCACCCTCCAGTCGTGGGAAACCGCGGCACGTCCTCCGCGGTAGCCACGACCCTAGGCGGGCGTTCCCGACTTCATTCTGAATACGCCCGCGCCCGCTTAAGCGGGCGGACAGATGCCTGAATGCTCACCTGTCCAGACCGGATGAAAGGTGCGCCGCCATCACGGGTGTGCGCCATAGGCGCCTGCAGGCGACGGTGGCTGCGGGCGCGCCGCCGCCTGGCTCGCAGCGGCGAGTTGCGGCGGCATCAGCGCGTCGAGCTTGCCCTTCAGGCGCAGCATCGCGACGCTGGCCATGTCGCGGTCGATCACCTTCTGCTCGGCGGTCATCTCCGGCTGCGGCGCACCGGGTGCGCGGGTCAGTTCGGCCAGTTGCGGCGCCAGCACCTGGGTCAGCGCGAAGTAGGGATCGCCATGGATGCCGGCCGCGTCGAGCAGCTTGCCCGGCAACATCCAGGCGGCCAGGCTCTCGCGCTTGGCCGGTTCCGCGTTGCGCGGGTCGAGCAGCAGCCATACGCCCGGCTCGCTCAGCATGTCGCCGCCATCGACGAAGCCGGTGACGTTGTAACTGTTGGTCAGCGCCGGCAGGTGGTCGCCGTAGAACAGCAGCAGGGTGGGGCGGTCGCGCCCGGCCAGCAGCTTTGCCAGCCTGCCCAGTTCCGCGTCGGCGTGTTCGGCATGGTAGAGGTAGGTCTGCAGCTCCTGCTTGTCGCGGCCGCTGATGCCGGGCGGCACCGGGATGGCATCGCGCGCGGCCGCGTCGGCCGGCGGCACGTCGTAGGGGCCGTGCGCCTCGATGCTGATCGCGAACAGGAACTGCGGCGGGCCCGAGTCCTTGAGTTCACGCATGATCTCGTCGGTCATCGCGCTGTCGGCCATGTACTTGCCGTCGTTGGGGGAGTCCTTCGGGAACGCGGACTGCGAGACGAAGCGGTCGAAGCCGATCTTGCGGAAGGCCGCGGCGCGGTTCCAGAACGCCGGGTCGTTGCCGTGGATCGCGGTGGTGCTGTAGCCGTGCGCACGCAGCGTGCGCACCAGGCTCGGCACCACCTTCTGGTCGAGCGTCAGGTAGGGGAACTGCAGCTCGTCGAAGTAGCGCAGCGACAGGCCGGTCAGCACCTCGAACTCGGTGCGGATGGTGCCGCCGCCGAAGGTCGGTACGTGCAGCGGTCCGCTGGTCCCGCGCTTTTCCAGCCGATGCAGGTTGGGCGTGAAGTGGCTGTCCTCGTAGCCGCGCATGATGCTCGGATCGAAGAACGACTCGCTCTGCACCACCACGATGTCCGGCCGCTCGCCGCTCGGCGATGCGGCGGCGAGCCGTGCCTCCAGCGCCTGGCGGGTCTGCGCGATCAGCGCCTTGGCGGCGCCAGGGTCGGCCTTGTGCCCGCCGTGGCCGTACTGCTGGTGGAACAGCAACAGCGAGCTGACCAGGCCGGAGTGGTTGGCGGTGACGGTGGGCGACCAGGGTTCGAGCCACAGCACGCGCTGGTTGTAGAGCTTGCCCCAGGCCGCCACGCCGCCAAGCAGGCTGCCGAGCAGCACGACCGCGACGGCACCGCCGAGCAACCGCTTGCCATAGTTGCGGCGCGGGAACAGCGGCGGCTCCAGCCGCCACATCGCAACGATCAGGGCGATGCCGGCGAGCAACCCGAGGTACGGCCACGGGCTGTGCGGCAGGTAGCCGACCAGCAGGTGCGCTCCGCCCTTGCTGAGCTGGTCGACCATCAGGAAATCGGCCGGCATCAGCGGATTGCCCAGGTTGGCGACCTTCAGCGCGTTGATCTGGTAGAGCAGTGCCTCGAACAGGAACACCAGCCCGAAGGAGAACACCAGCCGCCGGGTGAAGGCCAGCAACGCCCACGCCGCCAGCAGCCCGGGCAGGGCATTGGCCAGGGGGTAGCTCGGCTGGACGAACAGGCGCAGCGGGCTCACGCCCACGCCGCCATCCATCAGGCCGGTCAGCATCACGAAGGCCAGGCTCATCAGCACCACGGCCAGGACGCGCGCGGCAAGCGGGCGCCCATGCGTGGTCGGGTGATCGAAAAGGGGCATGGCAGGCACAGTCCGCTGACGCTACGTGGAGGAAGGGTGACTGTAATCGTGGCGCAATGAACCATATGTTCGCCCGTGGCGGGCGGTTGCTGGCGGTTCATGCGAGCCCGGCTGCGGCACAATGGCCGGATGAGCGCCCCCGAAAGCCCCGCGCTGCGCGCGCTGATCGACGACCGCTACGCCGAACTGGCTGCCCGCTGCCGCGCCGCCGGCGTGGCGCTGCACGACGATGCCGGCGTGGCCGAGCGCATCCGCCGCACGCTGGCAGCCAGCGATTTTGCCTTCGAGGTGTGGCGGCGACAGCCGCAACTGCTGGCCCCGGCGGGCCTGGACCGCCTGCGCGCCGCCGGCGATGCCGGCACCCGCATCGGCGCGCTGGCGTTGCCCGAGGACGAGATCGCCACGCTGGCCGCGTTGCGCCGGTTCCGCCACGCCGAGGCCTTGCGGCTGGTGTTCCGCGACGTCAACGGGCTGGACGACCTGGCCGAGACGCTCTCGGCCACCAGCGTGCTGTACGAGGCGCTGCTGGGTGCGGCGCTGGGCTGGTCCGAGCGCGCGCTGGCGGCCCGCTACGGCCACGCGCGCAGCGACGATGGCGCGCTGCAGCGGCTGGTGGTGATCGGCTTCGGCAAGCTCGGCGGGGCAGAACTCAACTTCTCCTCCGACATCGACCTGGTGCTGGCCTACCCGCAGGGCGGCCAGAGCGACGGCACGCGTTCGCTCGACAACAGCGAATACTTCGTGCGGCTGGGCCGTCACCTGGTACGCCTGCTCAACGAACCCACCGACGACGGCATCTGCGCACGGGTGGACTTGCGCCTGCGCCCGTTCGGCAACGCCGGGCGGCTGGCGCTCTCCTTCGCCGCGATGGAGCAGTACTACCAGAGCGAGGGCCGCGACTGGGAGCGCTACGCCTGGATCAAGGCCCGTCCGGTCGCCGGCGACCGCGCCGCCGGCAAGCAGCTGCAGGACCTGCTGCGGCCTTTCGTGTACCGCAGGTACCTCGACTACACCGCCTTTGCCGGCCTGCGCGAGATGAAGGCGCTGATCGACGCGGAGGTCGCGCGCAAGGACCTGGCCGACAACCTCAAGCTCGGGCCCGGCGGCATCCGCGAGATCGAGTTCATCGTGCAGCTGGAGCAGCTGATCCGCGGCGGGCGCGAACCGTCCCTGCGGGTGCGCGGCCTGCTGCCGGCGCTGGCCGCCTGCGAGGCCCGCGGGCACATCGGCGCGGCGCGTGCCAAGGCGCTGCGCGAGGCCTACCGCTGCCTGCGCCGGGTCGAGAACCGCGTGCAGATGTTGCGCGACGCACAGACCCACGACCTGCCCGAGGATGCGTTGAGCCGCGAGCGGCTCGCCCGCGGCCTGGGGCACGACGAATGGGCCTCGCTGGAGGCGGAGCTGGCGCATCACCGCGGCGTCGTCAGCGAGGACTTCGCCAGCGTGCTGATGCCCGCCGGCGGTCGCGCCGCGCGCGTCGCCGTGGCCGACGCCACGTTGTGGCAGCAGGCCTGCCACGGCACGCCCGAGCCCGGCACACTGGAGGCGGCCGGCTTCGTACCCGGCATCGAAGCGGCCGAGGCGCTGGCCAAGCTGCCGCAGGCGGCCTCGGTACGTGCGATGTCGCCGCGCTCGCGCGAGCGGCTCGATCACCTGATGCCGCACCTGATCGGCGCCGCCCGCGCCAGCACGGCGCCGCTGCCCTGCCTGTTGCGCCTGTGCCGGCTGGTGCAGGCGGTGGCGCGACGCTCGGCCTATCTCGCGCTGCTGGAGGAGCAGCCCGCCGCGCGCGGTCGCCTGGCGCGGCTGTTCGCGGACAGCGCCTTCCTCGCCGAACGGGTGATCGCCCAGCCCCTGCTGCTGGACGACGTGCTCGATCCACGCATCGATCAACTGCCGCTCAAGCGTGCCGACATCAGCGCCGAGATCAGTCGCGTGCTCGGCACGCTGGACGAGCGCGAGGCAGAGGCGGAGCTCGAGCGCATCAACGAGTTCAAGGCCAGCATCGCCTTCCGCCTCGGCCTGGCTTTCAACGACGGCCGTGCCGACGCCGTGGCCACCTCGCGACGCCTGGCCGCGCTGGCCGCCTCGGTCGTCGAGGCGGTCACTGCGCTGGCCGAGCGCGAGCTCGCCGCGCAGCACGGACGGCTGCCCGGCGAAGGTTCGGGCTTCGCCGTGCTCGGCTACGGCAGCCTGGGCGGCGAGGAACTGGGGTTCGCCTCGGACCTGGACCTGGTGTTCGTCTTCGACGGCGCGCGCGCCCAGCTCACCAGCGACGGCGCCCGTCCGATCGACGGCGCACGCTGGTACCAGCGCCTGGCCCAGCGCGTGATGAACTGGCTCTCCCTGCTGACCCGTGCGGGACGTCTCTACGAAGTGGACACGCGGCTGCGTCCGGACGGCTCGAAAGGCCTGCTGGTGAGCAGCCTGGAGGCGTTCGATGCCTACCAGCGCAGCCGGGCGTGGACCTGGGAGCACCAGGCTCTGTTGCGCGCGCGCGCGGTGGCGGGCGATGCGGGTCTGGGGCAGGCACTGGGCGAAGTGCGGCGCGAGGTGCTCGCTGCGCCGCGCGAGCGGGGCGCGGTACTGGCCGAGGTCAGCCAGATGCGCCAGCGCTGGCGGGCGGAGCGGGATCGTTCGGACGAGGCGCGGCTGGATCTGAAGCAGGGGCGTGGTGCGCTGCTGGACATCGAGTTCGCGTTGCAGGGGTTGGTGCTTGCGCACGCGGCCGCTCATCCCCAGTTGCTCGGCCATACGGCGAATGCGTCGTTGATCGATGCATGCCGGCGGGTCGGGTTGCTCGACGAAGGGCAGGCCGAGGTACTCGCGCGCGTGCATGCGGACCTTTTGCAGCGTGCGCTGACTTGCACGCTGGATTTGCGCCCGCGCATCGCGCCGCGCGAGCCTGTGCTCGAAGCGATGTGCACTGAGGTGGGCGTGGTGACTGCCGCGTTGGGTTTCGATTTTGCCTGACGCCCTTGCACCCTCTCCCCTCGGGGGAGAGGGCTGGGGTGGGGCCGGGGCTCGCCGCGATGTGGGCTCAGCGCAACCCGAACTGCCGCCGCACTGTCGTGGCAATGCGCTCCGTCTCGCGCAACGGCGCCTGGCGCGCCGGCGCATCGGCCTGGAGATCGTGCAGCAGCCCGCCCTCGCGTAGCGCGCCATGAAAGCGGGCGAGTTTCTCTGGCAGCGGCGTGGGCGCGAAGGTGTGCACGGGACAGCCGACGGCGCAGGCTTCGGAGAGCATGTTGACCGAATCGGGCGTGACCACCAGGCGGTCGGCCCAGGCGAGGACGCCCGGATAGGGATTCGGGCCATCCACTTGGCCGTGCCAATGCAGCCCGGGAACGTCGCCGAATGCGTTGCGCAACGCGACCGCCAGTGCGGGCGGCGTGCGCCGCGAGGCAAGGACCAGCAGGCTGCCGCCGTTGCGCTGATGCAGGGCACGCAGGCCGTCGATGAAGGCATGCGTCCAGGCCTGATCGAGCGGGATGCCGTGGCGCGGGCCGCCAAGCAGCACGCCGATGCGTGGCGCCGGCAGCTCGGCCAGGCGTGGCCAGGCGTCGCGCGCGTCGGCCAGCCAATCGTCGTCGACGGGATTGAGCGAGCCCCGTGGCGTGAGCACGTTCGGACCGGCCAGGCCATCGTGGCGAGGCGCGATGACGATGTCCCATTGTTTGGGATCGATGCGCGGATCGAGGATCTGTACGGTCTGGCAACGGCCGCCGGACCAGGGGTGCAGCACGCGCGTGAACAGTGCTGCGGCACGCCCGCAACCGACCGCCACGCGCGGCCAGGGCGGCGCGAAGCGGGCGCGCTCGGCCGGCGGCAGCGCGACCTCGGCGCCCAGCATCAGCCGCGGCGCGAGCCACGCCCAGGGGCCGCGCGGCTCCAGCACCAGCGGCCGCACCGGCAAACCCAGTCGCTCGGCCAGCGCCAGCGCCTGGCGCTGGTTGCCGGCGGCGTCGTCGGTGATCGCCCAGCACTCCTCGCGCAGCGCGCTCATGCGACAGCCGGGCCGATTGTTGACGGATTCTGCACGCTGGGTTCCCCGTTCCTCACCCGACCGCCGGCGCCCTTGGGCTTACACTTGCGGATCGCCCGCGCCGGACGGCGCGCCATGAACGCAAAGGATACCCATGAGCGAAGTGCTTTCCGAGGCCGCCCTCGACCAGTTGTTCCGCACCGCGCGTACCTATCGCCGCTCGGCCGATGCGTGGCTGGACAAGCCGGTCACCGACGCACAGCTGCACGCGATCTACGACCTCGCCAAGCTCGCGCCGACCAGCGCCAACGCCTCGCCCGCGCGCTTCGTGTTCGTGCGCTCGCCGGAGGCCAAGGCAAAACTCGAGCCCGCGCTGGACCGGGGCAACCGCGACCAGACCATGGCCGCGCCGGTCACCGTGATCGTGGCGGCCGACCATGCCTTCTACGAGCATCTGCCGCGGCTGTACAAGGAATCGCCCGATGCGATCGACTGGTTCGCCGGCAAGCCGGCCGCGATCGACGCGACCGCCTTCCGCAACTCCAGCCTGCAGGGCGCCTACCTGATCATGGCCGCACGGGCGATGGGGCTCGATTGCGGCCCGATGTCGGGGTTCAGGAACGCGATGGTGGACGAAGCGTTCTTCGCCGGCACGCAGATCCGCTCCAATTTCCTGATCAACATCGGCTACGGCAACCCCGCCGTGCTGCGTCCGCGCGAGGATCGCTTCGCGTTCGACGAAGCCTGCCGCATCGTCTGAAACCCCAACGCAGGAGTCACGCATGCGCATGTTCAAAACGGTTCTCTTCGCCGGCCTGTTCGGCGCCGCGGCGCTCGCCCAGGCCGCCCCGGTCACCTACCAGCTCGACCCGCACCACACGATGGTGCTGTTCAGCTGGAGCCACTTCGGCTTCTCGCACCCGACCGCGGAGCTGGGGCTGGGGCAGGGCACGCTGGTGTTCGATCCGGACCATCCGGAGCAGGCCAGCGTCCAGGTGACGCTGCCGATGTCCGGACTGGACACGCACGTGCCGGCATTGGACGAGCACCTGGCCAAGCCCGATTTCTTCGACGCGGCCAAGTACCCCGCGGTGACCTACAAGAGCACGAAGGTCGAGCCGCTGGGCAAGGACCACTTCCGCGTGACCGGCGACCTGACCGTGCATGGCGTGACCAGGCCGGTGGTGCTCGATGCCACGCTCAACCGGATCGGCAAGCATCCGATGAGTGGCGACCCGTCGATCGGCTTCGACGCGACTGGCACGCTCAAGCGCTCGGATTTCGGCGTGTCCGCCTACGTGCCCAACGTGAGCGACGAGATCAGCCTGCACATCACGACCGAGGGATCGGCGGACAAGTAACGCCGACCGTGCCTGCTCGAAAAAGCGAAGCCCGCGTCCAGACGCGGGCTTCATTCTTTCCGGGCGGGCTTCAGCCCCTGGGTGGCGGGCTGAAACCCGCGTGCGGTCAGTGCCGCGTCACGCCTTCCTCGCGCAGCGCCTCGAGCTTGTCCAGGTCGACGCTGGCCACCGCCTCCTTGAGATCATCGATGCTGCCGGCGTCGCCGTTGGCCTTGACCGTGAAGCGCTGGCCGACCACCACGCTGTATTCGCCGCTCCTGGACTCCTCGTCCCAGGCCTCGTGGGTCAGGCGCCCGTCCGCGGTGTAGGTCTTCTCGTAGCCGTGGTCGGTGCTGCGCTCTTCCTCCGGAGCCATGGCGCCGGCCATCGCCATCAGGCCCTTGGCGGTGCCCATGTCGGTGACTTCCAGCGACACCTTGCGGCCGTTGGCGTCGCCGTACTCGGCATGCGCCTCGGTCACCTGCATGCCCATCGCGTTGCTGCGCTGGGCCGAGCTGCTGGTGCGCTTCAGACCGAGCAGGGTTTCGGGCAGGAACGCCTTGACCTGGTCGGTGGACAGCGCCTGCACCTCGTCGTCGTTGCCCATCGCCGCGCCCATCATCTTGTTCATCGCGGCCTGTTGTGCAGCGCTGTCGCCGGACTTCTGCGCCGCCTCCATCTCCTTGCTCGCCTGTTCCGCGCGTTCACCCATGGCGGCCAGCTTGCCCAGCGCGCTGTCCGGGTCGACCGTGACGTTGTCGCTGGTGCTGCCCAGGTGGGTGCCGGTCATGGCCGCGCCGGTGTAGACCGCGGTACCGATCACGCCCGCCACGATCAGGCCGACGACCCAGCTCAGCACGATGGCGATGATGACCGCCAGCGCCGTGTAGCCGCCCGCTTTCTCGGGTGGGCACTTCATGGTGAAGGGCAGGCCCAGGTAGAGCAGGTAGATGCCGTAGATGGCGCCGGCGACCGCGATCAGCCAGCCGATCCACGGAATGATCACCGCGATGCCCGCAACCCACGAGGCGGTCCAGGCGTAGGCCACCGTCTTGAGCGCCTGCACCATGTCCTTCTGGCCATTGAACGTGCCGGCCAGCGCATTGATCACCAGCGCCATGACGTAGGCGACGGCCAGCGACAGGAGGTACTGCAGCACCATGGCGCCGATGCCCGTGCCGATCGGCGTGCGCACGTGCATGCCCATGAAGCCGGTGCCGATCAGGCTGCCCTTGATGAAGCTGGCGATCGCCGGCAGCGCGGCAATCCAGACGATGTAGGTGGTGTACAGGCCGCCGATGCTGGCAGGTTCCGCGGCCGCGACCGGCCACTCGGTCCTGGGCGAGGCCAGGATGGCTTTGGCACGCGCGATGGCTCTTCCGAAATCCATGGTATGTCCCCTTGCGACGTATGAATGCGGCGACGGACAACCGCCGTCCGGGCCGCGGCCCGCAAGCCCCGTTCCCGCCACGGCCGTCCCCCTTCGATGCGTCGCCCGCCCCTTCGGGCGACGCCGGCGCACAGTTGATGGCAACCGCGCGGGGAAGTCCAGTGCAGGGCGTGCTGGCCGGCGGTCGCCCCGCGTGGCCGGGGTGTGCCCCTGCTACCATGCGCGCCTCGAAATCCCCTTTCCTGGAGCTTGCCATGTCGCGCCCCCTGCCCGAGGCCGCGCCGATCCCGGCGAATGCCGAAAATCGTTACGAAGTGACGCGCAACGACCTGCCGTTGTCCTGTCCGATGCCCGCCATGTCCCTGTGGAACTCGCATCCGAAGGTCTATCTGCCGATCGTCGAGGACGGCGGGGAGTCCGTCTGTCCTTACTGCGGCGCGCATTACGTCCTGCGCGACTGAACCGGCGGGCCCCGCCGGTTCCTGAACGGCGGCATTCGGCACGATCGCTGCTTGCCAAGGTGGATGAAGGCCACCCAACAACCCCTCATGTCTGCCGTCGTCACCCCCACCCGGCGCCTGGTTGTCGTCCAGCTGATCCCGGCGCTGCATACGGGCGGGGCGGAGCGTTCGACGCTGGAAGTGGGTCGGGCGCTGGTGGAAGCGGGGCACCGCTCGATCGTGATCTCCGCCGGCGGCCGCCTGGTGGCTCAGCTGGAAGCCGAGGGCAGCGAGCACGTCACGCTGGACATCGGCAGCAAGTCGCCGCGCACGCTGTTCCGCCTGGGCGCGCTGCGCCGGCGGCTGCGGGAGCTGAAGCCGGACATCGTGCACGCCCGCTCGCGCCTGCCCGGCTGGCTGGGCTGGTGGGCCCTGCGCGGGCTCACTCCGCGCCCGCATTTCGTCACTACCGTGCATGGGCTCAATTCGCCGGGCCGCTACAGCTCGATCCTGCTGCGCGGCGAGCGCGTCATTGCGGTATCGCAGACCATGCGCGATTACGCACTGAGCCACTATCCGTGGCTGGACCCGGCGCGGGTGAAGGTGATTCCGCGCGGCATCGACCCGGAGGCCTTCCCCTACGGCCATCGCCCGGACGATGCCTGGCAGAGGGCCTTCTTCGCCGAGTACCCGCAGCTGGCAGGTGCGCCGCTGCTGACCCTGCCGGGACGCGGCACGCGCCTGAAGGGCCACCACGAGGCGGTCGAGCTGGTGACCGAACTGAAGCGCCGCGGCATCGAGGCGCGCCTGCTGTTGCTGGGCGTGATCGAGCCCGGCCGCGAAGCCTACGTGGACGAACTCCGCCAGCTGATCCGCGAGCGCGGGGTCGAGGCGCAGGTGGTGTTGACCGCGCCACGCAACGACGTGCGCGATATCTACGCAGTGTCCGCGCTGATCCTGCAGTTGTCGACCAAGCCCGAGTCCTTCGGGCGCACGGTGGTCGAGGCGCTCTCGCTGTGCCGACCGGTGCTGGGCTACGCCCACGGCGGCGTGGGCGAGCTGCTGGCCGAGCTGTATCCGGCCGGCCGCGTGCCGCTGGGCGATCGCCGCAAGCTGGTCGAGCGCGCCGCCGAACTGCTGCGCGTGGCGCCGCCGATCCCGATGCTGCAGAGCTACCGGCTGTCGGACATGCAGCAGGCCGTGCTGGCGCTGTACGGGGAAGTGGCCGGCTGAGGCGGCCGGGGTAGCCGGTCTCGCCAGCTGGCGCATCGTCGCCCGCTTCACGGCTCCGGCCCGGCCGCAGCGCATGGCGGCATGCATCCGGCTTCGGAAGGTACCGCGCGCACGCGGAGCTGCCGCCCCTACAATCTCCCGATGCCCGCGACCCGCCCGATAGCCGCCGCCCTGCGCTCGCCGCTGCTGCCGTTCTGGCTGGTGATCGCGCTGCTGCCGGTCGGGCGCAGTTCGGAAGTGGGCACGTTGCTGTGCCTGATCGGCACCGTGTTCCTGTTCGCGCGCCATCCGCGGGCGCTGCAGGGGCATGCCGGCGCGCGCCTGCTGCTCGTCCTGCTCGCCTGCTATGTCGGCGCGGCGCTGCTGTCCTCGTTCGACGCGGTGGCGCCGGGCAAGAGCTGGGGCACCACCGCGGGCCTGCTGCGTTACGTGCCGCTGGGGCTGTACGCCTGCTTTGCAGTCCGCCGCACCGACAGGCTGCGCGCGCTGTTCTTTGCCGTCGCGGCGGTGATCGCGCTCTGGGTCGTCGACGCCTGGATGCAGGCGCTGACGGGCTTCAGCCTCGGCGGCCATGCCGACGCCGTGCGGATCTCCGGCATTTTCGGCGCGGACAACCTCAAGCTCGGGCCCACTCTGGCCGTGCTCGCGCCATTCGCCCTGTGGGCGGCGCGCGAGCGCTGGGGGCGCGCCGGGCTGGTGCTGGCTTTCCTGCTGTTGCTGGGGCCGGTGCTGCTGGCCGGCTCGCGCGCAGGCTGGCTCTGCTTTGGCCTGGTCGCGCTCGCCTTCGCCTGGCGCGAGGCCGGCTCGGGCCGTCGCTTCGCGCTCTGGTGCGGACTGGGCCTGGTGCTGGTGGCGCTGGCCGGCACGCTGGCCTGGCGCACGTCCTGGCGCTTCCAGGACCGCATGGAGCGGACCCTGGCCCTGTTCGCCGATGAGCCGCAGGGCCTCGACGAGGCGCTCACCGGCCGGCCGGCGATCTGGCGCGCCAGCGTAGGGATGGCGGCCGACCATCCCTGGAACGGCGTCGGCGTGCGCGGCTTCCGCTACGCCTATCCCGATTACGCGCCGGCCAACGACCATTTCGTCGTCGAGGAAGCCTGCGGCGAGGGCGAGGGCGCCTGCCATGCGCACCAGGTGGTGCTGGAGGTACTGAGCGAGACCGGCGTGACCGGCCTCGTGCTCTGGCTGGTCGCGACGCTGGCAGGGCTTCGCGCATGGCGCCGGCGGGGCCCGGCGGCGCGGGCGCGGGCTTTCCCGGTAACGGTCGCGCTGGCGGCGATGCTTTTTCCGCTCAACACGCACCTGGCCTTCTATTCGGCCTGGTGGGGACTGCTGTTCGCCTGGCTGCTCGGGCTGTGGTGCGCGGCTCTCCATGTCGAGACAGACGTGGTCGTGGAGGATGTCCCCATGGAGGACCGTGATGCGTGAGCCGTTGTCGGTCGTGGTCACCACCTACAACAGCGCGGATACGCTGGAGGCCTGCCTGGGTTCGGTGGCGTGGGCCGAGGACATCGTGGTGCTCGACTCCGGTTCGACCGACGCCACCGCCGCGATCGCGCGGCGCCACGGTGCGCGGCTGCACGAGCAGCCGTTCGCCGGCTACAGCGCGCAGAAGCAGGCCGCGATCGACCTCGCGCGGCACCGCTGGGTGCTGCTGCTGGATTCGGACGAGGCGTTGCCGCCCGATGCCGCCGCACCCGTGCAGAGCGCACTGGAATCCCCGGCCTGCGCCGGCTACGAGCTCTGGCGCCGCGAATGGGTGTTCTGGCGCTGGCAGTCGCCGCGCGCGCGACTCAACCACTACGTACGGCTGTTCGATCGCGAACGCGCGCGCATGAGCGGGCACAGCGTGCACGAGGCGGTCGAGGTGGACGGGCCGGTGGGCAAGCTCGACCTCGTGCTGGACCACTTCGGCGAGCCGGACATCGCCGGCCGCGTGGACAAGGCCAACCGCTACTCCACGCTGCAGGCGAACGAGGACGCGCGGCGCCAGCACGCCCGGCTGGGCTGGCGGCTGGTCGCCTATCCGACGATCGCGTTCCTGCGCTACTACCTGCTTCGGGGTCACTGGCGTGCCGGCTGGGCGGGCTTCATCGCCGCACGGGTGCACGCGTTCTACGCCTTCCTCAAGTACGCCAAGCTGCACGAGTCGCGCGTGCGCAGCGCGCCGGGCGCGGTACGCCATCCGCGTCAGCGGTAGACCGGCGGCGCGCCCGGCGGGTGCGTCTTGAAGCGCTTGTGCACCCACAGGTACTGCTCGGGCGCGGCGCGCACCATCTGCTCGATGCTGGCGTTGACGCAGGCGGTGTCGGCCGCCGCGTCGCCGCCCATGGGCAGCGGCGCACCCAGGCGCATGGCATAGCCGCCGCCGGGCAGGCGGCGGTGGAAGAACGGGATCACCTGCGCCTGGCCCATCCGCGCCAGGTGGTGGGTGGCGGTGATGGTCGCCGCGGGCACGCCGAAGAACGGCACGAACACGCTGTCCTTGCTGCGCATGTCCTGGTCCGGGGCATACCAGAGGGTGCCGCCGCCGCGCAGGTACTTCACGGTGCCGCGGATGTCGTCCTTCTCGAACATCGCGGCGGCGTAATGCAGGCGCGCGCGCAGCACCGTCCACTCGAACACGGCCGAGTCCATGCGCCGGTACATGCCGGCGATCGGAATGCGCCGGGAGATCAGCCGCGCGCACAACTCCAGGTGCGAGAAGTGGCCGCCCACCAGCAGCACGCCCTGGCCTTGGGCACGCGCCGCTTCCAGGTGTTCCAGCCCTTCGACGCGGGTGGGGATGCGTGCGATCGCGCGGTCCGAACCCATCCAGCCGAGCGCGAACTCGACCAGCATCAGGCCGATGTCGGTCAGGTGCGCGTCGACCAGTGCGGCTTGCGCGCCGGCGTCCAGCTCGGGGAAGCACAGCGCGACATTGGCCTCGGCCACGCGGCGGCGGCGCGAGGGTACGTGGCGGATCAGCGCGCCGAGCATGCGGCCCAGCCCCAGTAGCCACCGATACGGCAGGCGGGCGATCAGCCAGATCACGCCCACGCCGAGCCACGCGGGCCAGTGGCGCGGGGCGAGCAGGGTGCGGTCGAAGGAGGGACGGGGCATGCCGGGCATCCGGGGGATTGTAGCGTCCAAGCCCGGTCCCTCCGGGAAGAGGATCCGGGTGAAGGGCGTGGCCCTTGAGGAAGTTGCATCAGGCCAGGGTTACGACAGCACTCCACGCAAGCCTCATCCCCCAGCCCGGGCCTGCCCCGGAGGCGAGAGGGAGCAAGGCACGGCCTATACTTCCCCGCATTACTCCCGGCTGGCCTTCCGTTGCGCTACCTCTACACCTTCGTGATGTACCTGGCGACGCCGCTGATCGTGCTGCGCCTGCTGATCCGTGGCGCGCGCTACGGCAACTACCACCGGCGCTGGCCGGAGCGCTTCGGCCTGTTCCAGAAGCCGCAGTTCAGCGGCAGCCTGTGGGTGCACGCGGTATCGGTGGGCGAGGTCAACGCGGCCGAGCCGCTGATCAAAGCGCTCAGGCGCGACTATCCCAACGCGCCGCTGGTGGTCACCACGGTGACCCCGACCGGCTCGGCGCGCGTGCACCAGTTGTTCGGCGACAGCGTGTTCCACGTCTACCTGCCCTACGACCTGCCTTTCGCGGTCCATCGCTTCCTCAAGCGCGTGCGTCCGCGGCTGGCGCTGATCGTGGAGACGGAGATCTGGCCCAACCTCTATTTCGCCTGCCGCCGTCGCGGCATCCCGCTGATGATCGTCAATGCGCGCCTGTCGGAGCGCTCGATGCGCGGATACCGGCCGCTGCGTTCGTTGGTGCGCTCGGCACTGCGCACGGTTCGCCAGATCGCCGCGCAGTCGCGCACCGACGCTGCGCGTTACCGGCTGCTGGGCGCCGACCCCGCGCAACTTGTGGTCAGCGGCAACCTGAAATTCGACATGCCGGTACCCGACGGTGCGGTGGACAAGGGCGCCGCGCTGCGTGCGCAGTGGGGGCCGCGTCGCCCGGTGTGGATCGCGGCGAGCACGCACGAGGGCGAGGAACTGGCGGTGCTGGAGGCGCATCTGGACGTGCTGCGCCGCTTGCCCGACGCCTTGCTGCTGATCGCGCCGCGCCACCCGGAGCGTTTCAAGCTGGTCGAGCACTCGGCCCGCAGCCTGGGTTTCACCGTCGCCACCCGCAGCGTCGAGCAGGTACCCGGCGCGCACCAGGTCTTCGTGATCGATGCCATGGGCCAGCTGATGCCGTTCTACGCGGCGTCGGACCTGGCCTTCGTCGGCGGCAGCCTGGTGCCGATCGGCGGGCACAACGTGCTGGAGCCGGCGGCGCTGTCGCGCCCGGTGCTGGTCGGACCGCACACGTTCAATTTCGAGGAGATCACCCTGACGCTGATCCGCGAGGGCGGGGCCCACCGTGTCGCCCAAGTGGAGCAGCTCGGGCATGACGTGCTCGACCTGTTGCGCGACGAGCGCCAGCGCGAGCGGATGGGGCGTCAGGCGCGGCGCGTGTTCGACAGCGAGCGGGGCGCCGTCGGGCGTGTGATGGAGCTGATCGACCGCGTGCTGGAAGAGTAGGGCGGCAGGCCCTCATCCCTCCCCGGCGTGTCCGGGGAGGGATGGCTGGAACGTCACTGAAGCAGCGAGTTGACGGCCTCGATGTCCTTGACGTCGATCGAGCCGGCGGCCTGCTTGAGCTGGAGCTGGTCCAGGATCAGCGCGTGGCGCGACTGCGAATAGCTGCTCTCGGCCTGGGTCAGGGTCTGGATCGCGTTGAGCACGTTCAGCATGGTCTGCGTGCCGACGTCGAAGCCGGCGCGGGTGGCTTCCAGCGCCTTCTGGCCCGACTCGACAGAGGCCTTGTTGGCCTCCACCTGGCTGATGCCGGCGATCACCGAACGGTAGAAGTTGAGCGTGTCGCGGGTGACCGCCCGGCGCTGGGCTTCGAGCGAATCCTCGGCCGCGTCGCGCTGGTAGATCGACTGGCGCACGCGCGACTGCGTGGCGAAGCCGGAGAAGATCGGCACGTTGAGGGTGATGCCCACGGTGGTGCCGTAACGGCCGTTGCGGTCGGCGAAGGCGCCGCCCATGTTCTGCAGCCAGTTGGCCGAGGTGCCGCGGCTGACCGAGGCGTTGATCGTCGGCAGGTGGCCGGCGCGGGCCGAATTGACCGCGTGCGACGCCGCCTCCACGTTGTACTGCTGGGCGATCACGTTCGGGTTGTTCTTCTGCGCCTGCTGCACCCAGGCGTTCGGATCGGCCGGGTTGGGCGGCACCATCGGCAGGTCGTCGCGCAGCTGCTTGAGGTCGCCGACCGGCTTGCCGGTGATCTGGGCGAGCGCTTCGCGCGCGTCGTTCAGCGCGTTGTTGGCCGCAACCGTCTGCGCTTTGGCCAGCTCGTAGTAGGACTTGGCCTGGTACACGTCGGTGACCGCCGAGAGGCCCACGTTGAAGCGCTGTTCGGCCTGCTCGTAGGACTGCCGGAAGGCATCCTCGTTGGCCTTGGCGTAGGCCAGTTCGTCCTGGCTGGTCAGCACGCCGAAATAGGCCGCGGTGACGCGCACCAGCAGTTCCTGCAACGCCGCGTCGTACTGCGCGTTTTGCGAATCGGACTGCGATTCGGCCGCGTGCAGGTCGGCGATCTTGCTGAGGTCGAGGATGGTCTGGCTCAGCTCCAGCGACTCGTCGCGGCTGCGCAGGTGACCGGCGTTGATCGGCGCGCCACCCCCGGTGACGGTCTGCGCGTTGGCGCCGCTGGACTGGCTGAAGGTGGCGCGGCCGGAGATCTGCGGCAGCAGCAGGGCGCGGCTCTGCGTCACGTTCTCGCCCACCGACAGGCGCTGCGCCTCGGCCTGGGAGAGCACCGGGTCGTTGGCGCGCGCTTGGCGATAGGCGTCCATCAGGTCCTCGCCGTGACCGGGCAGCGAAATCGCCGACATGGCCAGGGCGAGAGTCAGCAGCTTCAAGCGCATCGGGGTTGCCTCATGCAATCGATAGAAAGTCAGAAAACGAAACGGCGGGGCGGCTCGGCGTGAGCCAGATACGGCAGGTCGGTCTCGAACAGGTAGTCCTCGCGGAAGCCGCCGGCACCGGCCTGGGTCAGCAGCACGGCCTGCTGCACGGGCGACTCGCCACGGATCGCCAGCAGGCGCCCACCCGGCTTGAGCCAGCCCAGGAAACGCGGCGGCACCTGCCACACGGCGCCGGTCACCACGATCGCGTCGAACTTCTCCTGCGGCTGCCATTCCTGCACCGCGTCGGCGGTCACCAGGGTGGCGTTGGCGATCCCAGCCGCGGCCAGGCGCGACTGCGCGGCGGCGGTGAAGTCGCCATGCAGGTCGACGCTGGTCACGTGCGCGGACAGCTTGGCCATGCAGGCAGTAAGGAAGCCCGAACCGGTGCCGATCTCCAGCACGCGGTCGGTCGGCTTCAACTCCAGCGCCTGCAGCACGCGACCCTCGATCACCGGCTTCATCATCACCTGGCCATGGCCGATCGGCAGGCACAGGTCGGCGAAGGCGAGCTGGCGGTGTTGCGGGGCCACGAAATCCTCGCGGCGCACCTGCGCCAGCGCGTCGAGCACGCGCGTGTCGAGCACATCCCAGGGTCGCACCTGGTTCTCGACCATGTTCTGCCGTGCCTGTTCGAAATTCATCGCCATGGTCTTACGTCCGCAAGAATCAAAAAGATCAAAAGGATAAGCGTTCGGAGGCCGTCGCGACAGTGATGTTTAGCGTGCGGCCTCGGGGCAGGCGTCCGAAGTGCCGGAAGTCACCGCGCCGGCTTGACGGAAGTCATGCCCGGCGCGGTGTCCGCGGACACCGCGCCCGCTGTATCGACCGCCCGCCTGGCCGGCCCGTCGCCCGGCACGCGACCTGCATGGCGGTACACTGCGCACAGGGATGATCGTGCAGCCAACGGCGTGGCTGCTTCCAGGGAAACTGGAAATAAGTAAACCGTCCCGTATAATAAAGTGCCTGTCCTTTCTTGTGAAGCTGCTTCCGCCCAAGGTGTCATCATGAATTGTCCCGCCCACGCCAAGACTCCCGGCCCCGGCCGTCCGAAGGACATGGAGAAGCGCGCGGCGATCCTGGAGGCGGCCAAGGCGCTGTTCATCCGCAACGCGTTCGCCGGCACCAGCATGGATGCCGTGGCCGCCGAGGCGGGCGTATCCAAGCTCACCGTCTACAGCCACTTCGGCGACAAGGACAACCTGTTCCGCGAAGTCATCCGTGCCCGCGTGAACGACCTGCTGCCGGAAGAGACCTACCACTTCGACCCGCACGAGGACATCGCCGACACGCTGCTGCGCGTCGCGCTGACCCATGCGCGGCTGGACTGCAACGCCGAGACCGTGGGCACCTTCCGCGCGATCCTGTCGGACTGCCGCCAGGGCAATCCCCGCTACGGCCGGCTCATGTGGGAAGAGGGCGCCACGCGCACGCATGGCCTGATGGAACGCCTGCTGCAACAGGCGGTTGACGCCGGCAAGCTGCAGATCGACGACGTGCCGCGCGCCTGCGTGCAGTTTCTCACGCTGATCAAGGGCAACCTGATGATGCGGCAGATGTTCGGCTGCTGCGAATGCCCGGACAGCTATGCGGCCGAGATCGAGGCGACCGCGCGCGCCGGGGTGAAGATGTTCCTGCGCGCCTATTTGCCGCGCTGAGGCACGTCGCTCACCACCAAGCTGGCCGACCACCAGCATCAGGCCCGCCTGCGGGTTCCCGTGGGCCCCGCTTCACCAGCGTTTCGCGCCTCCTCCACTAGCCTGTCCCGGATATCCACCATCCGAGGGACAGACATGGCAAGCAAGCCGTTCCTGACCGACATCGAGGCCATCCGCAAGCGTGCCCGCGAGCACATCGACCAGGGCGCGATCACCGCCGGCTACACCGCCGACCGCGAGACCGTGATCAAGCTGCTCAACGAAGCGCTGGCCACCGAAATCGTCTGCACGCTGCGCTACAAGTATCACTACTTCATGGCGTCCGGGATCCACTCGCAGGCGGTCAAGGCCGAGTTCCTCGAGCACGCGCAGCAGGAACAGGAACACGCCGACCGCATCGCCGAGCGCATCACGCAACTGGACGGCAAGCCCAATTTCAATCCCGACGGCCTGCTCAGTCGCGCGCATGCCGACTACGCCGAGGGCGCCGACCTGGTCGACATGATCAAGGAAGACCTGGTCGCCGAGCGCATCGCGATCGACACCTATCGCGCGATCGTCGAGTACATCGGCGGCGACGACCCGACCACCCGGCGCATCATGGAAGAGGTGCTGGCGCAGGAAGAGGAGCACGCCGAGGACATGGCGACCCTGCTGGCGCAACTGGGCGAAAAGGGCGAGCCGGCCCGCCCCACCCAGGCGCAGCCCGCAGCGCAGCCATCGTCCAACGCCGGTTCCGGCTGGCAGCACTAGCGCCCGGGGCTCCGGCCGGCCAACCGGCTTTAGCGACATAAAAAAAAGCGCCGCCATGAGGGCGGCGTTTTTTTTTTTTTTGCCTGGCGAGGCGATTACTTGGCGGCCTTGTAGCGCTCGACGCCGGCGAGGATCTCCGCCTTCGCTTCCTCGGCGCCAACCCAGCCGTCGACCTTCACCCACTTGCCCTTCTCCAGGTCCTTGTAGTGCTCGAAGAAGTGGCCGATACGCTCCAGCCAGTGCGGCGAGACGCCCTTGATGTCGCTGATGTGCGCATAACCGGGGAAGATCTTCGGCGCGGGGATAACGATCAGCTTCTCGTCGCTGCCGGCCTCGTCGGTCATCTTGAGCATGCCGACCGGGATGCAACGGATCACCGAGCCGGGGATCAGCGGCAGCGGCAGGATCACCAGCGCGTCGAGCGGATCGCCGTCGCCGCCGAGCGTGCCCGGTACGTAGCCGTAGTTGCACGGATAACGCATCGGCGTGGACAGGATGCGGTCGACGAAGATCGCGCCGCTTTCCTTTTCCACTTCGTACTTGACCGGCTCGGCATCCTTGGGGATTTCGATGACGATGTTGATTTCGTCCGGCACGTTGCGGCCGGCGGGGACGTGGTGCAGACCCATGGGAATCCTTCGGGGGGACGGAAAAAGCGAGGCGCGAAAGGATACGGCAAACGCTGCTGCAATGCAGCGAAAGGCTCGGGTGGATGTTTGGCGGGCTGATCTCCAGGGGCGGTTCCCTGGGGGACCGCCGCGCCTGGTGGCGGTGCGGCAGGAGTGTCGCGCATGCCGGGCGTCCGCATGGGGCGGGGAACCTGCGGGCTGAGGCAGGGCCTCCCCATCCGCCCTTCGGGCATCTTGCCCCGGGGAGAAGGAACACACCGCAGCCACAGGCGGAACAAGCCGTTCGGCCTGAGCATGGCCAAGGGACGCCGGAGGAGCGCGGCCGCGCAAACTGTACCCACGCCGCGAGCAAGTCCCTCTCCCACGGGAAATGGGGTGGGTGTGAGGGCTTGCGCCCGACCCCACCCTCTTCCGCAGGAGAGGGTTCGGTCGTGAGCGTGAGGGCAGGTGCTCCGGCTTTCCCGCCGCATGCCTACATCAGTACGAATGGCAGCGAAAGCCGATTCCTGACCGCAACCGCCAAACCGGGGGCTGTCAGCGCAGCGGCCGCTCGCGCAGCCACTTGGTGGCAATCCACTTCTCGCCGCGGATCACCGGCAGGCCGGCATGCAGCGAACTGGTGTCGCCGCCCTCGTAGGCGAAATAGACGGCCGAACCCGCCAGCGCCGTGACCGTCAGGCCGACGTTCGGGAAGGCCGTGCCGCCGCCTTCCTCCGGCGTGTTGAGGTACATGACGACGCTGGCGACGCGCTGGCCGCCGCGCGCGGTGACCGCGGCGTAGCCCGGTTGGGTCGGGTCGAACCAATCGTAGTGCGGCTCGTATTCCTGGCCGGGCAGGTAGTGCAGCACCTGCAAGCCTTCACCGTGTTCCACCGGCAGGTCCAGCAGCTTCGCCAGGCGCGCCTCGATGGCGCGCACCAGTGGCGTCTCGCCCAGCCTGAAGAACATGCCGGCGCTGGTGCGCCGCTCGTCGACCTGGTGCTTGCCATCCTCGGCGACGGTCATGGCGCGATCCAGGCGGGGGCGTGCCGCGTCGATCAGCGCAGCGCATTCGTCGGGATCGAGCAGGCCGTCGAGCACGCGCACGATCGGCGCCTCCATGCCAGCAGTCACGCGCACCTCGCGGCCGTCGACCGTTACCCGCGGCGCCGCTGGCACGCGGGTTCGCCGGCCGCTGGGTGCGCTGGCGTTGATCGAGCTCAGCGGGATCTTCAGCACCTCGGCGACCGCGCTGCGGCATTGCGCCGGCGGGTAGCCGGCGTCCTTGAGCAGCTTGAGCACTTCCGGCACGCCGTGGCCCGCGCGCGCGGTGGTCAGGATCCATTCGCGCAACTGGGGAGTGATGCTGCCGGAAGAAGCTCTCATGCGTCGCGTGCGGGAAGTTGCGGCGGCCGGGCGGCCGCCGGAGGCGTCATTTTACGTGCTGCCAGAGCCAGGTGTATTCGAGCGCGTGCATGAAGGCCGACTGCTTGTTGTCCGCCGCACCACCGTGGCCGCCCTCGATGTTCTCGTAGAAGTCCGCGTCGTAGCCCATCGCCTGCATCTTCGCGGCCATCTTGCGCGCGTGCGCGGGGCCCACGCGATCGTCGCGCGTCGAGGTGGTGAACAGCACCGGCGGGTAGTGCTTGCCCGGCTGCGCGTTCTGGTAGGGCGAGAAGGTCCTGATCCAGGCCCATTCGGCCGGCTTGTCCGGGTCGCCGTATTCCGCCATCCAGGAGGCGCCGGCGGAGAGGTGCGTGTAGCGCTTCATGTCCAGCAGCGCGACCTGGCTGACGATCGCCCCATAGAGTTGCGGATAGAGCGTGAGCATGTTGCCCATCAGCAGGCCGCCGTTGCTTCCGCCCATCGCGGCCAGGTGTCGGGGCGAGGTGACCTTGCGCCGGATCAGGTCTTCCGACACCGCCGCGAAGTCCTCGTAGGCACGCAGGCGGTTGGCCTTGAGCGCGGCCTTGTGCCAGCGCGGGCCGTACTCGCCGCCGCCGCGGATGTTGGCGATCACGTAGACGCCGCCGTGCTCCAGCCAGGCGCGGCCGGTGCTGCCGCTGTAGCTCGGCTGCAACGAGATCTCGAAGCCACCGTAACCGTACTGCAGCGTGGGGTTGTTGCCGTCGAGCTTGATGTCCTTCGGAGCGATCTCGAAATACGGCACCCGGGTGCCGTCCTTCGAGTGCACGAAGTGCTGGCTGACCTGGTACTTCGATGCGTCGAAAAACGCCGGGCTGTGCTTGATCGCCTCGGCCTCGCCCTGGCCCAACGTGCCGTAGTAGAGCGTGGTCGGCTGCAGGAAGCCGGTGACGGTCAGGAAGTAGTCGTCGGTCGCGTCCGCGTCGATGCCGGCCGCGTCGATCGAGGACAACGGCGGCGCGCCGCGCAGTGGCTGGCGCTTCCACGCGCCCGGCTGCGGGGTGAGCACCTCGAGCCGGTTCACCACGTCGTCCATCACGTTGAGGATCAGGTGGTGGCGGGTCCAGGAATAGCCGTCCAGCGCGGTGGTGTCGGTCGGCTCGAACAGCACGGTGAGGTCCCGCTTGCCCGCCATGAAGTCGTCGAAATTCGCCGCCAGCAGGGAGCCGGCCTTGTACGTATGGCCGCCGACGGCCCAGTCGCTGCGGGGTTCGATCAGCAGCCATTCGCGCTCGACGCTGGTCTCGGCATCCGTCGGCACGTCGATGCGCAGGAGCTTGCCGTCCTTGCCGAGCAGGTAGCTCTCGCTGTCGTAGAAGGCCAGCGCGCGCTGCACGAAGCTGCGCTCGTAGCCGGGGGTGAGGTCGCGGTAGGCGCTGACCGCCAGGTCCTCGGGCTTGCCTTCGTAGATCGTCGTCGCTTCCGCCAGCGGCGTACCCCGCGTCCACAGCTTGGCAATGCGCGGGTAGCTCGACTCGGTCATCGAGCCGGGGCCGAAATCGGTGCCGACGAAGATGTGGTCGTGGTCGGCCCAGGCGACCTGACTCTTGGCCTCGGGCAGGCTGAAGCCGCCTTCGACGAAAGCCTTGTCGTGGAGGTCGAACTCACGCACCACGTCGGCATCGGCGCCGCCGCGCGAGAGCGACAGCAGGCATCGGCGGTACCCGGGTTTGAGGCACTGCGCGCCGTGCCACACCCAGTTCTCATGCTCGGCTGCAGCCAGCGCGTCGAGATCGAGCACGGTCTCCCAGTTCGGCTCGGCCTTGCGGTACTCGGCCAGGGTCGTGCGTCTCCACAGGCCCTTGGGGTGCGCCTCGTCGCGCCAGAAGTTGTAGTAGTGCTCGCCCAGCTTTTCCACGAAAGGGATGCGCTCGTTGGAGTCGAGCACTTCCAGCAGGCGGGCGTCGAGCCGCTTGAATTCGGGCGACTGGGCGTAGTCCGCGACCGTGGCCGCGTCCTGCTGCTTGACCCAGTCCATGGCGCGGGCGCCGTCGACGTCCTCGAGCCAGAGATACGCGTCGTCGGTGGCGTGTGCGCCGGCCGGCGCGGAGGTCTGTGCGTGTGTCATGCCTGCCAGTGTGAGGCCCAGCGCGAGCGCGAGCCAGCGGGAGGTGTGGGTCATGTCGTTGTCCCCTGTGGAACGGATGAGTGTGGCCCGTGGGGTGGTCGAGTGCCTGTGAGGGAAGTCACCAGGCCCCGCGCCCTCTCATCCGGGGAGAGGGCTGGGGTGAGGGGCTGTGGCTTGCGGGGGACTTCGCTCGTGCCTTTGACAAAGCGAAGGCCCGCAAAGGGGCCTTCGGAGGATGGTCTATCGCAAGAGTGCCCTCACCCCGACCCTCTCCCGGAGGGGGGGAGGGCGCGGTTTTCCTGGATGGCCTACAGCAACGGGATCAACAGAAGCGCCACGATGTTGATGATCTTGATCAGCGGATTGACCGCCGGGCCGGCCGTGTCCTTGTACGGATCGCCCACCGTGTCACCGGTGACCGCCGCCTTGTGCGCCTCCGAGCCCTTGCCGCCGTGGTGGCCGTCCTCGATGTACTTCTTGGCGTTGTCCCAGGCGCCGCCGCCGGTGGTCATGGAGATCGCCACGAAGAGTCCGGTGACGATGGTGCCGATCAGCACGCCGCCGAGCGCCTTCGGCCCAAGCAGCAGGCCAATCACGATCGGCACCACCACCGGCAGCAGCGAGGGCACGATCATCTCGCGGATGGCCGAGCGGGTGAGCATGTCCACCGCCTTGTCGTACTGCGGCTTGCCGGTGCCCTCCATGATCCCGGGGATGGTGCGGAACTGGCGGCGCACCTCTTCGACCACCGCGCCGGCGGCGCGCCCCACCGCTTCCATCGCCATGGCGCTGAAAAGGTAGGGAATCAGGCCGCCGATCAACAGGCCGATGATCACCATGTGGTCGGACAGGTCGAACGCGAAGGTCGCGCCGCCGTTGTTCACCGCCAGGTTGTGCGTGTAGTCGGCGAACAGCACGAGGGCTGCCAGCGCGGCCGAGCCGATCGCATAGCCCTTGGTCACCGCCTTGGTGGTGTTGCCCACGGCGTCCAGCGGGTCGGTGATGCCGCGCACTTCCGGCGGAAGGTCCGCCATCTCGGCGATGCCGCCGGCGTTGTCGGTGATCGGGCCGTAGGCGTCCAGCGCCACGATCATGCCGGCCATCGACAGCATCGAGGTGGCGGCGATGGCGATGCCGTACAGGCCGGCCAGGTAGTGCGCGCCCCAGATCGCTGCACAGACCACGATTACCGGCCAGGCGGTGGCCTTCATGGATACGCCCAGGCCGGCGATGATGTTGGTACCGTGGCCGGTGGTGGAGGCCTGCGCGATGTGCCGCACCGGCTTGTATTGGGTGCCGGTGTAGTACTCGGTGATCCACACGATCAAGCCGGTCAGCACCAGGCCGATCAGCGCGCACCAGAAGATCGCCATGCTGTCGATGCCACCCTCGGGGGTCGGCAGACCTTGCGGGAGCAGTTCGCGGGTAACGAACCAGAAGCCGACCGCCGAAAGCACGGCCGAGACGATCACGCCCTTGTACAGCGCGCCCATGATCGAGCCGCCCTCGCGCACCTTGACGAAGAAGGTGGCGATGATCGAGGCAATGATCGACACGCCGCCGAGCACCAACGGGTAAAGCACCGCGTGCGGGTCGGCGCCGAACATCAGGCCGCCGAGCAGCATGGTGGCGATCACCGTGACCGCGTAGGTCTCGAACAGGTCGGCGGCCATGCCGGCGCAGTCGCCGACGTTGTCGCCGACGTTGTCGGCGATCACCGCCGGGTTGCGCGGGTCATCCTCGGGAATGCCGGCCTCGACCTTGCCCACCAGGTCGGCGCCGACGTCCGCACCCTTGGTGAAGATACCGCCGCCCAGGCGCGCGAAGATCGAAATCAGCGAGCTGCCGAAGGCCAGGCCCACCAGCGGGTGCAGCGGATCGGGCACGCCCAGATGGTTGAGGATCAACCAGTAACCGGTGACGCCCAGCAGCGCCAGCCCGACCACCAGCATGCCGGTGATCGCGCCGCCGCGAAACGCAACGTCCATCGCCGCGCGCATGCCGTGGCGCGCCGCCTCGGCGGTGCGCACGTTGGCGCGCACCGAGACGTTCATGCCGATGTAGCCGGTGGCGCCCGAAAGCAGCGCGCCGATCAGGAAGCCCACCGCCGTGGGCCAACCGAGGAAGAACCAGATCAGTGCCAGCAGCACGATGCCCGCCAGCGCGATGGTGCCGTACTGGCGGTTGAGGTAGGCGCGTGCGCCTTCCTGGATGGCCGCGGCGATCGCCTGCATGCGTTCGTTGCCGGCCGAACGGCCGAGCACCCAGCGTACCGAGACCAAACCGTAGAGAATCGCAAGAACCGCGCACCCCAGCGCGATCCACAACCACATACCGTCCTGCATCTGCATTCGGTGCCTCCCCAGGTGAGTGGATACCGCGGCAGGCGGGTTGCCTCACGGGCAGCTCGCCCCAGGTCGCTGAAACAGCGGCCTCGGCGAGTATAGGCAGGGGGAACGTGATTGATTGTTGTGCGCCGCAGCGGGCGCCGGAAACGCACGCGGCCGGGGCGAGCAGGCCCCGGCCGCGTCAGGATCCAGGCGGGCTCAGTTGAGCACGTAGTCCAGGATGATGCCGGTGGCGATGGCGACCAGCACGTAATCGTTGTTGTCGTCGCGCACCCAGTGGTAGCCGCGCGGCGGCGGGCGCAGGCGGACGCGCTCGTAGTCGTGGATCACCACGACCGTGCCTTCGTAGCGGCCGCCGCGCTCCCAGTGATGGTGGCGGTGGCCGTGCCAGCCTTCGTCGTGGCCATGCTTGTCGTGGCCGCGTCCGTGGCCGTGGTCATGGTCGGCCAGCGCCGCGCCGCTGGCGGCAAGCAGGGGCAGGGCGAACAGGACGTTCAGCAGGAACTTCATTCGTAGGTCTCCCTTGGCCGGGCGCGGGGCCCGGGTAAACGCAGCGTAGGAATCTGCGACTGAACGCATGGTAGCCACCTGCACGCGGCCTTCACGTGACGCTCAGCAAGGAACACGCCGCTGCCGCCTCAGGGAAAGGCAGGCAGGCGCCTGGCTACCGCCACGTTGCGCAGGGAGACGTAGGCGGGCAGGCCATCCTTGCCGTAGGGCGGCGGCGCCTCGCCGCGGATCAGCGGCGACAGGTAGCGGCGCGCGGCCTCAGTGATGCCGAAGCCATCGCGGCGGATGAAGCCCTTGGGGAGTTTCTTTTCGCGATTGGCGATCTTCTTCAGCTCCGCCGGCTCGATCCTCCAGCGGTAGGGGGACTCGGACGTGCGCACGATCACCGGCATCACCGCGTTCATGCCGGCCAGCGCGAACTCGACCGCCGCGCGGCCCACCGCGTAGGCCTGCAGCGCGTCGGTTGCCGAGGCCAGATGGCGGGCCGAGCGCTGCAGGTAGTCCGGCAGCGCCCAGTGCACCTTGTACTTGAGCTTGTCCTTGACCAGTTGCGCCAGGACCGACGCGGCGCCGCCCAGTTGCGCGTGGCCGAAGGCGTCGCGCGTGCCGCCCTCGGCGAGGAAGCGCCCGGCCGCGTCGCGCACGCCCTCGGAGGCGACCACCGTGCACCAGCCCACGCGCTCCACCGTGGACTTCACCTTGGCGAGGAACGCGGCCTCGTCGAACACGTTTTCCGGGAACAGGATCACGTGTGGCGGTGCGTCGGGACCTTCTCCGGCCAGGCCCGCGGCGGCGGCGATCCAGCCAGCGTGACGGCCCATCACCTCCAGCACGAACACCTTGGTCGAGGTGTCGGCCATCGAGGCGACGTCCAGGCTGGCCTCCAGCACCGACACGGCGGTGTACTTGGCCACCGAGCCGAAGCCGGGGCAGCAGTCGGTGACCGCCAGGTCGTTGTCCACCGTCTTGGGCACGCCGATGCAGCGGATGTCGTAGCCCATCGCCTTGCCCAGCTGGGAGATCTTCAGCGCGGTGTCGGCCGAATCGTTGCCGCCGTTGTAGAGGAACCAGCGGATGTCGTGCGCGCGCAGCACCTCGATCAGCCGCTCGTACTCGGCGCGGTTGTCTTCAAGCGACTTGAGCTTGTAGCGGCAGGAACCGAACGCGCCGCCGGGCGTGTGGCGCAGCGCGGCGATCGCGGATCTCGGTTCCTTGGTGGTGTCGATCAGGTCCTCGCGCAGCGCCCCCAGAATGCCGTTGCGGGCCGCGTAAACGGGCACGCCCTGCGCGCGCGCCGTTTCGATCACGCCGGCGGCGGTGGCATTGATCACCGCGGTGACGCCCCCGGACTGGGCGTAGAGCAGGCGGCCGGAACGGGAAGCAGGACTCATGGCGATCTCCTTGGCTGGCACGGGCACGTGCCCTTGCGAAACAGCGACTTGGCGCGCATCCGGGTGCGGCTCGGTTTGACGCTGCCGGGTCCCAGACGGTACTTTGACGCCCCTTGGGTGAAATCTGACGAACCGCCGCAGCGTGCGTGCGGACCACACGCCCTGGAGCATTATGCGACTCGTCCTACTCGGTGCGCCCGGTTCGGGCAAAGGCACGCAGGCCGCGCGGCTGAAGGCCGACCTCAACGTACCGCACATCTCCACCGGCGACATGCTGCGCGCGGCGGTGGCCGCCGGTACGCCGCTGGGCGTGAAGGCCAAGGCGGTGATGGACGCGGGCCAGCTGGTGTCCGACGACATCCTGCTGGGCATGCTCGAAGAGCGCCTGGCGCAGGACGATGCGCGCAACGGTTTCATCCTGGACGGCTATCCGCGCAACCTGGCGCAGGCCGACGCGCTTGACCACCTGTTGTCGCGCATCGGCCAGCCGCTGGACGCGGTGGTCAAGCTGGAAGTGCCGAACGAGGCGATCGTCGGTCGCTGCCAGATCCGTTTCCAGGCCGAGAACCGCGCCGACGACAACCCCGACACGGTGCGCAAGCGCCTGGGCGTGTACGCCGAGCAGACCGCGCCGGTGGCGGATTTCTATGCCAAGCGCGGCAAGCTGCAGGTCGTCGACGGCGTCGGCGACCTGGACGACGTGACCGCCCGCATCAAACGCGCGCTGGAAAGCGAATCGGCCGCGGCCAACGGCTGACGGCAAACCGGCTCCTCTCCCGTTTCTGACCGAACACGGGAGAAGGTCGGGGTGAGGAACCGGAGCGAGCGACCGCTTCTTCGAGACCGGAGCCCCGCAAGCCCCCGTACCCTCACCCCCAGCCCCTCTCCCGGCGGGAGAGGGGAGCCCCATCCGGCGAGAGGGAGGGTTTCAGAACACATGCGCCTGCACATCCTCGGCATCTGCGGCACCTTCATGGGCGGCGTCGCCGCGCTCGCGCGCGAGATGGGCCTGACCGTCGAAGGCTCGGACGCCGCCGTCTACCCGCCGATGAGCACCCAGCTCCAGGCGCTCGGCATCCGCCTGATGGACGGCTATTCAGCCGCACACCTGACGCCTGCGCCGGACCTGGTGGTGGTCGGCAACGCGATGACCCGCGGCAACCCGGCGGTCGAGCACATGCTCGACGCGCGCCTGCGCTACGTGTCCGGTCCGCAGTGGCTGGGCGAGACAGTGCTGGCCGGGCGCGACGTGCTGGCGGTGGCCGGCACCCATGGCAAGACCACCACCACCAGCCTGCTCTCCCACCTTCTGGACCACGCCTCCGACGGTCAGGCAGGGCTCGCTCCAGGCTTCCTGGTCGGCGGCGTGCCGGGCAACTTCGGTGTCTCCGCGCGGCTGGGCGACAGGACCGCGCCGTTCGTGATCGAGGCCGACGAATACGACACCGCGTTTTTCGACAAGCGTTCCAAATTCGTGCACTACCGCCCGCGCATCGCCATCCTCAACAACCTCGAGTATGACCACGCGGACATCTTTCCGGACCTGGCCGCCATCCAGCGGCAGTTTCACCACCTGGTGCGCACCGTGCCGGGCAACGGCCGGCTAATCGTCAATGCGCACGAGGACAGCCTCGCCGAAGTGCTGGCGATGGGCTGCTGGACGCCCGTGGAAACCTTCGGCATCGGCCAGGGCGACTGGCAGGCGAGGCTGATCGAAGCGGACGGTTCGGTCTTCGTCGTGCATTACCGGGGCGAAGCAATCGGCGAAGTGCGCTGGTCGCTGCTGGGCAACCACAGCGTGCTCAACGCGCTGGCGGCCCTGGCTGCCGCCAGTGCTGCGGGTGCCGATCCGCGCGCCCTGCTGCCGGCGTTCGCCAGCTTCCAGAGCGTCAAGCGGCGCATGGAACTGGTCGGCGAGGCCGACGGCGTGCGCGTCTACGACGACTTCGCGCATCATCCGACCGCGATCGCCACCACCCTGGCCGGTCTGCGCGCCAAGGTAGGCAAGGCGCGCATCCTCGTCGCACTGGAGCCGCGCTCCAATTCCATGCGCCTGGGCGCGCACGCGGCGGGCCTGGCGCCATCGTTGGCGGACGCGGACGCGGTGGTGTTCCTGCATCGCCCGGAGCTGCCGTGGGATGCCGCTCGCGTGACCGAGGCACTGCAGGGCCGCGGCCGGACCGCCCCCACAGTCGATGCCCTGATCGACGCGCTGCGTGCCCAGTCGCGTCCGGGCGACCACGTGGTATTCATGTCCAATGGCGGTTTCGAGAACGCGCCGCGCCGCTTCGTGCAAGCGCTGGGGTGACGCCTTGCTCCTCTCCCCGTGGGGAGAGGGAGCAGACCGTCACGCCAACGGTGCGTCGAAACACGGCTCGCGCCGCTGGTACTCACGCTGCGCGGCAAACCACGTTCCCAGTCCGAAGCCGAGCGTGAGCAGCGCGAGCAGGCCCCCGCCGACGGCATAGCCCAGGGCATCGACCAGCCAGACGCCGGCCCAGTACATCGCCATCGTGCCCATCAGCACGGCGGCGTTGACCAGCTGGCGCCCCACCGCGTTCTGCGGCCCGATCAGGTGCACTGCCAGTGCTACCAGGCCGCCGCCGGTCGCCACCACGAGCGTGACCAGCAGCATCAGGCCCGGTTGCGCGGCATGGGTCAGCACGATGCCCAGGACGGTGTAGGCCAGGGCGGTCACGGTACCGACCGGCACCAGCACCAGCAGGGCGTCGGCAAGCGCCTGCTGGTACTCGGTGCGCGTGCCCGGCGCCAGCGTCAGGTAGAGGTCGGCGAGGTTGGGGCGCATGCGCTGCATGCCGCGGCCGATCTGCGGGAAACGGGCCAGCGCGATCAGCACGGCATAGGCGCCGACCACGGTCGTGTTGAGGTGCTTCCGGTGCAGCGCGACGACCACATACAGCGTGGCGAACACCGCCATGATCGCAATGCGCAGCACGATCGCGGCGGCGTTGTCGTGCGGCAGCAACAGGCGGCGCACGAGTGTGCGCCGTCGAGCGGCGGACGGCCGCTCGCGGTAACGGGCCAGCGCGCGTTCCATCGCCTGCTGCGCGATCGCGTCGAACCAGTCCTCGAAGCGCCGGCCAAGCGCGCTGCGCCGCGCCGCGGTGTCGGCCGTGGCGTTGCGCCCGAGGGTGAGCCCTTCCAGCGGCGAGGTATCCGGGGGCCGGTCGGCGACGCGCAGCATCGGATGCAGCGCGAGCCGCAGGAGCAGCATGGCCAGGAGCAGCAGCAGAGGCAGCGTCAGCGGCGAGTGCAGCGCGTTCTGCACGATCGCACCGACCAGGCCGGGCATCCAGCCGGCCAGTACCAACAGCGGCCAGAACAGCAGGCTTACCCAGCGCTCCACGCCCATGGCGAAACCCATGGCCGCGGCGAGCAGCAGCAGCGCGCCGCCCAGGGGGACGTGCGGCACGCCCAGGGCCAGTGCCAGCAGGGTGGGGAGCCCGACCCAGGTCACCGCGTCGAGCAGGCCAAAGGCCGCCAGCCGGCGGCGGAAGGCTGGCAGAAGGAAGGTTTCCGGCTGGCACGCGCTGCGCAGGGTGGTGGCCAGCCCCAGGTGCCAGAACCAGCTGCCCATCGCCAGCAGACCGGCGCCCAGTGCCGCACCGTCGGCATGCGGCCTGATCCAGACCAGGCAGAGCAGCGCCGCCAGCCACAGGAGATGGGCAACCACGCCCAGCAGCGGCATCTGCCGGCTGGGCAGCAGCCAGAGCTGGGCGATCGCCCTCATGCCAGTTCCACGAACAGGTCTTCCAGCGTGGGCATCTCGATGCGCAGACTGGCGTCCTCGTCCTTGGCAAGCTGGTGCAGCCGCTCCGCCGGCACGTCCTCCAGCAGCAGGTGCAGGCTGGCGCCGGCGATGCGTGACTTGATCACGCCGGCCATCGCGGGTGCCGTGGCCCAGCCGGCCGGGCGGTTGAGCACGGCGTGGGAGAGCCGTGCCCTGAGTTCGGCCAGTGGGCGGGTGAACTGGATATGGCCGTCGCGCAGCAGTGCGATGTCGGCGTCGGCGCGTTCCAGGTCCGCCGTAATGTGGGTGGAGAAGATGACGGTCTTGCCAGGCCCGCGCATCAGCGCGAGCAGCTCGGCCATGAAGGCGCGACGCGCCTGCGGGTCGAGACTGGCGACCGGCTCGTCCAGCACCAGCAGGTCCGGTTCTGGAGCGATGGCGCGCACGATCGCCAGTTTCTGCCGTTGTCCCTGCGAGAGCCGGCCGATCTTCTGCTTCGGATCGAGCTCCCACTCCTGCAGCAGGCGCGCGGCCAGCGCGTGGTTCCAGCAGGTGTAGAAGGCGGCGGTGAAGTCCAGGTAGGCACGCACCTTCATCCACGGGAACAGTTCGAAATTCTGTGGCACGAAGCCGACCCTGTGCAGGCGCTCGCCGCCCGGCTCGGTCATCGGGGCGCCGAACAGCTCGATCGCGCCGGCGTCGATCGGCGCCAGTCCGAGCAGGCAGCGCAGCAGAGTCGTCTTGCCGGCTCCGTTGCGGCCAAGCAGGCCGATCACCCGTCCGGCCGGCACTTGCCAGTCGACGCCGCGCAACACCTCGCGTCCCTCGAAGGCCTTGCGCACGCCGCGCACGCGCAGGACCGGTTCGGGCGTGGCGGTGGCCGCCATGGGAGGGGAAGGAAAAGGCAGCAGCGTGGCCATCGGCAGCAGTTCCGGTCCAGACCGGAGCACTGTGGGGGCCTGCGTATCGCCCGTCCAGTGATGGTTGTCATCCGGGACCGCGCCGCCGGCGGAGTATCCTGCCTTTCCCCACCAGGCACGCACCGCTATGGACGACACGCTGGCCGGCAAGACCCTCTTCATCACCGGCGCCTCGCGCGGTATCGGCCTGGCGATCGCGCTGCGCGCGGCGCAGGACGGCGCCAACATCGTGATCGCCGCCAAGAGCGGCGTGCCCAACCCGCGGTTGCCAGGCACCATCCACACCGCCGCGGCGGCCGTGGAAGAGGCCGGTGGCAAGGCGCTGGCGCTCAAGGTGGACATCCGCGAGGAAGACCAGGTCAGGTCGGCGGTGGCGCAGGCGGCCGAGCGCTTCGGCGGCATCGACATCCTGGTCAACAACGCCAGCGCGATCTGGTTGGCCGGGGTGGAAGGCACGCCGATGAAGCGGTTCGACCTGATGCACCAGGTCAACACGCGCGGCACGTTCCTGGTCACTCAGGCCTGCCTGCCGTTGCTCAAACGGGCGGCCAACCCGCATGTGCTGATGCTGGCGCCCCCGCCCAGCCTCGATCCCCGATGGTTCGCCCCGCATACCGCCTACACCATCGCCAAGATGGGCATGAGCCTGTGCGTGCTGGGCATGAGCGCCGAGTTCGCCCCGCTGGGCATCGCGGTCAATGCGCTCTGGCCGCGCACGGTGATCGCCACGGCAGCCATCGGCATGATCGAGGGGGTGCGGCCGGAACAATGCCGACGGCCGGAGATCGTCGCCGACGCGGCCCACGCCATCCTGACCCGCCCGGCACGGGCCTACAGCGGCCATTTCGACCTCGACGAAGACGTTCTGCGGGAGCAGGGGGTGGCCGACTTCGACCGTTATGCCGTCCAGCCGGGGTCCCCGCTGCTGCCCGACCTGTTCCTGGATTGACGCCCTCTTCACGGCGCCTGTCGTTAGGTCCTACACCCGGTTTTGTGATATTGATCACAGTCCGACGCCCCGGAAGGGCGGCATCGCAGCTGGATCATCCGGCTGATCGACACAGGACATCCGTTCAGGGGCGGAGGTGGCGATGATCACGGCATTGGCATCACCCAGGCGCTGCGTCGTCTGGTTCGGCAGGCCTGACGGCGCGGAATGCAGTGGACTGGCTCGTTCGGGGTGGCCGGTGCGCGTAGCCGATGTGCAGGCCAGCGGCGTGGGTGCACGCAACGGCGACGTCGTGGTGGCCCTGGCCGACCTGCGCCAGGGCGACCTGGACACGCTCCAGGCGATGGAAGGCATGGTCGCCGAGCACCCGGGCGTGCCCTGGATCGCACTGGTCTCGCCCGAAACCCCGGCTCACGAACCCCGCGTGACTTCCATCCTGCGCGACTGCATGGCGGTGTTCACCAGCCCGATCGACTTCCCGCGCCTGCGCGAAGCCCTCGACCGCCTGACTCAGGGCGGCGTGCCCGCGCGCAGTGAACCGGACATGCCCGGCCTGGTGGGCAGCAGCGACGCGATGCGTGCCTTGCGCATCGGCCTGCGCAAGTACGCGCCCGTGGATCTGCCGGTACTGATCACCGGCGAGACGGGTACCGGCAAGGAAGTGGCCGCGCGCGTCATCCACCAGCTGTCGCCACGTGCGGCGCGGCCGTTTGTGGCGATCAACTGCGGGGCGCTGCCGAGCAACCTGGTGCAGTCCGAGCTGTTCGGCCACGAGCGCGGCGCGTTCACCGGCGCCACCACGCGGCGCATCGGCCACATCGAGAGCGCCAGCGGCGGCACCGTATTCCTGGACGAGATCGGTGATCTGCCGCTGGACGCGCAGACCAGCCTCCTGCGCTTCCTCCAGGAGGGGACGATCGTGCGGGTCGGCAGCAGCCAGAGCCTCCGCGCGGACGTGCGCGTGCTGGCCGCCACCCACGTGGACATGGAAAAGGCGGTCGCCGCCGGCCGCTTCCGCCAGGACCTCTATTACCGGCTCAATGTCCTGCGCGTGCAGATGCCCGCGCTGCGCGAGCGCGGCGGCGACATGGAGCTGCTGGCGCAGCACTTCCTGGATGCTTTCCGCGAGCAGCACGACTGCCATGCGCTGGCCTTCAGCGCGGCCGCCCGCCGCGCGCTGCGCGCATTCAACTGGCCGGGCAACGTACGCGAGCTGGTCAACCGGGTGCAACGTGCCGCCGTGGTCGCCGATGACTCGATGATCAGCGTGCAAGACCTTGACCTGCCCGTGCGTCCAGGCCATGCGCCGGCCGCGCTGGATCGCGTGCGTGTATCGGCCGAACGCGATGCGCTGGTCGCCTGCTTGCGCGAGACCCGCTTCAACGTCAGCGAGTGCGCGCGCCGGCTGGGCATCGCGCGAGTCACTGTCTATCGCCTGTGCAAGAAGCACGGCCTGGCGCTGGACGAGCTGGCGCATTCGGGCGCCTGAGCTCCCTGGCCGGGCTCGCGCGCGGCCCCGGCCACCACGGCTAGAACATGTAGGGCACCTTGAAGCTCAGGCTGAAGTCCGGCGCGTCCGGCGTCAGGCCGATGCCCAGCAGGGTGACCAGCGTGGTGTGCTGGCTCAGCGCGTGGGTCACGCCCATGTTGAACGTCGCGGCGTGGGCGTCCGAACCGATCACTTTGGACCACGGCGAGCCCTTGTAGCGCAGCGAGGCCTTCGCACTGAGCTTGTCGGCAAAGGACAGGCTCAGGCTGGTGCGCTCGTTGAACGCGAACGCCACGCCCGCGCCGAAGTAGTAGGTGTTGCCGAGCTTCACAGAGCCCGGGTTGCGGGTTTCAGGGTCGGTGTTGATGTCCTCGAAATCGCGCGGACGGGAATAGAGGTAGCCGAGGTTGGCGAACACGATCGCGGGGTCCATGGTCTTGACCGCCGACAGCCCGAGGTTCGCCTGCCACACGCCGTTGCCGGTCGGCTGCTTGTCCGGCACGGCGAAGCTGATGTACTGGTCGTCCTCGCGCTGCAGCACCTTCCAGTCGATGCCGTAGGGCGATTGTCCGGTCGGCGCGGTGATGCCCAGGGTCAGCACGGTGTCCGGCCGCGAGGCGGTTTCGTCGAACAGCTTGTAGTTGGCGCTCAGTCCGATGTCGCCCAGGCCTGCACCGGTGGTGTCCTCTTCGGCGATCGCGGCGGCCGAACCGCCGGCGCCACCCTTCTGGTAGACCGTCTTGCGGTAGAGGTAGGGCACGTCCAGGTTCAGCGTCAGGCGCGGGCTCACGCCGTAGCGGGCAGCCAGGTTGTAGGTGAGCGAGTCGGACTTGACGTCCTCGATGGCGATGTTGCCCAGAAAAATTGCATCGAGTGCCAGGAAGCCGTTGAGCGTGATCTGGCTGCGGTCGTAGCGTGCGTAGCTGACGCTGTTTTCCAGCGTGAACTTGCGGTCGAACAGCGCGTGCTCCTGCTGCAGCGCGTCCTTGAGGCTGCGCGTGGGCGCTTCCTGGCGGGCCGCTTCGGCTTCGGCAGCACTGCCGGCGCGGGTGCCCTCATCGGGTGGCGGCGTGGCGGCCAGCGCGAGCCGGGTAGGTGGCGGCGTGCCGCCCGGCGCAGGCAGGGCGGCGGGTGCGGTCTTGCCGGCCAGCTTTGCCTGCAGTGCCTGCACCTGCATGTCCAGCTCGCGCAACTGGCGCACCTGTTGCGCGTAGCTGGCCTTCAACGCCTGCAGCTGGGCCAGCAGGGTCTGCACCTGGGCTTCGTCCTGCGGCGAAGGTGCTGTCTGCGCGGCAAGGTCGAAGGGCAGGCCGATCAACAGCCCGCAGGCCACCGCGGTGGCTAACAAGGTCTTGTGCATGTGTTTGCTCCCCTGGACCGAAGGCGCGCCGGGCGGTGGCGCGCGTTTCAGTTCCCTGCGATGCCTCGGGTGAGGCCGATCGCCTGCGCCACGTTCAACGCAAGCGGCGTGTTGGCCGGGGACGCCTGGCGGACCAGGTCGATCTCCAGCCGGTTGCTCACGCTCTGGCCGTCCGCGGCGAGCTGCACGCTCTGGCCGAGGCTGCCGTCGCGGATCCACTGCTGCACCGTCCCCTGGCCGTCGATGGACAGCCGCACGCCGGCGGACTGGCTGTCGAAGCCGACCGCCACGCTGGCATCGCCGTCGCTCAGGCTGGCGCCGCCGGTGCCGGTGCCGGTGCCGGTGCCGCTGGGTGCCTGGCCGTCGCGGATGGTCAGGCGAGTCACATTGCTGGCGAGGTTGCCGTCCCCGGCCACCTGCACGCTCTGCAGCAGGCCGCCCACGTTCGCCAGCCCACTGCCGTCGACACTGCGGGTGCCGGTGGCCGGCATCGGCACCGGGGCGTCAGCCGTTGTGAGGGTCACGCTGGGCGTGAAGGTAAGCGTGGGCTGGCCTTTTCCATGGCTGAAATCCATGCCGAAGGCCAGCGTTCCCTGCAGCAGTTGGCCACTGGCGGTTTGCCAGGTCGAAATCATGGTCACGCCGAACCAGGCGACGGTGTGGTCGTCGACGGTGTAGCGGCCACGCATGGCGTTGAGTTCGGTGTCGGGAAGCTCTTGCAGGCCGGCGCCGGGAGCACGGTCAGCTGCGTGCGCGCCCAGCGCGGGAGCCAGCAGCAGCGCCGTGGCGAGAAGGGGAAAGGAGCGGCGAAGCATGGCTTGAGCCTCTTCAGAACAGGTCGGCGCTGCTGAAGCCGAAGTCCAGCAGCTCGGCGTCGGTGATCGGCCCCTGCCGGGCGTACAGGGCGCGGGCGCTGGCCTTGCCCTCGGGCTGGAGCAGCACCGTGTTGCGGTCGAAGTCGTTGCCGATCACCACGAACACGGCCCGCGAAGGCCACGCCTGGAGGAAGTCGGCAAGCGAAAGGCTGCGGTTGCCGAGCATCGGGTCGGCCAGTTCCACGGTGTCGCCCTCGACCTGCTTGAGCACCACGAAATGGCGGAAGCCGCGCACGTCCATCAGTACCAGCCCAGGCACGCGCAGGCTGCGCAAGCGCGCCTCGTCGACGCGATAGCCGCGGCCGCGCATGCCCAACGCTTCCACGTAATGCTTGATGTCCAGCAGCGAGAAGCCGCGCTGCTTGACCAGGTTCTCGTCGGACACGCCGAGCATCCCCTGGATCACCACCGCTTCGTCGACGTCCAGGTGGTAGGCATAACGCAGGATCGTGGCCAGCGCGGCGGCGCCGCAGCTGTAGTCGGTTTGCTGCCGCACGAGGTTGCGGAAGCGCGCCTCCTGCATGCTCTCCACCGGATGCACGTACAGCCCGCCGTTGGGCAGTACGCCGCCGAAGCGCACCTCGCCGGCGCGCGCCGACGCCAGCGCGCCGATCGCAAGGGTGCAAAACAGAAAGGTACGGGTCGTCAGTCGCATGAGTATCACCAGTGGGGAGGAAGTCCCCCCGGTCCGCAGGGGACGGACCGGGGGGTTCCATAGGAACCCGGCTGCGGACAGCCGGGTACCGCCCTCGTTGGCCTGCCTTGGCCGAAGTGGTTACGGGCTCGGCTGCGCGACGGCGAGCGACAGGCTGTTGGCCTGCAGGTTGCCGGTGCCCGAGGCCACGTTCACACCGATGTTGCCGGTCGCATGCTGGAAGGCATTGCCCGACAGGCTGGCGTCGTTGGTGGCGTTGACCACCACGTAGCGCGAGGTGGTCACGTAGCCGCACAGGTCGGCCCACAGGTCGCTGGCCGAGAGTTCGACGAAGCCCAGGGCGCCCTGCTCGGAACCCTGCGAGCTGCTGCTGGTGCTGCCGCTGTAGCCGCCCAGCGAGTAGCCGAGCACATCCCAGCTGCCCGACTCGGTGCCCTGCGAGGTGCTGCTGGTGCTGCCGGCATAGCCGCCCAGACCGTAGCCGAGGCTGTAGCCCTGCACCGTACCGCTCAGATGCACGGCGGTGGTGTCGTCGTAGCGCTCGACACGACCGGCATTGCTGACGACGTTGCCGGAAGACATCTGGTCGATGCTCACGCCGGCATGGGCGAACTTGGTCGTCGCGACCGAGGCGGCCAGGGCGTTCTTCTGCTGGTTGTTGTTGCCCGAAGCGACGTTCACGCCGATGTTGCCCGAGGCCCAGCGGAAGGCATTGTCGGTAACGTAGGCATCGTTCTTGACGCCCTCGTTCACGGTGACGTTGCCCATGCCGGTCTGGCCGACGTCGATTTCCGAATCGGCCAGGCCGAAGGCGAAATCGGCATCCGTGGCGGCGAGCGCGGCGGCGTTGTCCTGGGCGTTGTTGTCGCCGGAGGCCACGTTCATGCCGATGTTGCCCGAGGCCTGCGCGGCCGTGCGGTCCTCGATCGAGCTGGTGTTCTTCAGCTTGTTGTTGGCGGTGACGTTGCCGGTCACCGACTGGTTGTTGTCGACCGTGGCCACCGCCGCCGAATCAAACGGCGCGTGGTGCTGGTCGTGGTTGTTCGCAAAGGCCATCGGGCTGCCGAACAGCGTGGCGACCGCCAAGGCGATCAGGGTCTTCTTGGATGCGTTCATGGTGTCCTCACTCCGATTCTTATGGTGGTCAGCGCGGTAGCTCCGACACGGACAGCGACAGGATGTTGCCCGTGGCATTGCCCGATCCCGCGGTCTGGTTGAGTTGCAGCACGCCACGGAAGCCCTGCATGGCGCCCGCGGCGACCGACACGCTGCGCGTGCCTTCACCCGGTACGCCGGCGCCCGTTCCCGGCTGCACTTCTGCCGACGCCGAAACGGCGGCAGACAGCGAGCCGTCCGTCGTTTCGCGTATGCCCTGGCTGGCCAGCGCCGCGGCGACCGCGTTGAGCTGCGTGTTCGCCGTCCCGCTGGCCTGGTTGATCGATACGAGCCCGTGCGCGCCGGCAAGGACGTCGCCGGCGATGGAGGCCTGCGCCTGCGCCGGCGCATTGGCCCGGTTGTCGAGCGTCCGCTGGCGCGCGTCGATCGATGCCTGCGCCTGGGTGCCGGTGGCGAAGGCGCGCAGGTTGGCCTGGCTGTTGAGATCGCCCGCCGCCAGGTTCATCGCGACGCTGCCCTGCGCGCCCTGCAGCGCGTGACCATCCAGGCGGCTGCTGGTGAGGTAGCCGAGCATGGCGGCGTAGTCGTCGTCGCTCGCGTTGACGCCGGTGCTGAGCATGGCCAGCGTGGCGAGAAAGGCGAGCACGATCGGGCGGCGCATGGCGCTCAATGCCCGTTGCCGAAGGGCAGTTGCGCGAGCGCGCCCTGCACCTGGTCGCCGATGCCGCGGGTCGCGTTGCCGATGGCGACGGTCGGGGCCGTCACGGTGCTGCTCACACTGTTGCCGGCGACCATGGTGCCGCCGCTGCCACGAACCAGCATGCCCTCGAGCACGCGGCCCTCGGTGGATTGCAGTTGCACGGTGGGCGAGGGCGTCACGCCCAACTGCGCGATGTCGTCGTCGGAAAGTTCGCCGCTCCCCAGCGAGGCGAGGATTTCCGGCTGCGGCGAAGGTGACACCATCAGCGCCATTCCCGGCGGTGCGGGCCGGGCTGCCGGGCGCGTCGATACCGTGCGCAGCAGCACGATGTCCCCCGGCCTGGCATCGACCGCCCGGTGCGCATCCGCCGCATGACCGGCGAAAGGCAGGCCGACCAGCGCGAGCATGGCCGCTAGCGGCCGGAGCGCGAGAAGGCGGGACGGAGGGGCGACTGCGGGTTCCATGGCACGGCTCGTTTCCTTCGGTGAGTGCCTCGGTGGCAAACGCCGTGCCAAGCCCGCGGATGGCCCTCAAACCGCGCCGTGGTGCCGCTTTCGACGTCCCCGCAGCGGTTCCCGCCTTCACCCGGTGTTACAGCGCCCTGGGCGCCAGGGCCCTGCCGGTCGGCGCAAAACCGCATGGCAGCGTGCCCGGCGCGGGGTGTAACAGCGGCGATACACCTTGTGCGACTGTTACAACCGCAGGCGCCGGGGCGGCCCAGTCGCGGTGCTAGCATGTGCGGGCGACGCCCCGGTCGCGCCCCACGCATGTTGCAACGGCGCCCAGGCGCCGCCGGAGAGCCATGTCCACGCACGACGCTTCCCTGATCGATCTGGCCCGGCGCTACTGGTTGCCGGTGTATCGCCCGCGCGAGCTCGTGCTCGACCACGGCCGCGGCGCGCGGCTGTGGGATACGCAGGGGCGCGATTACGTGGACTTCGGCGCGGGTATCGCAGTCAACGGCCTGGGTCACCAGGATCCCGACCTGCTTGCCGCGCTCACCGCGCAGGCGCACAAGTTGTGGCACAGCAGCAACGTGTTCTACACCGAGCCGCCGCTGAAGCTCGCGCAGGAGCTGGTCGAGGCGTCCGGCTTTGCCGAGCGCGTGTTCCTGTGCAACTCGGGCGCCGAGGCGAACGAAGCGGCGATCAAGCTGGTCCGTCGCTGGGCGGCCGCGCAGGGACGCGACGCCGGACAGCGCACCATCGTCACCTTCCGTGGCTCCTTCCACGGGCGCACGCTCGCCACCGTCACGGCGACCGCGCAACCGAAGTACCAGGAGGGCTACGAGCCGCTACCGCAGGGCTTCCGCTACATCGACTTCAACGACCTGGCCGCACTCGAGGCGGCATTCGCGCAGGGAGACGTGGCCGCGGTGATGGTCGAGCCCGTGCAGGGTGAGGGCGGCGTGCGCCCGGCGGCGCCCGGCTTCCTCAGGCACGCGCGCGAACTGTGCGACCGCCATGGTGCGCTGCTGGTGCTGGACGAGATCCAGTGCGGCATGGGCCGCACCGGCACGCTGTTCGCGCATGTGCAGGACGACGTGGAGCCGGACATCGTGACGCTGGCCAAGGCGCTCGGGGCGGGCTTCCCGATCGGCGCGATGCTGGCCGGAGCGAGGGTCGCCGACGTCATGCAGGTGGGCGCGCACGGCTCGACGTTCGGCGGCAACCCGCTCGCTGCGGCGGTGGCGCGCGTGGCGCTGGCCAAGCTCGGTTCGCCCGCGGTGCTGCTGAACGTGGAGCGCCAGTCGAACGAACTGCGTGCCGGCCTGGCGGCCATCGACGCCGAGCTGGGCCTGTTCGAGGAGGTGCGCGGGCGCGGCCTGATGCTGGGCGCGGCGCTGGCGCCACCCCATCGTGGCAAGGCCGCTGCCATGCTCGACGTGGCCGCGGCAAGCGGCGTGCTGTTGCTCCAGGCGGGCCCCGACGTACTGCGCCTGCTGCCCCCGTTGACCATCACCGACGAGGAACTGGCGCAGGGGCTGGAGCGCCTGCGCACGGCCTTTACCGCCTTCCTCGCCGCCCCTGCCGGAGAAACGCCATGAAGTACCTGCACACCATGGTCCGCGTGCGCGACCTGGATGCGTCGCTGCGCTTTTACTGCGAAGGCCTCGGCCTGCGCGAGGTGCGCCGCAAGGAGGTGCCGGAAGGCAAGTACACCCTCGTCTTCCTTGCCGCGCCGGAGAGTCCCGACGCGGAGATCGAGCTCACCTTCAACTGGGGCTCGGAGGAGGACTACGGCTCGTCGCGCAACTTCGGCCACCTGGCGTTCCGCGTGGACGACATCTATGCCACCTGCGAGCGCCTCAAGGACATGGGCTGCACGATCCACCGCCCGCCGCGCGACGGACACATGGCGTTCGTGCGCTCGCCCGACCTGATCTCGATCGAACTGCTGCAGGAAGGCCATCTGCCGCCGCGGGAGCCGTGGGCTTCGATGCCCAACACGGGCGTCTGGTAGAGGCGACTCAGGCCAGGCTGCAGGCCGCCGGCGTTTGGCGCAAGGTCGGCAAGTTCACGCGTGCTGCCTGGCCTCGCGCAACGCGCCGCGCGCGGCTTCCAGCGTGTCGGCGATGTCCTGGTCGCTGTGCGCACTGGACAGGAAGCCCGCCTCGAATGCGCTCGGTGCGAGGTACACGCCACGCTTGAGCATGCCGTGGAAGAAGCGGTTGAACAGCGCCGTGTCGGCCGCGGTGGCCTGCGCGTAGCTCGCCACCTGTCCGGCCGTGAAGAACAGGCCGAACATGCCCCCGACGCGGTTGGTGCTGAACGGCACGCCCTCGGCATCGGCGACGGCCTGCAGGCCGTCGCAGAGCAACCGCGTGCGTGCGGCGAGCTTGTCGTAAAAGCCGGGCGCCTGGATCAGCTCCAGCATGGCCAGGCCGGCTGCCATGGCGACCGGATTGCCCGAGAGCGTGCCTGCCTGGTAGATCGGGCCGGCCGGCGCGATCTGCTCCATCAAATCGCGGCGCCCGCCGTAGGCACCCACCGGCATGCCGCCGCCGATGACCTTGCCGAAGGTGGTCAGGTCCGGCACCACGCCGTAATGCGCCTGTGCGCCGCCCAGCGCCACCCGGAAACCGGTCATCACCTCATCGAAGATCAGTAACGCGCCGTGGCGCGTGCACAGCTCGCGCAGCCCCTGCAGGTAGCCGTCCCTTGGCGGGATGCAGTTCATGTTGCCGGCGACCGGCTCGATGATCAGGCCGGCGATGTCCGCGCCGTGCTCGGCGAACAGCGTCTCGGCCGCCGGCAGGTCGTTGTAGGGCAGGGTGAGGGTCAGGTCGGCGGCGGCCTTGGGCACCCCGGGCGACGTCGGCACGCCGAAGGTCAGCGCGCCGGAGCCGGCCTTGACCAGGAAGCTGTCGCCGTGGCCGTGGTAGCAGCCCTCGAACTTCACGATCTTGCTGCGCCCGGTGGCGCCACGCGCCAACCGGATCGCCGACATCGTCGCCTCTGTGCCGGAGTTGACCATGCGCACCATATCCACCGACGGCACGAGGCGCGTGATCGTCTCGGCCATGGTCACCTCGGCCGGCGAAGGCGTGCCGAAGGACAGGCCATCTCGCACTGCACGCTCTACCGCCTCGCGCACGCGCGGGTGGTTGTGGCCGGCGATCATCGGGCCCCACGAGCCGACGTAGTCGATGTAGCGCGTGCCCTCGACGTCCCACAGGTAGGCACCCTCGGCGCGCGCGGTGAAGAACGGCTCGCCGCCGACCGACTTGAAGGCGCGCACCGGCGAATTGACGCCGCCGGGCATCAGCCGCTGTGCCCGTTGGAATAGCTCGTGGTTGGTGGTCATGGATGGGGCTCGTCGGAAGGTTAACGGTAGAGGTCGCCAAGGCGGCGGGTTGCGGCGCGCACGTCGGTGGCGCCGAACACGGCCGAGATGGCGGCCAGGTAGTCGGCGCCGGCGTCGACCAGGGCGGCGCCATTCTCGGGCGTGATGCCGCCGATCGCCACCCGTGGCACGCCTAATGCGGCGCTCTGCCTCAGCAATTCCAGCGGCGCCGTGCGGGCGTGCGGCAACGTCGGTGACGGAAAGAAAGCGCCGAACGACACGTAATCGGCGCTCGCCTTCGCCATCGACTGCGCACGTTCGAGCGAGTCGAAGCAGGACACGCCGATGATCGCCTGCGCACCGAGCCGCGCGCGCGCGCCGGCCAGTTCTTCGGCGGTTTCGCCCAGGTGTATGCCGGCGGCGCCGACCGCCTGTGCGAGTGCCGCGTCGCCGTTGATCAGCAGTGGCACGCCGTATTCGTCGCACAGGCGCTTGAGTGCGAGGGCCTCGGCATGCCGGCGGGCATCATCGTGGCCCAGGTCGCGGTATTGCAGCAGGCGTGCGCCCCCGGCCAGCGCCTCACGCGTCACGTCCAGCAGATCGTTGCGGGAGCCATTGGTGATGGCGTACACGCCGCGCGAAGGGAACGGATGCATCGGGGTTCCTTGTGTCTGGTCGCCGCGCTTTCGCTCTGGCGGGGGAGTTGCGAGAATGGCCCATTCAACTGCAGACGAAGACACGATCCGATGAGCACCGACGCCAAACCCCCCGCGACGCGCAAGTGGATGTGCGTGGTATGCGGCTTCATCTATGACGAAGCGCTAGGCGTGCCCGAAGAGGGCATCGAGCCGGGCACGCGCTGGGAAGACGTGCCCGACACCTGGACCTGCCCCGACTGCGGCGCGACCAAGGACGACTTCGAGATGGTCGAGACCGACTGACACGCGCCTCGTGCCCGTCATCAAACGGCCCGGTTCCGTCATCGTGCGGACCGGGCCGTCTGCTTTCCTGTCTCCGTAGTCGACGCGGGAGGCGCGCATGAAACAGTTCATTCCGTTCGAAGACGAGTGGGACATGCTCGACCGGCTCGACCCCTCGCGGCTGGTTCCCTACCAGGTAGGTCTGCCCTGCCAGCGGGGCGCCGGTCAGCGCACTGCGCCGATGTCGCCATCGACCTTCAGTTCGTCGCCGGATTCCACGCCGATGCGTCGTGCCGTCCCGGCCGGCAGCTCGAGCACATAACGCGCAGGCGCGTCGCTGGGGTAGCTCGGGCAGGGATCGGCCTTGCACGGCGGCACGTCCAGTTGCATCGATACCAGCTTGCGGTCGGCATCGAAGTAGAGGATGTCCAGCGGTATCAGGGTGTTCTTCATCCAGAACCAGCGTGGCTGGGTGTCCGGGAACACGAACAGCATGCTGTGATCGGCGGCCAGCTCCTTGCGCATCATCAAGCCGCGCTCGCGACTGGCATCGTCCGTCGCGAGTTCCGTGCTGAAGTGATGCCCATGCAGATCGACCGCGGGCGCGGGGCTCTTTGGTACGGCGGTCGCGCAGCCGGTGGCGGCGAGCAGCAGGAACACCAGGGGCAGTCGCTTCATGGCTCGGTCCAGATGTAGTGAGCGTTCGAGTGTAGCGGTTGAACCCAACCCCAACGGGTTCAAAAAAAACTCCACGCCCCCTTCACAGTGCTCGCGCGCGGCGCTATGATTCTCGCCCCTTCGACGAGGCCGCCCTCGCGAAGGGTTCTCCCCTTCTCCTGCGACGAATTTTCTTCTCACAGGGTGTTGACGGACAGAGAAACGAATGTAGAATGGGCGGCTCACCCGGGACGAAACGTCTCGGGGCGATTCGAGGAATCGGTCGCAAGTGATTGATCTTTGACAGTGTGCGCAGGTGACTTGTGTGGGCGCCTTGCGGTGGATGGATGA